>CAZBAJ010000003.1:103422-106163 GCA_964490125.1 uncultured Candidatus Saccharibacteria bacterium
CTGCTAAAGCTTTAGTTGCTACCTGTTCCGCACCCGCAGGAAGTGCTCCTAAGTGCGAGTTCACCTGTAATTCTGGTTACAGATTGGATGGTGGGGTATGCGTATCCATGGCTTGCAACGCATCCTGTAGTGATCCTTCACATTGTACTTCGGGATCATGTACTAATTTCTCCTGCAACTGTTGTACAGGTAACAATCCTGCCAATGCCTCAATGTGTACAGGGGATAACGATCCTTCGGCTAATACTGCTAAAGCTTTAGTTGCTACCTGTTCCGCACCCGCAGGAAGTGCTCCTAAGTGCGAGTTCACCTGTAATTCTGGTTATGTTTTATCAGGCGGAGTATGTGTACCCGACTGTATTCCACACGAAAACGAGGCGGTTTGGACATGCAATAATTGGGGTGCTTGTAGTATTACTCCACCGGCTTGCGGTAACGGGACAAAAAATTGTACAAGTAAAACCTGCATTGATAATTGTGGAAACACCTGTCCTCAAGGTTGGCAAGCGCCTCCATCCGTAACTGTGCAGATGTGCAGTGTACTCTGTCCTCCAGCGTCGCCCGTGTCTTGCGAGATACCTTTAGGGTATTCAGACAGTACCGCAGACTGCCCTAAAATAATTATAAATTCTCAAGGATTGTTCTATACTGGGGTAGATCCTACCTGCCCAAATTAAATTTTGAAAGGAGTAAAGATGAACGAAACTAATAAACCAAGTAGCTTTCCAAAAATTTTGGTAGTTTTGGTAGTTGTACTAATTTTGTGTGTGGGTATTTTTTACCTATACAATTCTATGGCAAATAAGCCTTCCGGACCTGTTGATAATGGAGGAGGTAGCGCTTTAGTTACAGAAACGCCAAAAGTAGAACCCAAAAGGATAGAGTTTTCCTATAAAATTTCTTCTGTGGACGCGCAAGAAATTGTTCTTACGGCGCTTACAGCAGAAGGAGGGGATATTACAGTTACCAAGGACTTCATTGCCGCAATTTATAATGGTCCCACTGTAGCATCTCCCAAGATGCAGTACGACGAGCTTAAGGTTGGCGACACGGTAAATGTTGAGGTTTTGCCAAAGACATCCGCCACGCTTTTTGTCTCGCAGATGTAAGTACACTTGTTTAGACACGAAGTGTCGCACCGAGCGAAAGCGAGGTATAATCAAGTCGTGCAAAAAATTCTAACAGGCGACAATACTACAGGTAGACTTCATTTGGGTCATTATGTTGGTTCTCTGGAAAACCGCGTAAAGTTGCAGAATGAGTACAAAACTTACATAATTCTGGCCGACCTCCATGCGCTGGCGTATCCAAAGTACATTAATGATGTCCAAACCGTTTCCGACTCTACTATAGATGTCTTGTTGGACAACCTGGCGGTTGGTGTGGATCCCCAAAAAGCGGTATTTTTCCAGGATTCGGCGGTTCCGCAAATTAGCGCCTTGACCCTTATTTTTACCATGTTAGTGTCGCACGCCCGCGCCCTACGCAACCCCACCATTAAAGAAGAAATTAGGGACAAGAATTTGGGCGACAACTACAGTCTGGGTTTTATTAACTTTCCTATTTTAATGGCGGCGGACATTTTGGCAGTTAATGCCGATTTAGTGCCTGTGGGGGAGGATCAACTGCCACATTTAGAGCAAACTAATGAAATTGTCCGCAAGTTTAATAAGCTGTATGGAGAAACCTTTAAAGAAGTGCAAGGAAAGGTAGGACGAGTAAAAAGATTGATCGGAATTGACGGTAACGCTAAAATGTCCAAGTCGCTTAACAACGCAATTTATTTAAGCGACGACGAGAGCGAACTTAAACGCAAAATTATGAGTATGTACACCGATCCCAAGCGTGTGCATCCCACGGATCCCGGCACGGTTGAGGGAAATCCCGTATTTATTTATCATGACGCTTTTAATCCTAATGTGGGTGAGGTGGACGACTTAAAGTCGCGCTACCGAACAGGTAAAGTTGGGGATGTGGAAGTTAAAACCAAGCTTTTTGTCGCTCTGAACACATTTTTGACTCCAATTAGGGAAGAACGCCGACATTACGAGGGTCGAATGGATGAGGTGCTGGAGATTTTGCACGCGGGTAATAAAGTCGTCCAACAAGAAGCGCAGGAGACTTTAGAAAAAGTACTTCTTGCTTTAAAGCTTAAAAAATAAGCAAGTACAACATGTTGACAAGGCGAGTCCCAAGTGATAACTTACACTCCACGGAATGGAAAGGTTCATCCTTCTTCCGCCTAAGGCGGATTGAATACGAAGCTCTGAAACCTTCACTTATTAAAAATAGAGTCGTCTAGCAGTATATGTTTTGCTAGCTGGTTGACTAAAAAAAGTGTACTATATACGGACCTAGGCCTTAGGGCCTGTAGCTTAGTTGGTAGAGCGCTGCGTTTGCATCGCAGAGGTCACGGGTTCGAATCCCGTCGGGTCCACCAAAAAGTCGGCAAATAGTTGCAAGACAAAATGTCGACAAATTTGACAAACGCATAACAAGCGTAAAGAACCTTGAAAACCAAATAGAAGACAGTATATCCCGCCATTGGCGGGATGAAAGAATGAAAAATTTCATGTAAATCGTCTTAGGTATCCGCCACTGGCGGATTATCTGTAACAAAAAGAACTTAATGTACACGGAGGATGCCTTGGGTTTTTGCGGCGAAGAAGGACGCGTCAGGCTGCGTTAAGCTTCGGGAAGCTGTCAAAAAGCGTTATACCCGGAGATGTCCGAATGGGGAA
>CAZBAJ010000004.1:0-87981 GCA_964490125.1 uncultured Candidatus Saccharibacteria bacterium
AATTAGTGAACTACCTTAGTTCGTAAATATCATAGGCTACGGTGGCTGTAATTACAGTAACGGTGGTGGACCTAACTTCTTTGGGTATTATTGTCTAATATTGGTAATAATGGGCGGGGGTATTTGGGAGTTTGAGTATATATTTACACTCTTATTTATTCATTCGATTATTTATGTATGTGGGTGTCTATTTAAGCGTTTATGTATTAGTTTTTATGTACGTGTTTTTAGATGATACTGACAACCTTAAAACTATACTCCTAGCATAGTTCACTTATTTTTTTAACATTATAGGGATTTTGTTGCTATTACAGGACGGAAATAGTTCGCGTATTTTTATAAGTGAACTGACGGAAATTTGTCTCATAGTATTGGTTGTTACCACAAGATTAAATTGGCGAAATACGACTATTAGTTCGTTTAAATACCTACCCTTTGGGGCATACTTTATTTTTTTGCTTAAACAGATACTAGTCGCAAAATTTTATCTTTATCTAGACGAATCCGAGTAATATCTAATACGCCGCCAAAAGACCAAAAAAGTACGCGTAATTGTAATTGATTCAAAAACAGGGAAAAAGTTCCTCTCGATTATGAACCGAAAAGTTAAGAAAAATCAGTAGTATTATGAGATGCCTCACGCTTTGGTTTATTAGAAGTTAGCGTACTAAAGGTCGCAATGACCTTTCATCTCACGCCAATATAGTCCCACACATTTGGATATTTATCAAACAAGTATTATTAGTATATTTAAGTTAATTTTCCTCCAACACCGGCTCTGGCTCGTTGTCGCTGTCCGTAAAGTCACGCTTGGTATAAGGTTTTAGCTCCTGGCGTTCACCTTCAAACACGGGTAGGGTAGAGTTAATTAGCACCGTAATTTCTTTGTCCACGCCCTTCACATAAGTCGCACACAAACTTGCCCCCAAATCTTTGCCGGCTTTTAGTTTTTTGACTACTGTAGGCTCTGTAACAATCGCCAGTTCAATTTTTTGGTCTTTATATGGGTAGAATAGTTTTGCAAACTGACTAAACACCCTAACCTCAAGTTCTGCACCCATGGGAAGTTTTGAAGCGGTAAAGCCCTTAGCCACAATCTCCGCAGGACTTTGGATAAAAGTAGCCGGTTCTTGAATGATGCATGCTTGTTTGCCGTTTGGCGCAACGCTGTGTTTTTCCTCCTTGGCTAATTCTAAGTTTCTCTTGGCAATAGGGTTTATAGGGTCAACTGCTAAAACCTCTCTAAAAAGTTTTTTGGCCTTGGTAAAGTCGCGTAGCTCCAAGTATGCCTTGCCCAGCCGGTTTTTAGCGTCAAAATTACTGTCATCTTGCTTTAAGATTTCCAAATTCAGATCCCTCGCCAAAGCCCAATCTAAAGCCATTGCGGCCTTAACCGCCTTTTGTGCCAGATCCGCGTAGTCGTTTTGCATCCTAAGAAACTTATCAGATTCAGCTACAATGTCAAGAGCGATTTTTTGTGCTAACATTGCAGCATGTCAGGGCATTCAAAATGGTCAACAATTAAGCGCGACAAAGCCGTTAACGACTCCAAAAAAAGTCAAGTATTTACTAAATTAACGCGGGCAATTACCGTGGCCGCCAAAAAAGGCGCCGATCCGGAAACTAACTCCTCCTTGCGTATGGCAATAGAAAAGGCTAAAGAGGCGCGTATGCCCAAAGATAACATTGATAGAGCGGTCCAAAAAGGTTCCGGCGGGGGAGAGGGTACGCATTTTGACGAGGTGGTGTACGAAGGTTTTGGTCCGGAAGGCGTGGCTTTTTACATTAAGGCTTTAACGGATAATAAAAATAGGACGGTGGCGGAAATTAGAAACATTTTTAACAAGCATGGTGGTTCTATGGGAGGGGCGGGTTGCACGGCATATATCTTTGGCGACTTGGAAAAGCCCTCTTTTGAAATTGATGTTATGGACGACAGAAAGGCGCAGGCGATTGTTGCTTTGGCGGACGCCCTGGACGACCACGATGATGTTTCTGATGTTTACCACAACGCCAAATTTACCGACGAGTTTTTAACCAACCTATGATTATTTTAGGTATTGATCCCGGCACTGCAAGCACCGGTTACGCTTTTTTACGGACGACCGGGACCGGCGGGGTTACTGGCGGTATTAGTGGAAAAAGTGTACCCAAGATACTAACTTCTGGCGTAGTGACAACGGGAAAAGATTTAGAGATGCCCAGACGACTACGGTACATTTATTTGCAATTGACATCACTCTGCAAAAAGTACAAACCGGAACTAATGGTAATTGAGCGACTTTTTTTTAACACCAACGCCAAGACTGCCATGACAGTTGGCCAGGCTAGGGGAGTGGCTTTGCTGGTTGGCGCGGAGTACGACCTGCAAATTTACGAATATACTGCCCTGCAGGCAAAATTGGTTTTAACGGGCTACGGTAGAGCGGAGAAATCGGCTATGCAGATCGCGGTACAGGAAAAGCTTAATCTGGTTGACAAAATAAAGCCCGATGACGCAAACGACGCTGTTGCCATGGTGCTGTGTCACTTGATAAAGAGTCAAGTGGGAAAGTGATGTCTGTAACAATAAGTTCTTTGTGGAAGTATCCAATCTATGGATTAAGTAGCTAAGTAAGTAGAGGGGTTATGTTAAAGCTAGTTAACATTAAAAAACTTAGATTTGTGTTGCTGTCGATGACCCTAGTTTCCTTTGCATATCTTACAACACTTAACATTGTTATTGTAGGTCTAGTGACTGTTTTGAGTGCAGTGTTTGTGCAATACTTGGACGGGGGAGTAAAAGATATTAAATCTGTGTTATTTGTTGGATTAACGCCACTACTCCTTGTTTTGGGACTGGTGTTTTTTTACACCTACTATCCAAATTTGTCTATTGTTATCAAAATTGGAGCAGGCTTGTTCTACCTTGGTCTATTATATACACTTCTTTTACTCAATAATGTACTTTTAGTTGTTAAGGGTAGGGAAGAGAGCATCCCTGTTTACCGGGTAGCCATTAACTGGGTACAAATTGTACTCTTAGGCATTTCTCTGTCTTTATTCACCGGTCTACTGCGACTTCAGATTCAACCGTTGCTACAAGTGGTGGCAATTGGTCTTACTTCCTTTGCTTGCTACTACTATTATATCTGGGTTTGGTCGTACGAAAAAGATAGTAGAAAGCTTTCTACCTTTGAAACTTTGATACTGTCAACCAGTTTTACCGTTCTTACGGGTTGGGCTACCCTCTCAACCCTGTTTTTTCCTGCCGAGTCATTTTTACGGGGAATCTTTGTAGCTTCGGTGTTTCTGCTTGGGCTTGGTTACATTCAGTTACATATTAAAAACGCTATAAGTGTTAGGAATTTGCGCGACTACTTTATTATTTGTCTAGTCTTTTTTGTTGTTCTTGTTGTTTTTAAGCCATAAAACCTGTGCGACCTTAAAAGGGCAGGGGAGAACAGCTCTAATAACCTCAAGGAAGATTGTCATACTATAGGTTAGATTGCTAAAAAACCCTGTCATACTTTTTCATAAGTAGGTTTGTCATATATTATTTCCTAGGATTGATTGTGGAAAACTGGCATAGGATCCCCGCGCTTTTGCCGACCTAGGAAACGGATGGGTTGCAGAGTTTGTGATGATTTAATAATTAGTAATAAACTTTCTCACACAGTGTATTATATTTATTTATTTTAAATAGTTTGATATCTATTTCTCCCCTGTTTCATAAGTCACTATATTTGCTAATTTCCCTTAAACCCGTCGTTCCGTGTCACAATGTCGTTAAATATACATAATACGACATCTGGTAGGTGTCACTCGGCAAGTTCCCCTGTCCAACTTCGTCCTTAAATTTTAACTTTAATAAACAATGTCATTTTTTCGCGGTTATTACCTGGAAAAATTCTTAAATAGAAAGTCATCCCTATTAAGTTTTTCTGCTTGGTTATATCTGCTACTTCGCAACTGATTATTTAGCGTATTCACGCATTTTACGGCATCGTTCCCTGCCAGTCTTTCTTGATATGGTGTACAATGTCGTTAATTGCTGGATGTTGAATGGTGAGCCAGTTGGTAAATTTGGACATATGGTTGACCTGAACGATGGTACATAGGTCAATAAACTGATTCTGTGGCGCGGTGACAATAACAAACAGCAACAAGGCTCTAGGATGCCCTAGGAATTGATTTTATGGAAAAGCTGCCTAACATTACGGATATATATTCACACCAGCCGGATAAAGTCGTCAGTTTGGCACAAAACCATCTCCAAGAATCTTCATCAGCCGTAAAGGGTTTGGAAAAATACATTTTGCGCTATTTGGAACATTGTGAGGTAGAAAGAAATTTGTCGCAAAATACCATAAAAATGTATGCGTTTTATTTGCGCGACTTGGTAGACTGGATGAAAGGCTTTTTAAATAAATCGGAGCTTAACCATGCGGACATTACCACAGAACTTATTAGAAAGTATCGACTTAATTTGAATCGGCGGATTAGCACAAAGTCGCAACAAGAATTTAAGAGGTCCACCCAAACCACATTTTTGGTTGCCATAAGGTCGTTTTTAAAATATATGATAGTGGAGGAAAAGATGGATGTTATACCGCCAGAGCAGATAACTTTGGGAAAGCCTGATCCGCGCGTGCCAAAGGTGTTGGAAGAAGATCAACTTAAGTTCTTGTTTGATGTGCAGGACTTAAATAAGCTTAGTGGACTGCGAGATCGTACCATGTTGGAGGTTTTGTTTTCTACGGGTTTGCGGGTTAGCGAGCTGTGCAATTTAAATGTGGACAGTATTAATTTGGACACTGGTGAGTTTGCAGTTGTGGGTAAAGGTCGTAAGATTAGGACGGTGTATTTAAGTCCCAGCGCCATTGATTGGTTAAGTCGTTATTTGTCTACACGGAAGGATAATTTTGTGCCGTTATTTTTGCGGTATTCGGGTAAAAAAATGGCAAAAGACGACGCGACGGGTGAAAGCTTGCGGTTAACCCCGCGAAGTGTTGAGCGTCTAGTTAAGGGTTACGCCTTGCGTGCGGGAATTGCGGTTGACGCCACTCCCCACACTTTACGCCACACCTTTGCTACGGGTTTATTGCGCGAGGGCGCGGATTTACGGAGTGTTCAGGAGCTTTTGGGGCATTCTAATGTGTCCACCACGCAGATTTATACCCATGTAACTAACCGTCAGTTAAAGGATGTCCACAAAAAGTTTCATAAGGATGTGGTTTAGCTCTTTAGCTAAATTTTCCCCATAGCGATCAACAAAAGACAAAAGAAGGATCAAATTAATTGGCCAAAGTTAGCATGTAGGGTGACTTGGGGGTCTTTGGAAAAACCGTCTAAATCAGGTACCTGCCTATAACCTCTTTCATCAGTTCTGTTTTGATTTTGTCTACTACATTCCCACGCTTCTTGTAAAATGTGTTCAGCCTCCTTAATTACTTCTTCAGCCACTAGCGGTCGACTTGCGTCTGGTTCGTTTGCACTTTCGCTCGCAATTTCTGCAGTAATCGCTTGTGGTTCGCGTGACCCTTCGTGATCTGATCTTGTACTTCCTTGCGCGTAATCATGTAGCCCGCCAACGAGCTCTCTGGTTTGTTCTGGACTCATGTCGGTTAGTACGGTTACGCGCTTTCCATCCGATGTTTCAGGTCGTACATACTGACCTACGACTTTCCCTAATGGTCCTTCTGTCCTTAGGATGATGAATTCTTCCGACCGTGAGGCTGAACCAGGCCTTACTTCAATCCAGGTCATACTGTCTTGCTCGAGAGATAAGCGACCCTTTTCACCTAATGCTGTTACAGCGTCCTTTAACTGCCTGGTACAGATAATCTCGTTTCTGACGGTTTCCGGTAGTCCTGCAGGTATCCTTTTTAGAAACTCAATAGCTTGTTGTGCTAGGGTTCCTGGTTGTCGGGTTGCGCTACCTTCCGATAATTCTGCTTGCTTTCCGAATCTTAATCCCATATCACCTTATATCTTATCGACTTTCTGAATTAACAGCAAGATTTAATGGATAAAAGTGCGTCTATGGACTTCTGAAATTCCGTACTGTGCGATTTTTTGTAGGTGTAATTTAGTTCCGTAGCCCTTGTGTTTAGCAAAGTCGTACACGGCGTATTCGGGCTGGTTTCCTAAGTCGCACATTAATTTGTCCCTAAAAACCTTAGCAATTATTGACGCGGCGGAAATGGTAATGGAAAGTCTGTCACCCGATGTAATATTTGTTTGGACGACTTGCGGAAAAGTTTTAATGGGAAAGGCGTCTGTTAAAATGTGTTCCGGCGGGATTTGTAAAGATTTAACGGCTCCGGTAAAGGCTTTTTGGGTGCAGGAGGAAATTCCATGCGTGTCTATGTTTTTGTTGTCGATCTGAAAAACGCTATAACACAGACAGCTTTTTATTATAAAAGCACTTAACTCTTCCCTCTTTTTGGGCGACAAAAGTTTGGAATCCTTTATTTGACGGTACATTTGGATTTTTTGGATGTCGACTTCGTTGGTTGATGAGATGTCGTTATTTGTTGGCCACTCGGCGTGTTCGGTTTGGTTTTTATAACTGTCTTGGTGTGTTTTGTCGTCATGACAATTAAAATGGGCAAGTTGTTTTAAGTCGTCCAGCCTAAGAATTACCGCCCCAACCACCATCGGTCCTGCCAGCGCTCCCCTGCCCACCTCGTCAATCCCAGCGATAAGTCCAATTCCTTTTGTCCATATAGATTTTTCGTACTGTAAATTGTCTACTGGCGGATGGTTGGTGGAGTCACGCATATTAAATTTGGGTGCTGTGGTTACGGAGTCGCTCCTTAATGATTTTTGCTGATAGAGTGTAGGGTTCTACGGGAGAAATTGCCTCTACAGTATTAGGAAGCTTTAAATTATGTAAATAAATACGGAATATTTTTTCGCTAAAATAATTGCCCAGTAATTCTTTTGCCTTTTTTGAAACTTCTCCCAAGGAATATTTACCTAGACCAAAATACACATCAACTGCCGTGCGCCAGATCTCACCGTTTGTTCCCCTTAAGGTCTCTTTTTTATGTGTAGAAGAACTTAAATCTGTAAACCTTTGGGCTTTTAGCGCAACAAGGGTAAGCATGGGATCTTTATCTCGCCCTTTTGATTTATCTGGTAGTTCGTCAGTATCCTGACTTTTAAAAAACCCGTCGAAAAATTCTAAAACCTCCTTTTTGCAATTGCATCTTGGGCGAAAAGCATGTTCGTAAAAGGTTTTGGCTACTTCTTCAATTCCTATCGCGCCGATAAGCTCTTTAAAGTCGTCCCAATCTCCATAGTTTAATACTGCTTCCACAATGCTAGAAAGCTCAAAGCCGTCGTAGTTTTTGGAGTACCAAATAAGCTGGGGTTTTTTGCGGATAATATCGCGGGCTAACTCTATGGGCGACTTGGTTTGGTCGTTTTGCACACTACTATTTTATCATTTTTTGGACGACTTTTCAGAGTCGCCCTACCCTATTTTAAGGTTATAGCGTCGATGACGGTGCCAAGAATACTTTTAAAAATTATGCCAATGATTTCTGAAATAATGCTCATATCGCCCGCAATTTATCACCAGCTGGTATAATAGTCAATACTTAAATATGCGCTCGTAGTTCAGTGGATAGAACACAGCGTTGCGGACGCTGAAGTCGGGGGTTCGACTCCCTCCGGGCGCACCATCTTTTTTGTTAGCGTTCAAAAACGGTAAAATTTTGTAATTAGAAATTCTCCCCATCGCGTCAACTTCCGTAGGTTTAACATAATATTACATATTGCATGGTTTGGTTCGTTGTGCTAACTTGCTTTTATGAGCAGGAAAGTCGTCCATAACCACCCAGAAAATTTTGAAACCATTGTTTTGGAGAAATTAATTGAGTTTTCTAGCGACATCAAGAGGATAGATGCAAAGTTAGAAGGGCTAGATGAAAAGGTAGGTGGATTAGATGCAAAAGTAGGAGGTTTGGATGAAAAGGTGGGGGGTCTGGGTTCGGAAATGAGAGCGGTTAAGGTACAAGTAGGTGGCTTGACGGAGCGTTTGGATGAAATAGATGCTAGAGGTAAAAAAACTTACGACATTATGGTGGAGCTTGTCGGCGATTCTAAAGTTGACCGAGAGGAACGCCTGTTTTTAACCCACAGGGTTAGAGATAACGAGGAAAGGCTGGAGGTGGTTGAGTCCGCTCTGGCAATTAAGCCTGCAGCGAGAGCATTTTAAGTATGTCAATAAAATACAAAGACAAAAATTTGACTGATTCACAAGCTCTTAAGCTGTTGTTGGAGAGAGTAGATACCCACGATAAATGTTTTGAAGTTATTGAAAAACGATTTGAGGGCGTTAGTAAAAGACTTACAGGGATTGATGATAATTTAACCTCGCTAAACGCTAAAGCATATAAATCTGGTTTAGATTTGGACTATATCAAGGAGCAGGTGCAATCCGTCCCTAAAATTTACAACTTGATGGACAAAATAAGTGGTGGATTTAGGGTTGATCGTGATGAGAGGGTTATTTTAAAAGACCGGGTTGATAATCACGAGGAGCGGTTAGTGACCGTTGAAGTAGCCCTATCTATTAGTCCGCCACAGAGGGGATTATTATTATGACAAATAAAGTCGTCCATAACCATCTGGAAAATTTTGAAATATTTGTTTTAGAGAAATTGGTAGAGTATGAGAAGAATTTTAGAGATATACGAAGCACACTTGCTGATCACGACAGGAATTTTAAGGATATACGGAATATACTTGCGGACCACTCCGTGAAGCTAGTTAAATTGGAGGAAAAATTAGATGTGCTTGACGATAGGACGGCATTTTTACCAAAGTTGTACGACGCAGTAGATGCGTTTATGAAGGAAATTAAAGAAAGTCGAGAGGACAGGGTTTTATTGGGTACGCGCGTTGGTGAATGTGAAGACAGGTTGGCGGTTGTGGAGGAGATTTGTGCGATTAAGCCTGCTGGGAGGGCGTTTTAGTTATGACGAGTCATGACGGGCGACTTGCCAGATTTTTTCCACCACATCCTCCACGGTTTTAGCTTCCGAAAACGGGATGTTGCAACCCGCCGCTACCCTATGTCCGCCGCCACCAAACGATTTTGCTATCCTAAGAACATCGTATTCCATGTTGTGTGAGCGTAAGCTAATCCGCCAGTGCTCGGGAAATGACAAATCGGTTTCCAGGACAAATACAAAGTCCACATCTTTAAGGTTTTTTATCGTGTCCGCTGATATTGTGCCGTGCTCCTTTATTCCTTTGGCTTCGACATCCTCTTTAAGCAATATGGAATAAGCAAATTTCTTATTGTACTCAACCTTAATATTGGAATACAGAATGCCTTTTACCTTCAGCTCGTCTAGACTCTCATTAGAAGTTAGAAAGCGAATAAAATCGATATATCGTCCTCCCTTTTCTACAATGTTGGCGATTATTCTTAATTCTTTAGGTGTTACATTGTCAAGCTGGAGCAAGCCGGTATCCGTTAATAACGAAGCCAGTAAAAAATCCGCCATTGTGGGATCAATTTCGATACCCCAAATATTAAACAGGTCGTACAACAAACTTCCGGTTGACGCCCTCTGCTCAACAAAATTTAGTGTTCCGTATAAATTGTTACCAAGGTGATGGTCTATATTTAAAGTTGGTTTGTCTGGTGATTTGTAATCCCCTGCCTTGGTGTGATGTTCCAAAGTCCCGCTGTCCAAAAATACAACCAAGTCGTACGGAGTGTAATCAAAAGTTTTAAGATCGACATTTTCCTGAATTCGGCTGGTGTCAAAATATTCTTTTGGCTTTGCTGGAATGTTGTAGCCGTAAATACATGAATGCGGGATTTTTAACTGTTTCAAGGCGTCACTAAAGGATAAAACCGATCCCAAAGCGTCGTAGTCAAACCGTGAATCCATAATGATCAAGATATTTTTGGACGACTTTAGTGCTTGTAAAATCGTTTGCGGGGAGTCGTTTTGTTTTTGTTGCGTTTGTAGGCTGTCGATCATTTTGATAAATTACTTACCGTTTTCGCTCTCGGACTGACCGTCTTCTTTGTCGTCGTCATTTAAAAAGGCTATGGAGGATACGGCATCTTTGTCGTCCAGCTTAATAATACGCACGCCTTGAGTTGCGCGACCAAGTGTAGGAATTTTATTAGCGTCAACCCTTATAATAATGCCGTTTTGGGTAGAAACCAACATATCATAATTAGGATTTTTCTCTATAAGGCGGACGACGGAAACCTTGCCAACTTTTTCTGTAACCTTGTAGGTAAGCACTCCGCTACCCGAACGATTTTGTACTTTGTATTCGTCCACAGAAGTTTTTTTGCCATAACCTTTTTCTGTAAGCACCAAAAGGTCGTAATTTTTTAGACTTTTGTTTAGGACTTCCATGCCAATGACTTCATCGTTTTGTTTTGCCAGTTTGACGCCGGTGACGCCGGACGCTTGCCTGCCCATTGCTCTAACATCGGCTTCTTTAAAGCGAATAGATTGACCCTGCGAGGTTACCAGCAGGATTTCATCCGAGCCGGTGGAAAAGTTAACGCGAAGCAGGCTGTCGTCACTACCTAGATTTAGCGCCATGATACCGTTGGTTCTAATGTTAGAAAATTCCGTTACTGCAGTTTTTTTAACAATTCCTTTAGTGGTGGCAAAAACAATATAGCCGGTGCCTGCGTTTAAAGTTTCTTCGTCCACGGTTAAAAAGGCTTCTACTGTTTCATCTTGCGCCACCGACAAAAAGTTAGCCAGTGAAGTTCCCCTGGCGGTCCGTTGGACTTCTGGAATTTCCCAAACGCGCATTTTGTAAACCTTGCCCTTGCTGGTGAACAATAATGCGTAGTCGTGAGTATTACAGGTGCGGATTGTAGTTACGACATCATCTTCTTTTAACGATTGACCGGAAACTCCGCGCCCTCCCCTACCCTGCTTGCGGTAAGTATCTTTTTTCATGCGTTTAATGTAGCCACTTTGGGAAATAGTGACGATGCAAAGTTCTTCTGGCACAAGGTCTTCCTCGTTTAATTCTCCTACGTCACCTTTTACGATTTTGGTTTTTCTGGGATCTTGGTACTTTTCTGCAAGTCCCGCGAGTTCTTCTCTAACCTTGGCTAAAATCTTTTCCGGTGAGTATAAAAGTTGCTCGTAATTTTTAATTGTTTTAATAATTTCCTCAAGTTCGTCTTCTATCTTTTTGCGCTCGAGCGCCGCAAGTTTGCGGAGCTGCATGTCCAAGATTGCCTGGGCCTGAAGTTCCGAAAGTCCAAATTTTTCCATTAAGCCTGTCTTGGCTGTTTCCGCGTCTTTGCTGGCTCTAATAAGTTTAATGACTTCGTCCAAATGATCAAGGGCAATTTTTAACCCGAGTAAAATATGTTCCCGTTCCTTAGCCTTTTTGAGTAAATAAAGTGTTCTACGCACCACAATTTTTTGTCTATGAATAATAAATTCCTCCAAAATCTGTTTTAAGGTCATAAGCTTGGGTTCGTTATCTAACAGAGCTACCATATTGGCATTAAAAGTGGACTGTAAAGCGGTGTATTTAAAAAGCTGGTTTAGGACTTTTTGGGGAATCGCGTCGCGCTTAAGTTCTATTACAATTCGCATGCCTTCGCGGTTAGATTCGTCGCGCAGGTCGTAAATGCCTACTATTTTTTTGTCGCGCACCAAGTCCGCAATTTTTTCTACCAGCGTAGCTTTGTTGATTTGATAAGGAATTTCTGTGACGATAATTTTTGTTTTGCCTGCTTTATCCTCCTCAATTTCTGTTTTTGCCCTAGTGACTACCCTACCCCGTCCTGTTGCGTACATTTGGACCATTTCTTTGTGACCGTAAATAATGCCACCGGTGGGAAAATCGGGACCTTTAATAATTTTGACTAGGTCTTCTGTCGTGGCGCTACTAGAAAAAGCCGTGTCAGCAACTTTAGTTTCTTTATTTTCCTTGCCGATTTCGTCCGGATTGTCAACCATGTACAAAAGTCCCGCAATTACCTCACCTATATTGTGAGGTGGAATATTTGTTGCCATACCAACCGCAATGCCAGAGGAGCCATTTAATAAAATGTTTGGTAAGAGCGACGGCAGAATGACAGGTTCGTAATTTTGAAGGTCGTTAAGGGCAAAGTCAACGGTATTTTTGTCTATATCGGTATAAAGTTGCTCCGAAATTGCAGAAAGTTTACACTCCGTATACCTCTGCGCGGCGGGCGGATCGCCGTCAATGGAACCAAAATTTCCTTGGGGAGAAATTAGCGGGTAACGCAAAGAAAAATCCTGACCCATGCGGACTAAAGAGTCGTACACCGCAATATCTCCGTGCGGATGATACTTTTTAAGCACTTCCCCCACAACGGCGGCGCATTTATAAAACTTGCTAGAGTGGGTAATGCCCGTGTCGTACATGGCATAAATAATGCGCCTATGCACTGGTTTTAGACCGTCGCGGACATCAGGCAGGGCGCGGGAAACAATAACGCTCATGGCGTAGTCCAGGTACGACTTTTGCATTTCTTGCGTAATTTCTGCCTTGACTATGCCTCTGGGAAGTTCCGGTTCGGTTTGTACGACATCGGTTTCTGTCTGATTTACGCTTGGCTGTCCTGCTGATCCGCTGACGCCCTCATCCCCGGCTTCGGCCAGTTGTTCTGCTGTTTCAACGCGTTTAGCTTTTTCTCCACTTTTCTCTTCAGTCGAACCAACTTTTTTAGTGTCTTTTGTCGCCATAACCTAGCTATCTTATCAGCTTTACATGCTTGCGACAAGTACAGGAGCTATCAAAAGCGCCACAATTTGGACGATCTTCATCATGGGATTAAGCGCAGGACCTGCGGTGTCTTTTAACGGGTCGCCCACGGTGTCGCCAACCACGGCAGCTTTGTGAGTCTCGCTACCCTTACCTCCAAAGTTACCGTCCTCTACATATTTTTTAGCGTTATCCCAAGCTCCACCTGTGTTGCACATAAAAAATGCCATCAAAAGTCCGACAACAACAGAACCTGCCAAGAACCCACCCAATGCCTCTACGCCTAAAAATCCAACAACTACGGGTGATAACACTACAATGGCCGCCGGAATAACCAATTCTTTTTGGGCGGCCAAGGTCACGATTTCTACTGCTTTAGAGTAATCCGGCAAGGCTTTTCCTTCCATAATGCCAGGAATTTCCTTAAATTGTCGTCTGACTTCTTCTACTACCGCAAAGGCTGCCCGTCCAACTGAACCAATAAGTCGCGAGCTAAATAAAAACGGCAGCGACCCGCCTAAAAGCACGCCAACAAAAACTATCGGTTGGGCAATATCTATGGCAGATAAACCTGTGACTTCAAAATAGGTGGCGAATAGAGAGCTGGCTGCAACAGCTGCCGAACCTACTGCAAAACCCTTGGTTAAAGCTTTGGTAGTGTTACCAACCGCATCTAAACTGCCCGTAACTTTGGCGGCTTTGTCGGAAAGTCCGCACATTTCCACAAGACCTTGGGCGTTATCGGAAATAGGTCCAAAAGTATCTAACGCCATAATAATTCCCGTGGTAGCAAGCATGCCCATGCCCGCCAGTGAAATACCGTAAAAGCCTAATAAGGCGTAGCCGGCGTAAATGGTAGCGCAGACGACCAAAACGGAATAAAAAGTTGATTCCATGCCGTAACCAAGACCGGAAATAATATTTGTACCTGCCCCGGTTTGGGACGATTTAGAAATACCTACAACAGGTTTTTCTCCAGGTCCGGTGTAGTACTTGGTAATAAATAAAAGCGCAATCATGGCGACAATACCGCTAACGGCGGCAAGTCCGGCTTTAGGTTCGCCAAGCAAGTAAATTCCAAGTAACATGAAAATGACTACGGCAGAAACTGCCGACACGCCAAAACCTCTAATTAAGGGATTAAGCGGATTTTCGTCTTCACTTTTGGCCTTAACAAAGAATGTACCTAAAATAGAAGTAAGTACCGCGCCGGATCTTGCCAAGAGCGGGAAAACCACGCCTTTAAGACCAAACATCTGTCCCCCTAAAATCATGGCTGCAACAATAGTAAGCGCGTACGACTCAAAAACATCAGCAGCCATACCGGCGCAGTCGCCTACATTGTCGCCCACATTATCCGCAATGGTAGCGGGATTTCTCTTGTCGTCCTCCGGGATACCTGCCTCTACTTTACCAACTAAATCCGCGCCAACATCCGCAGCTTTGGTAAAAATTCCCCCGCCGACTCTCATAAACAGGGCTAAAAGAGCGGCCCCAAATCCGTAACCTACCAAAACGGTGGTGGCATAGTGGGCAACTGCCTCCGGTCCCTGTGAGATATAAGTAAAGTAAGAGTACATGTAAATTACCGACACGCCCAAAAGTCCTAGTCCAACAACTAACATGCCGTTTACCGTACCTGCGCCAAAAGCGGTTTTTAGTGCTGGATTTAGACCCTTTAGCGCGTTTTCCGCTGTTCTAACATTTGCCTTTACTGCAATCCACATACCAAAGTAACCTATAACGCCACTAAAAATGGCTCCCATTAAAAAGGTTACGGCGGTGCCCAAGCTTAAAGCAAGAGCAATAACCGTAGCAAGAATAACCATTATGGGAATAACAATAGAGAACTGTTTTCTTAAATATGCCATTGCACCATCACTTATGGCTTTGCCCACGCTGGCAAGTTCCGCGTTTTCTACTTTTTGGGCGGTAATTTTTTTAGAAAGAAAGAATCCGTAGGCTAGGGCTATTAAAGCCGTAATTGGAGCCCCGTACAACGCTATTAATTGAATGTCTATTGTTCCCATTTTCCTCCTTTGGTAAATTGGTCAAATTAGTATGTGGGTAAAATAGCAGGTTTTTGAGATTAAATCAAGACTTGGCAGGTTGGGCTGATTTTTTAAGTTTTTGCATATGGGCGACCTTCTTTTTGGCAAGTTCTAACTTTTGGAATTCCCAAAGGATTCTGGCTATCTGCGCATCCACAAATTGGATTTTTCGTTCGACATTAATATAGGCGGAGTTCTCCCGTAGATCGTTGTTTTCTTGGGCATACGCCCCAAGTTCAGAAATCAGGTCGTCCCGCTTACTTCTCAAAGTCGACAATTCGTTCCTTAGTTCCTCTTGTTGTTCTGGCGTCATGGGGAGTTTGTACCAATAAATTTGACATTGCGTCAAGATGGGGGTACATTTGTATCGTTGGAGGTTGAGCAATCAGCCTTAGGAAATTCCCACAAATTCTTACTAAGTCGGACACCGGGTAATGTTTATCAAACTAGATTTTTCTATCTTTGGAATTTTCTTTTCTTAACATTGTCATTGCCTTTGCCACATCATGATCAAGTTCTTTGGAAGGTACGCCACGGTTGTGTTTCCGAGTTTCGCTTAAAATTACAAATAGTAACTCCTTTGACGAGTTTTTCCGTCCCTTTATATTATAGGTGATCCTTTTCATGCTGTCGATTGTAGTAAACGCTTTAAGTGTTCACTATAGATTAGGTCAAACCAAATCTTAATTTTCCGAAGAGACATCCCATTCGTCTGGTATGGGTGGGAATATAAACTCAGAACCGTCGTGTTCCGGAATATGTCCATCCCAGGGGTCGAATTTTAGTACTGTCATTTTTATTTCTTTCGGACCGGTTTCTACTGTTAAGCACCAGTCGGGGAATTCTTGATGTTTGTCGCCTTTTCTTATTACTGAAGTTAGAGAAGTTCCATCCTCTTTTTTTATGAGGTGTGCTGAAAAATAAACACCGGACTCTTCAACAACAAATCCACTAGTTTCATCGGCGTAAGAGTGAAATTCCCAAGCTGTTTGTCCCGCCAACTCTTGCAACATGTCGGTTAGATCTCTAAGTGATGCTTCTTTTCTAGCACCTTCCACCTTATTGGTTACAGGGGATTCACCATCAATGAGCTGTTCGAAAGTATATTCAAGTGGAATGAAGACCCCAATTCTTGCATCTACTTCCTCACCGCTCCGCGCCTCTAAATAATTAGGAAAACTTGGTGTCATTTTCGGTCCTTTCTTAACTGATTACTGATAATATTTAGTATGCTTTGGAAGTTAGGTAATGTCAACATTTGCCTGTTTGGCGTGGGTCTGGATGAATTTTTTGCGTGGGGCTACTTCGTCCCCCATGAGCATGGTAAAAACCTCGTCGGCTTTGGAAGCGTCTGCTACCCCAACTTTTTTTAACTTCCGCGTGTTTGGGTCCATAGTGGTTTCCCAAAGTTCGTCGGCGTTCATCTCTCCAAGTCCTTTAAACCGTTGAATTATTGCCTTCTTGCCTGCGTCGGACTTTAAAAATTCTTCTCGCTCTGCATCGTCAAACAAATACTTTTTTTCTTTACCCCAACTTGCTTTATACAAAGGTGGAACGGAAAGATAAATATGCCCGTTTTCTATAAGTTCCACCATGTGACGGTAAAAAAATGTGAGGTAAAGGGTTTGAATGTGAGAGCCGTCGACATCGGCATCGGACATTATGATAACCTTGTCGTACCTAAGTTTTGACGGATTATACGCCTCCCCTATTCCGGCGCCTACAGCGGTGATCAGGTATTTAAACCTGTCGGAATCCACGACTTTGTCTAAACGAGCCCGTTCACTATTTAATGGTTTTCCAAATAACGGTAATATAGCTTGGATTTTTCTGTCGCGCCCTGCCTTAGCACTGCCACCGGCAGAATCTCCTTCCACTATAAATAATTCTGTTTTAGATGGGTCTTTCTCCTGACAATCTGCCAGTTTACCGGGTAGCACTCCCCCGCCCTCTAAAGCGGACTTTCTTATAACTGTATCCCTGGCGGCTTTGGCTGCAATACGCGCCTTCATTGCCACAACATTCTTTTCTACAATTGCGGATGCCTCCCTAGGATTTTCCTCAAAAAATAAATCAAGGGTTTCTTTTACCACTGTTTCCACTGCCTGTCGCACATTAGTATTACCAAGTTTAGCTTTTGTTTGACCTTCAAACTGCAAGGTTGATGAGTCCAATTTAACAGATATAATTGCCGTTAAACCTTCCCTAACATCGTCGGAGGTTAAATTCTCGTCGCCGTCTTTTAGATAGCCTTTTTTTCTGGCGTAATCGTTAATAGTTCTCGTCAAAGCGCTTCTAAAACCGGTTAAATGCGTACCACCTTCTGGGTTTTTAACATGGTTGGCAAAGCACAGAATATTTTCGTTAAAACTGTCGTTATATTGAAAAGCTACCTCCACCATTACTTCGTCGGACTCTTTTTTAGCGTAAAACGGCTTCTGGTGGGCGACTTTTTTATTGCGATTCAAGTGGTCCAAAAAGGTTTTAATACCGCCCTCAAAATAATAGTTACAAGTTTCCCCGGATCTGTGGTCGATAAGTTCAAATTTAATACCTGCGGTTAAATAAGCGTATTCCCGTAACTGGCTCAAAAAGAACTTAAAATTAAAGTTGGTGGTTTCAAAGATCTTAGGATCCGGATTAAACTGGACGATGGTACCTGTTCCGTGACTCCACGAAGCCAAGTCCACCAACCAGACCACATTTTTTAATTTGGATGCGGGTTTTGCAGGGTCAATTTTACCCACGGGCGCTAGCGGCTTTCCCCCGTCCTGGTACTCCTGCATAACAGTTTCACCGTTACGCTTTACAATTACTCTGCACCAGGAAGAAAGCGCATTAACTACAGAAGAACCTACGCCGTGGAGTCCGCTGGAAACTTTGTAGCCTCCCTCGCCAAATTTACCGCCGGCGTGAAGTCTGGTATAAGCAAGCTCCAGGGCGGAAACTCCGTATTCCGGTTTAATGCCGTAAGGAATTCCCCGTCCGTTGTCGTACACGGCAACTGAACCGTCCTCAAAAAATTCCAGTTTGACATGGTCACAAAAGCCCGCTATAGCCTCGTCCATAGAGTTATTTACAATCTCTGTGACTAAGTGATGAAGCCCTTCTATGCCCGTAGAGCCAATGTACATGCCCGGCCGTTTCCGTACAGGTTCCAAACCTTCTAGAACCTGAATTTGGTCTACGCCGTAATCTTCCTTAAGCTGTGATTTGGTATCTTTAGTCATTGTTTAAGAAATAACAAGCTATTCTATAACATCATCGTGGATTTATATAGTCTCCTATTTTCTACATGCGTCATACCCATAGTGATATTATTATATCATGCTTGGTTCGGTTTTAATTTTAGGGGGCGACAAAAAAGAGCGACTTAAAAAGGCGTGGGAATTGTTGGCGGAACATGGGTTCAAAGGCGACAATAAAGACACGGTCGATCCGGATTTGCTGATTATTCAACGGGAAGAAGGTAAAAAATCCGTAGGAATTACCCAAGCGCGGGAGGTTAAGGACTTTTTACGGGAGCGACCTTTGCGCAGGAAGGCCAAAGCCATCTTGGTGGAAGATGCCCAGGCTTTTACAGACGATGCCCAAGGGAGTCTCCTTAAAATTTTGGAAGAACCGCCTGTTTTTGGCTTAATTATTCTGCTTGCCGACAAAGAAGGCGCGCTTTTGCCTACAGTGGTTTCCAGGTGTCAAAGGATTGTTGTTTCACAGGGAAGGTTCGATTTGGAAAATCGGAAAAGTACCAGAAAGGGTACCAAGGGAACGGCTGAAGAAGACGGTCAAGGCGATGTTAAAAGCGACAGCGAGATTGACGACGCAGATAAAAGCGATCAAAAGGATCTGAATAAAGGACGAACGGCATCTATCAGCCCGACAAAGTCGCGCTTTAATCTGTCGTCCTACAGTTACGAAGAACTTTTTGACTTAGCTAAAGACTTATCCGCAAAAGGCAAGGAGGAGGCACTTAACTTTTTGGAGCAGGTTTTGCGGGAGGATATTAAAAATAACGCGCCCCTACCCGTCGTCCAGAAAATGGAGAAAGCGTTAAAAGACCTAAAAGAGGCTAATGTTGCACTAAAGTATGCCTTGGAACACCTTTTTTTACTGCATTGCAAATGAATTGCATTTGCAATCTAAGTGCAATACGCAAAAATTTGGTATTTGGGGAATATGCTGGCTTTGATTGAAATCCAATTAAATGTGTTACTATTTAACTACTGCCTATGTTTATAGATTCAATAAATCCAAAAACAACCTTTGAGGACTTTTTGCTGGAAAAAGGTTTAATTGACGAGGCAAAGTACACACAATTAAAGACCGACCTTACTAAATCTCCAGGTAATACTGCCGAAGTTGTGTATAAAAGCGGTTTTTTGACGGACGAGGCTTACGCCAAAGCATACTCCGACTTCTACTCCGTCCCATATATTTCTTTATTGGAAAAAAAGTTTGACGAGGAATTAATTAGTAAAATTCCGGTGCAATTAGCAAAAACATATGCGCTGGCGCCTTTTTTGTACGACGGTGAGCAAAATATTTTGCATCTAGCCATGCGGGATCCGTTGGACTTGCAGTTTATTACCTTTTTAGAAAAAAAGCTGGGTTACAAGATTATTGCCTATATTTCCCCGCCCAGCGAGTTGGCTAAGGTGGTAGATGAAACCTTTGGTAAGTCTATTAAAGAAGAGGTCACTCAAGCTTTAGAGGAAATTAATCAAACCACGCTAAAGATTGAAGAGTCAGGTCAGTCTTTAGAAAGCATAGGTTCACTTAAAGACGCTCCTGTTGCCAGAATAGTTAATATCCTGTTGGAGTCGGCGGTAAAGGGTGGGGCTTCTGATATTCATTTGGAACCGGGTGAGGATAATATGCGCATTAGATATAGGGTGGACGGTATTTTAAGTGAGCGACACATCTTGCCAAAAGCGGTGCAGGATAGTTTAGTTGCCCGCATTAAAATTTTGTCCAACTTAAAAATTGACGAGAAAAGAATTCCCCAGGATGGTAGGTTTAAAGTCCAGGTGGGCGACACTTTTACGGACTTGCGGGTTTCTACTTTGCCCACAGTGAACGGTGAGAAAGTAGTGATTAGGTTATTAAAGGACGAAGCAAATATTTACACTTTTAAGGATTTAGGTTTGGGCGGGCTTTCCCTTAAGCGGTTTGAGGAAGGTCTGTTAAAGTCAAACGGAATTATTATTATTACCGGACCAACCGGTTCCGGAAAAACAGTAACCTTAGCAACGGCGCTTTCTAAACTTAACAGCGTAAAAGTAAATGTGGTGACTTTGGAAGACCCCGTGGAAATTAAAATTAAAGGCGTCAATCAAGTGCAGATTAACCCCCAAGCAGGGTTAACATTTTCTTCCGGTTTACGGTCCTTTTTGCGCCAGGATCCCAACATTATTATGGTAGGAGAAATTAGGGACGGTGAAACTGCGGAGTTGGCTATTCATGCCGCCCTTACAGGTCACTTAGTTTTGTCGACATTACACACAAACTCCTCTGCTGGGGCAATTCCCAGGCTTATTGACATGGGAGTAGAAAACTTTTTGTTGGCGTCAACCTTAAATGTAGTGTTAGCGCAAAGGCTGGTCCGCAGAGTGTGTAATGACTGTAAACTTGCATACGATCCGCCGGAAGACTTGTTAAAAGAAGTTAAAGTTGTTTTAGAAAGCATTGGCAATACCCAGCTTTTAGAGTCGCGCGACAAACAGATGTTGGAATCTATTAAAAAGGTTGGTGCGGGTTCCATAAAACTTTATAGATCTGTAGGTTGTAACAAATGTAATGATACCGGTTACAAAGGTCGGTCCGGTATTTACGAAGTCCTCCAAGTGTCAGAAAAAATAAGAACTTTAATAATTGACAAGGGTACAGAGTCCGATATAAACAAAGTAGCCACAAGCGAAGGTATGATAACTTTGTTGCAGGACGGTTATTTAAAGGCTTTGGAGGGAGTTACCACTCTGGAGGAAGTATTAAGGGTTGCAAAGGAGTAAAGTTTGCTATTTAATGAAGGTTATTAACTGCCTATGAAAGTAAACGCCAGCATATTATTAGAGAAGTGCTTAAGTCTTAATGCGTCGTCCATGCACTTGTCCGTAGGAAACCCGCCGGTAGTTAGAATTCACACCAAAATTTCTAGAATTACAGACATGGACATTTTGACGGTTGAGGATGTTGAGCTTTTTATTTCTCAAACTTTATCTAAAGAACAAAAAGACGCTTTTGAACTTTCTAAAGAAACGGATTTTTCTATTGCTTTGGGAAACAAAGCTCGATTTAGGGTAAATGTTTATTACCAAAAGGGTTATCCAGCGGTATCGTTAAGACTTATTCCAATGATTATTCCTCATTTGGACGACTTACATCTACCGTCAATTCTTAAAAATATTGCTGATTTAAAACAGGGTCTTGTTTTAGTAGTTGGACCTACCGATCACGGTAAATCTACCACGCTTGCCAGTATGTTGCAGTACATTACAGAGACTAGATCGGAACATATTATTACCATAGAGGACCCCATTGAATTTGTCATTCCGTCCAACAAGTCTTTAGTAGAACAGCGGGAAATGTATTTGGATACACTTTCTTGGGCAAACGCTTTGCGGGCAATTTTGCGCCAGGATCCCAACATTATTATGATTGGTGAAATGCGTGACCAAGAAACCATAGAGGCGGCAATGAACATTGCAGAAACTGGTCATTTGGTTTTTTCTACCTTGCACACCAACTCCGCGTCGCAAAGTATAGAAAGAATTGTGTCTTCATTCCCCAAAGAAAAACAGTCCTACATTAGAAGCCAGTTTGCGGATGTTCTAGAAGCCATAATTTCCATGCGACTTATTCCCTCCCCTCAAATGGGTGTGTGTCCTGCCGTAGAAGTCCTACTTAATAATTACGCAGTTAAAAATCTTATTAGAGAAGGCAAAAGCTACCGCGTAGATGACATTATTTTAACCAGCGCGGAGCAAGGCATGATTTCCCTAAACTCGTCGCTTAAGATTTTGTACGACAAGCAGTTAATTTCTTCTGACGATGCTTTTAGATATAGTTTAAATCCGGAGGAATTGCGCAGGATTATTAAGGTTTAGGGCATCATGAGGTATAGATTTACAGCAAAAGATCAAAATGCCAAGTTAGTTTATGGCGACATAGAGGCTGGCTCCACAGATAAAGTAGTGGACATCTTAAAAGACCGTGGACTTTTTGCCCTGGACATAACGGAAATGAGTCCGGGTTTTAAGGCGTTTGCCATAAGGGGCGGACGGGTGACGGAATCGGAAGTTGTGTTATTCACAAGGCAGTTTGCCACCATGGTTGCCGCGGGGCTTTCTGTTTCCAGATGTTTAGAAGTTTTGTTGGACCAAACCACCAACCCCAAATTTAAAGAGGTTATTTCCGAGATTCAGTCTCAGGTAACTTCTGGCATTGCACTTTCCGCTGCTTTTGGTAGGTATCCTAATATTTTTCCTACTGCGTATATTGCACTTTGTCGTGCGGGTGAGTCTTCTGGCAAATTGGATGAAATTTTACTAAAGCTGGCCGACACTATGGAGAAAGACAAAGATATCAAGTCCAAATTTAAAACGGCGTTAATTTACCCCACCATTATTCTAGTTGCCATGGTGGGTGTGTTTGTACTAATGATGGTAGTGGTGGTGCCAAAACTTGCGGAGCTATACGCGTCCATGAGCGTTGACCTGCCCTTTATAACCAAGGTTATGATAGGTATTAGTAACTTTATGGTCAATTACAAGCTGCTTTTACTCCCCATGGTGTTTGGCGCCTACTTTTTATTTAAATATTTTATGCAGACGGCAAAAGGCAGAGCGTTTTGGTCGGAGTTTACCTTTGCCATGCCTGTTATTGGTCCCGTAAATAAACTTAAAGAGTACACGCTGTTTTCTAGAACATTAAGTATGCTTTTAACCGCGGGTGTAAATATGGTGGAGGCATTAAATATTTCTGGCGATGTAGTTACTAATTTGGACTTAATAGCCGGGGTAAAAAACAGCACCTTGTTGGTAGAGCGCGGTGTTCCCCTGTCGGAGGCTATGGGTAAAAGCGCAACCTTCCCACCCATGGTTTATAAAATGGTAGAGGTTGGGGAAGAAACCGGTAATTTGGATTCTGTACTTGCCCGTGTTTCTGTTTATTACGCTAACGAAACTGATACAGCAGTAGCCAGACTTTCCGCCGCTTTAGAGCCGTTTATTTTAGTGTTCTTGGGTGTGGGTGTGGGAGTCTTGATTTTGTCTATTATTACGCCTATATATAAAATTACAACTTCTATTTAAGAAGATGAAGGGAGGTGTAAAAAATTATGACAAAAGGGAAATACACAAAGGGATTTACGTTGGTTGAATTGTTGGTGGTTATTGCTATTATAGCCATTTTGGCTGGTGCGTTGTTTTTGGTTATTAACCCAGCCGCCTTATTAGCAAAATCCAGAGACTCTAAGAGAATTGGAGAATTATCGAGCGTCAATAAGGCTATTGCGGCTGCACTCGCAGATAGTAAGATAATTCTTAGTACTAATGCTGTCAATTTAAATGACACAAACACAACTGTTTTAGGTTTGGGTTGGGTTCGCTTTACAAGGCCTGGTACACCGGCTACAGGTCCTGGCATTGGGGACTACATGCCAGTTCTTCCAAGGGATCCTTTAAGAGGTGCAGGAGTAACACCGGTTACTAGTTACTACTACAGATTTAGAAGTACCACTACTGCATGGAAACTGGCGGCCTGGGTGGAGAGTATAGATAGCGCACAAATCGCTACCAATGATGGAGGTATATCGAATACTTGCACAACGGTACCTAATACCGCCTGTCAGTATGAAATAGGAACAGATTTAACTTTGGTAATGTGAGGTTGGTTTTTTGCGGGGTGCTATGCGCCCCGCATGGGTGGACAAGAAGATGTGTTGAATGGCGGTTGTTATGGGTTCTAGCACCTGTTTTTTATTTTGCCATGCTAGCCATTGTTGTAAGTAGGTAGCTATTATGTAGATTAGCAATAAAGAAGTCGTTTCTATGGTGTTTTTAAGTAGCTTATTATCTTCGCTAATCGGTCTATTCATCGGCTCGTTTTTAAATGTAGTCGCGGATAGGCTGTGTCAGGAGAAAAACCCCTTCAAGGGCAGATCCGTTTGCGATTCGTGCGGGCAAACTTTAAAGCCCCAGCACATGGTGCCCATTTTGTCGTACATATTATTAAGGGGTAAGTGCGCGTATTGTCACCAAAAACTGTCGCTCTACTACCCTTTTTCCGAACTCCTCACCGGCATGTTTTTTGCTTTTGCTGCCTATTTTTCCCGCTTTGCGTCCTCCCCTAGCCTGTTAACCGGCTTGCATTTTGGCTACCTTATTGTGGTTTTTAGCGTGTTCGTGGTCATTTTTTTGTCAGACTTAAAATATCAAATTATTCCAAACGAGGTTGTTTATTTTGGTATTGCTTTTGTTTTTTTGGCGCAGGTGGCAAATTTGGGCTTTTGGGCTTATAAATACCACGCCATGTTGCAAAGCGACACTTTGGGTCAGTATCTTTTGCAGGGCGACTTTTTTAAGGACAATGTACTGCGGGAGGTTAAAAGTTTTGGTTACAATATTGCCAGCGGACTTGGGATCTGTCTGTTTTTTTATTTGCTGGTGGTGTTGACGCGTGGTCGCGGGATGGGCGGAGGCGATGTTAAGTTGGGTCTTTTGATTGGACTTTTTAACGGTTTTCCCAACGGTGTAATTGCCTTGTTTTTGGCTTTTATTACGGGTTCGATTGTAAGTATTGGACTTATGGTGGCGTCCAAAAAAGGGTTAAAGGATGTGGTGCCGTTTGGTCCTTTTTTAATTTTAGGCAGTGTGCTATCTTTAATGTATGGAGACTGGATTTTTACCAGGTATATTTCGCTTTAACCGTTTGGGTTTATTTTCTTTTTTCATTTTTGTTATTAGTGCTTTTGGACTTGGTACGACAGGAGAAGCTTACGCGATCGAATGGTTTTCCGTTTACGGGTCGGGTGTATTATCGGGTGGCGACATAACTAACAACGGGATACCAAATATCCCTCCGACCGGTTTCAACAAAGATGTCGTCCAACACCCTGGTTCTGAAAATATTACCACTTACGGTTCGTTGATAAGTTCTGGTGGTCAAACAACTAACGGCGATGACGACGCATATGTAAAAAACCTTGTTCTCACACCCAAAGCTTTATCCATAGATAGCCTACTTCTTGGTGCTACTAATATTACAGATTGTAGTACGATATTTAATAACAGGCTCAATCCCAACATTTTATATAAGATTTCAGGCCCATATACTGCCTCATGTTTATCCCAATCTTTCATTGCTGATACAGATAGAACATATGGATTGGAGTCTGACGGTTTAGTAATAATCGCTGTGGATTTTACTTCCGGATTGAATTTACGAAAAACACTAAAATCTACAAGTTCTAATCAGAGGATTCTACTTTTGACAAATAGTACAACCAGTATAGTTAGCAATGTCGGAACCCCCGTCGGGGTGGCTACTTTTGATACGCAAAATCAATATGACTTGGCAATGATTACAACTTCAACATTCACTGTTCAGGACAGTGCAACATTAACATCCATTCTTGAGGGTCCTTTGATCTCTGGGGGCGCAGTAACTTTAGGTCGCAATTATGCCGCCGCAACCTACCCTGGTGTTTTCGTAAAATACAACCCGTTTTATGTTGCCGAGTTGTCAAAAAAGGGTACAGCAGGTCTTGCTATAAAAGGATTACTAGAATCCAAAACTACCTGGAGGTATGACTAATGACTAACTTGCGATCCGCCCAACAAGGTCAAACATTATTAATTGTGATTTTTGCCATGTCGCTGGGGTTGTTAGTAATTGTAAATACTGCCGGACGGACTTTGAGTTCGGTTGCCAGAACCACCCAAACCAATTTTTATCAAAAAGCAACTGCGGTCGCAGAGGGCGGTGCGGAAGTATTTTTAGCCAAACCGATTACCGATTATCCCGCTTTAACATCGACATGCGCAATTTCAAAACTTGCTGATCTGGCTACTGTCGACGGTGCCAGTTGTACCATACCGTTTACAGAATCAAAGGCGTATTTGGGTGTAGAGGCTTATCCCGTTTCGTTAGCAAAGGAAAGTTTAAATATAAAAAGTCAGCCGGGAGAAACCATTCATATAAACCTGAATGACCTAAATTTTGACGCTGATTTTATTCAAGTTTGCTGGAAGGGCTTAGGGATTAAGGATTATTCCGCTTCGCACTACTTTTACTATCACGGCTTGATTGGTGATTACGAAGTCGATAAAGATTTACTCACCTGTAATACCAGTTTTACTGCTTGGTGCAAAAATTTAGGGGGAAATGTGGGAAATGTTAGTCAGGCAGTTGCTAACGGTGACTATTCTTGTTATTCCATAAATGTACAAAGTGACAGCGTCGCTCTTAGAATTTTTACTTTTCCTGACGGTGCGGAGTATACAATAGAGGCGTATAAACTGGTTGCAGGAAACCCCGTAAAAACTACATTTCCCCAACAAGGTTATCGGATAATCTCCATCGGCGAGGTTACCGGCGCGGGAGGCACTTCTCTAATGTCCAAAAAAGCTACCAGAAAAAAGTTGACGGTGGAAAAAACCTTCCCCTACCCTGCTGGACCGTGGTGGGATTTTGCGGTGACTTCTATAAACGGAATGGTGTCGCCCTAAAAAGCTTGACTTTAGCGGGATTTAGAAATAGTCTTAAAGTGTAATGAAAGCTAACTGCTCGACTAAAAATTACGGATTTACTTTAGTTGAACTTTTGGTGGTAATTTCCATAATTTCTATCTTAGCCGGCGCAGCTTTTATGATTATTAACCCCGTTAGATTGCAAAAAAAATCACGAGAGGCTGTGTTAAGGTCAAATACCGCTAAACTGTGTTCCGCTTTGTTTGCTTGTGCTTCTGTAAAAAATGTGCTGACTGATTGCAGTACAGGTGACTTTTCTAAGTTGAAAGTTACCGTTCCGAATGATCCTTTAGGCGCTTCCTACACCATCACCCCCTCTGATCCTGTCACCATCACTGGTACACTTAATTCGTGCGTTTATACATGTAATTTTAATTTTTTAAATGGAGATGTATTAAATTTACCAAACACCCCTCCGGCTGGGTGTGAGCAATAAATAATGAGTAACAGTTCCAATAAAATTAAATATGCAGGTCAAGCAGGTTTTACTTTGGTTGAGCTTTTGGTAGTAGTAAGCCTTGTGGGAATTTTGGCGGGTGTAACAATATCTATTATAAATCCCGTTAAACAGAGGCAAGTGGCGGAGGACGGAGTTAAACAGTCTAATTTACAAAAGCTTGCTTTAGGGGTAGAAGCTTACGGCAATGCCAATTCTAAATATCCTGCCGCAGCTGGTGGTAAGCCCGACCCAGCCGATGCCGATGTCGGACAATTTATTAAGCAGTATCCTGACGGGGAACCTGCTGGATCTACTTATACCTACTATAACGATTCGACAAATGGAACATTTAGTATTGTGGTTATGAAGTCCGAGGTCGCAACGGCGTGTTTTAAATACCATTCCAGTTGGGGTAAAATCCAGTCGTGTACTAACAATTGCAACGACGGAACTACTGGATGTTAGACTTGTTAACTAAAAGAAAAATGTCAAAACATAAATACAACAAAGGATTTACATTGGTAGAACTTCTTATAGCTATTTCCTTGATAGCCATTTTGAGTGGGGTATTACTTTCGGTTTTAAATCCCATAGGTATCCAAAAGAAGGCTCGTGATTCACAGAGGGTATCAGATTTGTCAAAAATTAAGGTTGCTTTGGAAAATTATTTTGCCGACAATAGAAAGTACCCAAATACTGCGCCTGTGACAGCTGATACATGGGTAAAAACTTCTGCGCTTTCAACTTTTTTAGAAAATGGTAAGTACATAAATAAACTGCCCACTGATCCAAAACCCACGGTAACTGCAAATTGCGCTGTAAATGGTTGGCGTGAATATTATTACAAAACAAATGCTAACGGGACTGTTTATATATTGTCCGCTAATTTAGAGATAGCGCCGTCAACGGCATCGACCTGTCCCTACACAAGTCCTAATTGTTCTGGATGTGTTACCACGGGTGTTAATGCTTACTATACAACTATTGATTGAGGTTGATTTTTAGAAAGGAGATATATGAAAACGCAAATACTCAAAGACGCAAACAGAGGCTTTACCCTAGTGGAAGTTTTAGTAGCGGTTGGGGTTTTGGCGGTAGGGTCGCTGGCTTTTTTGCCTTCGTTTAGTGGCGCAAATAAAGAAAAAGCCCTTGCCCAGTCGGTAGAAAACGCTAAAGATGCCATAGCCACAGCTAGAAACCGCGCGCTTACAAATGTTGGAAACCCCGGATCGGCAGGTTCGTACAATTATTCTGGGGTAAAATTTACAGCTGGGAGTTCTGATTACGAGATATTTAGGTCGACAACTGCTGATGTGTCCACCTGTACAAGTCTTCCCGCTAGTGGAATATCAGTTTTGGATAGTCAGGGGACACTTCTTAACGGTGTGCAGTCCAGAATACCTTCAGGAGAGTCGCCAACTTGTTTCTTTTTTGAATTTGGATCCGGTGATGCCTATGTTACTAAAGGTACCGCCTCCGCACCTGCCAATGCTTGCAATAATTAAAAACAACAAATCAGGTTACGCGCTGTTAGAAATTTTATTGGCGTTTGCGGTTGCCACAATTATTATTACAGGTATGGTTTCACTGGGGGTTTCTACCGTTAGGGCGGTTACGGTAAACAAGGCTTATTCCGAAGCAGGAAAAATTGCGCAAAGAGAGGTTGACCGACTTAAATTACTGCGCGACACCTACCCTGCCACGGCTACCAGAACTTCTTGGGAAAATTTTTACGACGAAGTTATCAGCCAGTGCGGTACAAACTGTTATGTAGTCACAGGTGCTACTTTTACTAAAGCACCTGGTACATACACGGTTGGGACCGCGCCATCTACCGTAAGCTACTATTTCAAGTTCACTTCTGCAAGTGTTACAAGTCCAGCTAAATATGAGGTAATTACAACATGGAGCGTAGGAAATCCCCCAGAAAAAACATATAAAATCGAAGGAGTCTTTACAAATTGGAAGGAGATCTAAATGACGATAGCAAAAATTAATAAATCTGCTAGACCAATTGGATTAATCAGATCAAAAGAAGTCCTGCAAAATAAGGGCTTTACATTAATGGAAGTTGTTATTGCGGTTAGTTTGTTGGCAATTGTTTCCGTAGTTTCTGTAAGTATTGTGGCAAATTTGCTAAGAAGCTCGGTAAAGTCGCAATCGGCCATTGATGTTGAACAAACTTCTAATTTTGTCCTCCTGAAACTTAAGAATGATGTGGCAAAAGCCCATAAGATAAGTGTTACAGCCAATACTTTAACCATCTATCAAGCTAATGCGTCCTCTCCCACCGTGACTTATACGGTTGGGCAATGTAATGCCGGCTTGAGTCTAAATTGCATCCGTCGTGGTGGCGTGGATCTTACTGATTCGTCAAGCGATCCGTCCGATACTACTAAACCCAACAAATCAGCTGTTCAAATTGATACAGCACCGACCTACTTTAGTTCTGTATCCGATGCTTCCGGTAATGTGTTAGCCGTCAATGTTGCTATAAAATTTAGTAAGCCTGGCGTTGCCACAACAGGCAATTTTTCCGGTGAGACCGTTTTAGACACAACCATTGTCTTACCCAATCAATAATAGTAAACTTACACTATGCCCGCAGTAATTGGTCTAGATATTGGAAATTCTGCCTTTAGAGCCGTAGAAGTTTCCGTCAAAAGCAAAACAAATCCTCCGCAGTATATTTTAGAACGCGCTTTGGTGTGCGACAAATGTGTGGACCCCGATTCAAAAAAGATGACGGAAAACTTAAAACACTTTGTAAAAGACGCGGGATTCAGCACAAAAAATGTGGTTATGGCTCTGCCGGAGTCGCATGTATTTTCTACAATTTTAAACATTCCACTCCAAACGGAAAAAGAAGTTAAAAACTATTTAGAAATAGAAGGCTCAAAAATTTTTCCCCGTCCGCTTTCTGAACTGGTGTACAGCTTTGTAATTTTAGGTCCAAATGAATCCAACAAAACCGAAGTTGATGTTAATGTGGTGGCAAGCGGTAAAGAATTTGTTAGCGGACTTTTTGATACGGCAAAAAATGCCGGACTTACTGTTTTGGGAATTGAATCGGAGGCGTACGCTATTGTAAGAGCGCTCTCAAGGAGTCAAATTTTAGCCCCAAACGACGCCCTGCTTGTGGTAAATGTTGGCTCGGTAGATGTGGATATGATGGTCCTGCGCAACGGTTATGTAAGATTTTCTAGAAATGTAGGACTTGGTGGGACCACATTTAACAAGGCAATTGCCCAGGCGTTAGATGTTACCGAAGACCAAGCGGAAGAGTACAAAAAGAGCTATGGTTTGGATAATGTTGCCATGGAGGGAAAAATTGTTACAGCCATGAAGCCGGTGGCAGAAACTTTAATTAGTGAAATAAAACGGACTATGAATTTTTATTCGTCCAGAAACAGCTACTGTGAATTTAAAAAGGTTCTGTTTAGTGGAGGCTCTGCCGTGATGCCCGGTCTTTTAGCATACAGCGCAGAGAATTTAGGTATGGAGGTGGAACTTGCCAATCCGTTTGCCAGCATAGAATTTTCTCCCCGCGTAGCAAGTAGGCGGGATGAGTTATTAAATTTAGGACCTGTGTACACAGTTGCCATGGGTCTTGCATTAAAGGAAATAGTCTAATACTATAGATGTATGAAGCAAATTGATCTCACTCCCCCGCAGGAGATTAAGCGCAAAAGAACGCAGTATGTGGTTGGTGCTTCTACTAAGATTTCTGTTGTATTACTGCTTATTGCCGTAGGTGTTGCCGTTTACTATTTTACTAAAGAAACCAACCTTCAAACCCAAATTGCTTCTCTGGACAGTCAAAAAACAGAATTAACCGCAAGGGTACAAAGTATGCAGGAGGTAGAAAATTATGCTAAAAAACTTTCTGGCAAGTACTTTTTGCTTCAAAAGTATTTAGAAAGTCGGTTAAAGTACTCTTCTGTTATGTTGGAGCTATTAGCACGCGTGCCTACGGAAATCTCGTTTGACAATTTAAGCTTTGAGGGCGCGGGTAAAAGAACCACCATCGCGGGCTCGTCCAAGGATGTTATCTCCGTCTCTGCCTTTGTCAACCGACTTGCTAAACCCGGTAACGCTTCCAGCGAATCTGCGGTTACACTAGAAGGCAAAAATGCTTTTACGGATGTTAGGCTGGACTCATTAAGTGTTGACGAGGATAAGGGCGTGGCGTATTCGGTGTCGTTTAAAATTAACGAGGAGGCATTTTTAAAGTGATTTTAACTAACAAATTACATGTAAAAACAAACAGCGAGACGGGTATGCAGATTATTGGGGAAATTGAAGAGTTTGTAGTTAACTTTATTTTACCTATTATTTTGCTTGCGGTTGCCGTGGGAATTTTTGCGTTGTATGTATCGCCCACCCATAAAAAATTACCAGCCATGAAGACGGAAGTAGAAACCAAAACCTCCGAGGTTACCGTTTTGCAGGCAAAAGTAGACCAGCTTACTGCTTTAGAGCAAAACAAGGAGCTAGTGCTGGGCGACTTGGTTAAGATGTCTTGGGCTTTAGAAGAGCGCGACAAAGTACCAGAACTTACAGAACAGGTGCGACTTATGAGTGCCGATTCTAAAGTAGTGTTTAAATCTTTGGATTATGCCAATGCTAATAAGGGCGACATTGTAAGCGTTGTAGCTCCGACCGATGCTCTTACCCCGGATCCAGAGCTGTATCGTGAGGAAAAAGTTAATGTGGATGTTGAAGTTAAGGATTTTACCTCCGCCATAGCCTTTTTAAAAACCGCGGAAAATTCTATTAGACTTTTTAAGGTTGAGAGTTTAAAAATTTCTACGCTAAATCAGGCAAATAAGGCGGACATTGTTATGGCGTCGCCCTACTTGAATCCCGCTTTTTCTACTTACTCACAGTCCGCCGCGCCTATTGATTTAAAAAACTCGGCTTATCGATCTTTTATGGAGAGGTTGGATACTTTTAAAAACTACGCCAAGGATATTGACGCCACTTTACCCAAGATATAAGTCGCATAGAGTCGCAAGCTAGCTAAAGGTATAAACTTATATTATTGATAATTAGAGATGATCAGCGTCATTGCGATTCGCCGTAGGTGGAGAAGCAATTCCTTTCCACTTGTCGATTTTTGCATGATTACCAGAAATTAAAACTTCCGGCACCTTTAAGCCTTGCCACTCTTCCGGTCGACTATATTGTGGATGTTCCACTTGGTCAGGTCGACTTGGGTTAAATGATTCGTTAATAAGCGCCTCCGGATTGTCTATTGCCTCGGGAAGTAGCCGGACTACGCTTTCCACAATCGCCATAGTGGCTACCTCGCCCCCGCTTAGTACATAGTTGCCAATGGATATTTCTTCCACGGTTATTTGTTTTAGCACACTGTCTGAATTTGTTGTTGAGTCGATTTTTTGGAATCCAGGCGCGCGACTTTTAAGACTGCATGCATTCTTAAAGTAGTCGATGACTCTCTGATCCACGCCTTCATACCGTCCACAAACAATAACTAAATGGTCCACTTGGGAAAATTCCGATGCTTTGTTTTGGTTATAAGTTTTTCCACGAGGGGTGAGAAAGACAACCCGCACACCGCCTTGTGGAGTACGGTCGTTTCGATCCGCCGTAGGCGGATAAGCAATCTGGATCTTAGTATCAACCTTGCGGTTCATGATTACTTGGGATTTATTTAGGGCAAATGTTATAGCATCATTAATCGGTTCGGGACGGAGAATCATCCCGGGACCACCACCGTAGGGTGGTGAATCCACCGTTCCCCGCTTGTCAATCGCAAAGTCGCGTAAGTTAATAAAGTCAATACGCACTAAACCCTTTTCCAGCGCACGACTAATTGGCAGATGTTGTAAATGGTTAGTAAAAATGTCTGAGAAAAGCGTAATGACGGAAATGTGCAGTTTTGGCTTGGTATTAGGCATCGTTTGACGCGGGATCCTTGGGATCTGAATCCGATGGTTCTGATTCTGTTGGACTGTCGATTCCATCACCTCGGTCATCTCTATTAGTTTCGAAAGTATCGTTTTTATCGCCAGCCGTCCTTGGTTGCCCGTAGTCAACCAGTTCAACATCCACCCATACATTTTCCTTTACCGCTTTAGCTTTTGCCAGTGAACGAATGGAATTAATGGTACGACCTTCTTTTCCTATAACCAAGCCCATATCGGAGGGGTCAACGGTAATTAAGTACCTAAAATTGCTCCCCTCTCCCGATTCTTCCACCGCCACATTTTGAGGATTTTTAACTAGCGAGGTCACTAAAAATTGGATAAAGTCTTTCATTCGGTCGACTCCTTGTCTGATTTGGTTTTCTCTGGATTATCTACCTCATCGCCCGATTTGTCCTCAACCGCATTATCCCCCTCTTTTGAAGCCTTTTCTGCCTTGGGATTGTATTTTACATATTTATAAGTTCCTGCCAGCATTTGTTTAACAGGTTCGGTAATTAGCGCGCCCTTTTTGACCCACTCGTCCAGTTTCTCCTTGTTAATAACCGCTTTACCGCCTATAGTCGATTTACCTGTTGTGGTGGGGTTAAAATCGCCCAGTAGGTCCAAAAATTTACCGTTGCGTTTACTTTTGGTTTGAGCAACCACCACTTTATACGCAGGTGCGTTCTTTTTTCCTATTTTTGCTAGTCTTATTTTTAGCGACATAATTTAAGTCAGTCTTTATAACAACTTGGAGATTTTACCAGCATATGAGGACAAAATCAATCCGGCGCAATAGATAGTACTGTTTGTCGGTGTAGGCTCTTTTTTTCGATAAGTCCCTAGACCTCATATTTAAACGAACAATAAACTACTTTTATTGAATCTAAGGCTTTTACTACGGCGTCAACTGTATGACAGTTGTGACATTGTTCAGTTATATTTATTTGCGAACTATTTTTAAGCCTTTGTTAAAGCAAATACCTAGTTTTCTAAAATAATTAGTGAACTACCCTGGTTCGTAAATATCATAAGCTACGGTGGCTATAATTACGGCTACACCGGCATGCTTAACTTTCTTGGGTATTATTGTATAGTCTTGGTAATAATAAGTTGCCTCGGTGTCTGGGTGCCTAAATGTGTTTGGATATGTATTTATTTAGGTTTTTGTTGTATTTGAGGGTTTCAGTAAGTACTCGTTTGTTTATGTATTTAATTGTTTTAGTAGCAATGTATTAATTTAAGTTTTGTTTGTACTGGGTGTTTGGGCAGGGATATTGCCATTTAGGTGTTTGAGTATGTATTTATGTGTCAGCGTTTTTAACTTGTATTGACAGCCTTAAAACTATGCTCCCAATATAGTTCACTTATTTTTTTTTATGTTGTGGGTATTTTACTGTTATTAAAGGGTGAAAATAGTTCGCGTATTTTATCAAGTGAACTAACGGATATTTGTCATATAGTATTGGTTGTTACCACAAGATTAAATTGGCGAAATTCGACTACTAGTTCGTTTAAATACCTGCCCTTTGGGGCATACTTTGTTCTTTTGCTTAAACAAATAGTAGTTGCAAAATTTCATCTCTATTTAGATGACATCTAATTAATATCTAATACATCCGCACTATTTTGAGGTACAAACTCTTCTTGTAACTCCCTTATCGCGTTTGAGATTCTTGCAAATCCGGTTCTTAAACGATCGTCGTTTCGATAGATGAACCTAGCGCTAAGACCTGTGGAACTGTCGGCGTCTCTTTTTTCAAAATAAGCAGATTGTCCGCCATCAAGCCTCCAGTCGCCAACCAAACTATCACCGTATTCAGCAAGACCGTACATAGCCTCTTCGGACATTCTGGTGATTTGTCTTGATATTCGCACTGCCAGTTCACGGCCTTGTGCCAGACCTTTTATTTCAATTACAGCTACTTCGTCGTCTAATCTAAGAACCTTGGCACCTTCAAGACTAATTTTCCCTGTTCCCAGAGGTAAAGATTCTAAATCGAAGTTACCACACTGTCTCCCCCCCCCGCCTTCTCAAAATCTCCTGTCGGGCTCACAGTCCCCTCTCTAACTTCTCCAGCCCATTAGCTGCCGCTTCCATTTCCGCGCGCTGTTTGCTTTTACCAACGCCCTCGCCGTAAACTTTGTCGCCCACCTTAACCTGCACTTTAAAAGTTTTGTCGTGGTCCAGCCCCCAAGAGTCAACCAAAAAATATTCCGGGGTATATGCTAGCTTTTCCTGCGCCAACTCCTGAAACTTGCTTTTGGCATCCTTGTATTTTTCATCCCGGACAATGTCGTCTATTTTGTACAAAAGTTCCCGTTCTAAAAATTGGCGACAAAATTCCAGTCCATTTAGTGTGTATAGCGCGCCTAAAACCGCCTCAAAAGTGTTGGCTAAAATGTATTCCCTGTCCCGTCCGCCAGTTGCTTCCTCACCTTTAGATAAAAGTAAAAACGCTCCGTAGCCTAGCCTTTTTGACTCGTTGGCAAGCGACGGAGTACAAACCATGGCAGAACGATAGTTTGTTAAATCGCCCTCCGGTAAGTCGGGAAACTTTTTATATAAAAACTCGCTCGACAAAAGTTGCAAAACCGCGTCGCCCAAAAACTCCAAGCGCTCATTGGACTTAAGCCCGTTGCCGTTGTAACCGTGGTGTTCGTTTAGGTACGACCTGTGAGTAAAGGCAATTTCCAGCAAGCTTTTTGCGGTTTGGTCTGCTAACGGGGTTTGTAGAATTTTACCTAAAGCTTCAAAGTCCATAGTTTGCATAATTAATTTTAAAATGTTTTAGTCCAATTTTTCTTCCAGCGTATCCAAAAGATCTTTAACGCTTTCCAGCTCGCTTTGTTCGTCAAGCAAGTCCACCTTAAACAAGTCCTCCAGTTCCTCCAAAATTTCTGTAAGTTCCAGATCGCCCAAGTTTAAATCGTCGCCAAAAAACATGTCGTCCAAAACCTCCCGCGCTTCCACACCCGCCTTCTGTGCAATTACCTGCTTTACTTTTTCTTTAAAATTTGTTGGTTTCATATTTTTTCCTCTTTCTTAGTCGACAAAACTTCGCCAGTTTTTACATCGTCATTTACTTCCAGTTTGTCCTTTTTGGTCGTCAATTTTTCTGCCACACTGCCCAAAACGCCATTTACAAACTTGCCGGAGGCTTCTCCGCCAAATTCTTTGGCAAGTTCCACCGCCTCGTTTATGGCTACGCTGGAGTTTACGGTGTTGTTAATAGTTTCATACACCGCAATGCGAAGAATTGCAAGATCTATTTTAGCAATCCTGTCAAGAGGCCACTCGGGGGCGCAGTCGGTAATTACTTGGTCAATCCGAGTAATGTCGGCTTTTATCCCGTCAACCAGGCTTTTTAACATGTCTAGGTCTGCCTGGACGGTTTGGGGCATTTCTATCACCAGTTCTGCCGGCAAGTCGCCTGTACCTCCAAAAAACTCTGCGTAAAGTTTTAACAGAGCTAACTTTCTGGCTTGGTGGCGGGCGTCAGTTTTCATGTTGTTGCAGTAAAACCAAAAGTCCTTAAAAGTTTTGGACGACTACTTTTTGCACTCCGGACAGGCGTGGTGCGGTAGTTTTGCGCTTCCGCACGACTTGCATTTTACGGTGTTAATTGGCGAGCGCTTGTAGTGCGAATTTCTTTTAATTCTTACTTGGCTCTTGCTAGTCTTTCTTTTTGGTACTTGCATGGGGTTATATTAGACGGGTTGGGGGCGGATTGTCAAATAAAATTGGGCTTGACAACAGTATATTACAATAATATACTGCAGGTATGAGTAACAATGTTCCTGTAGCCTTTGATTGGGACAAGGGCAACCTTTTTAAGAATAAAGACAAACACAGTGTTACTAACAAGGAAGCCGAGGAGGTCTTTTTTAATAGACCAATCAACATTTACAGGGATGTTGATCACTCTCAAAAAGAGGAAAGGTATGTAGCTTTTGGGGTTACTGACAGTGGGAGAAGGTTATATTTGGTTTTTACTATAAGAGCAGATAAAGTAAGGGTAATTTCGGTTCGTGACCAGAGCAGAAAAGAAAGGAACATCTATGAACAAGGCAAAAATGATTCCACAATTTAAAAATGAGGATGAGGAGAGGGCGTTTTGGCTGGTTAATGATTTTTCTGACTATGTCGACCAATTTGAACCCGTCGAGATGGATTTGTCAGAGTTAAAGCCTTCAACCGAATCTATATCCCTAAGATTACCTATTGCCCTGCTTGCCAGGTTAAAGGAATTAGCAAATTCTCGGGATGTACCATACCAGTCCTTAATGAAGGTGTTTTTGACAGACAGAGTTAAAGCCGAAGTTGCAAAAAGCTACTAATTTTGGTTTTTAGACAACCTTGTAAACGGGCAAAAGCTTTTTTGGAAAGCCGTGAATTTCCCAAAACGCCCTTAAATCCTCTTCCGTAAGGTTGGCAAGTCCTTTAGCCTTAACAACTTTGGCAATTTTGCGCGCACCCTTCTCCAAAGTCACTTTATATTCCTTCTCGTGGTCAAAAATTACCTCCAAACAAGTCGTCACCCCGTCACTTAAATGTGGATACGGTTTTGCATACATTTGGACGACTTGGTGACGCAGTTTTGGCAAAAGTTCCTGCGGATTAAGTCCCTGCGCGTACATGGAAGAAAGTAGCCTGCGGATAAGCGTTCTAATAATCCTGCCACGGTCGGCTTTGCTGGGGACTATTTTTTCTTCCGCCAAAATAAATAAGAGCGACTTAATGTGGTCGGCAATAATTTTTATATTCTCGTTAAGCTCACCTGTTGGCGCAATCAAATCGACTAAAGGTTTTAGGTATGATGTCAAATAAATGCTTTCCACCCCTTCCACAATCTTGGCGCACCGTTCCGCGCCAATAACTACCTCGGTGGATTTGTTTACTAAGTCGCCCAAAACCGGCTCTTTAGAATAGTCAATAAAATGCTCGATAAACAAAATGTTACTAATTTCCAAAAACCGTCCGCATTTGCAAAACGGGTTGCAATTTGGGTTTTGACAGTTTTGATTGACGCCCTGATCGTAAAAGAATTCCACCTGCGGACCGCACAGCTTGATGTTGTCCCTAAGATCCGCACCCCCGCCCTGTTCCCACAAATTGGTTTCTTTGTTGCCAAAAACCACCTGACCGTTTGCTGTTTTGGTGACAAAGTCTTTAAGTTCGGTTTCTAGATCAATTTCCCTACCCGCAACAACATCTTTGTTAAACACCGTTGCCCAAATATGTTTTGGATTGATTTTTAGGACTTTGGTTAGAAATTCCCAAGTTAGGTTTACGGTATTGACCTTGTTATATTCAACCACTTCAAACGCTCCCGCCATTTCAAAAAAGCTTAAGTGACTCTCGTCGCCCACTTTTTCAATGTCAAAATGCCTAACGCACGGTTGAATTAAAACCTCTTTGGACGGATTTGCTGGATTTTTTGACCGTATTCTGGGGTCGAGTTGGACGAGACCTGCGGACATATTGAAGGATGTTGGAAAGACGGGGTGTACAAGCGACTCGTGGTCGATTCTTTTAAAACCCGCCTTTATGAAAGTGTCAATCCATGCAATATTAATATCCATTGTGGTATTATATCAGAATATGAGTCCACTAAGCTATCTAGGAGTCGTCGCATCCTTCGCAACTGTAGTTAGCTATATTGTCCGATATTCCTTGATAAGAGGCTTGAGCGACAGCGGGATCGATAGATATAGGCTGAACGCATATTACCGATTTTTCAGTTTACCTTTCCTAATTCTAATTATTTTATTGACTGGTGGGTTCTTTATACCGGAATACAAGCTGTTCTTGCTCCCGCTGTCTGTCAGCTTGCTTCTAAACATTGCCTACGGGGCGATTCAAGTAAAAATATACCAGAAATTCGACTTTTCTTTGATCACTATGTCGAGAACCTTAGATGTGCTGTTCTCCTTTGTTTTGGGTTTTATTTTCTTAGCGGAGAAAATATATATCCACCATGTTCTTGGTTTCTTGTTATTACTCGTTTCCTACATTGTGTTAGCTTGGGATAAGCGAGTCCGCGTTGATGTAATTAAAGTGGCTGGATTGTTGGTGGTTTACAATTTAATCGGGAGTTTTACTTCCGTTGCAAACAAGTTTTCAATAAATAATTCAAGTCCGCAAATGTTTGCATTGTTCCTTACTGTTCTATTAGTAGTTAGTAATTATGCAATTTCTTGGGTTAAGTCCGAAGGCATCGTTGCCGGGGTTCGCGATAAAAACTTTCCGTTCAATCGATTCTTCCTGATGGGTGCTGTAGTAGCTGGAGGTTTCCTTTGTATCAATTTTGCCTTTAAGTACCTTAACATAGGGGTTGTAACTGCTATTTTAGCCACCGAACCCTTTGTCGCGCTCATTGTGTCAAAATATAAATACAAAGAGGAAAATTTATTACCCAAACTTTTTGCTTCAATAATAGCTTTTGCAGGGGTTTTGATTATGGTTTTACCCAAATAATCGTTAGTAAAGTTTTTCCATACCTGCGGGTTTCTAGAGTCACGGGGATTGATAAATCCTTGGGAAGTTCCACTTCCGCGCTTGCCAACCTGTCGCCCTGCTGATTTTGTCTGTCAGAAGAAGTCAATAAAAAGAAAACGCCGTTAGGGTTTAAACGCTCCATGGCAAGTTTAATTAAGTGTTTTTGATTTGCGTCGGCATAGTAAGGGTCGGCAAAAATAATGTCGTACAAAGTTTCCGCGTTTGCCAGGTATTTTAACGCGTCGTCCCAAATGGGATTTGCTTTTTCTGTCAGCTGGCAGTTGTTAAGGTTTTTTTCTATGGTTTGGATGGACGACTTGGATTCGTCTACAAAATCGCAAAAAACGGCTCCCCTGCTTAAGGCTTCTATACCAAGGTTTCCGCTACCCGCATAAAGATCTAAACAGGTGGCGGACTCTGTTTTGTCGCCCAGAATAGAAAATATCGCCAGTTTGACGATTTCTTTTACCGCCGTAACCTTTTGGTTTTTTGGTAAAAGCAGTTTTTTTTCTTTAGCTGTTCCGGATGTAACGCGAAGCATGGCTTAAATCAGGCTCCCAACCAGTCTAACCATTTTTTCTTTGTCTTTTGGATTACTTTCCGAAATTAATATGGTTAAGGCAGTAAGTGCTGACGGTGTTAATTTGGCGGTGTTAAGAATTTTTGCTTGTTTTAAAAACCACACAAAAGCAAATGCGGCGCTTCTTTTATTGCCGTCCATAAACGGATGATCTTTAACCATAAAATACAAAAGGTTGGCGGATTTTTCTTCTACTGTAGGGTATAAGTCTTGACCCCCAAAGGACTGCATGACATTACCCACTATGCCAGAAAGTCTGCCTTGACTCTGTTCCGTCCCAAAAAGTTTGGTAGCCGTGCCTTTAGATAGTAAATCTGATTTTAAAGTTGCTAATTCTTGCTCGAGTTTTTGCGCGGTAATTTCCACAGACTTTTTAGTAGTTTTTTTAGTCTTTAACTGATCTTTGTCGTACGCCTCAAGAGAGACCCATGTGTCGGCGTAGGCGCTAATTAGTTCCATAACATCCTTGGTGTTTATAAGTTCGTTTCCAGGCAGGAGCAGTTTTATGTCTTCAACTGTTTTTAGGAATTGTTGATAGTTTTTTGCAATTAGCTTTTTGTTTATTGCATAACCCTGGGTAATATATTCTTTTAGGGTTTGGGTAGCCCACCGTCTAAAATCAATGGCTACCCTGGAATTTGTACGATATCCAACAGCCAGAATAAGGTCTAGTGAGTAGGCAAAAACGGGTTTAAAGGGGCTAGTAAAGTGCATTTTTTGCACATTACTCCTCCTTTTTACCTCCCGATCCTTAAAGATTTTGTTGATGTGTCTAGTCACAACCGTCCTCTCGATTCCAAAAAGTTCGGCTATTTGAGTTTGACTAGCCCAGATAGTTCCGCGTCTAGCGTCTCTTCTTAACTCTATTGCTCCGGATCTCGATTGATAAATAACTAGCTGATTATTTTTATTTGTCATTAAAAGATTATATTACCAAGAATAATTAATAGTCAATAGTATAATTGATAAATTTGTTAATGTTTATAATCCATTGCCCAGCAAGGCAATGGATTTCAGCAAACCATCAGCTGTTGCTGATGGTTGTTGCTTTAATTTTGACCCACATACTTACCCGATTCTTCTATTTTATCCTTCAACATCGGAAACTCATCAAGTCGCCCAAAATATTTTTGCGCTTGCGCTTTAGCCTTCTCCAAAAGTTCCACATCAAAAATGCTGGCGACTTTAAAGTTTTTTACCCCGCTTTGCATTGTACCAAAAATGTCGCCCTGACCTCGCATTTTTAAATCCAGCTCGGCAAGTTCCAATCCGTCGTCGCAAGTTTCCATATATTTTAGCCGTTCACGCGATTTTTGTGAGCTTCCCGTATTTACCAAAAAACAATAACCTTGCTGACCAAGTCGACCTACTCGCCCCCTAAGTTGATGTAGCGACGCCAAACCGTACCTTTCTGCGCTTTCTATTACAATAATTGATGCTTCCGGTACATCTATACCCACCTCTATAACTGGCGTGGATACAAGGTAACGGATTTTTCCGGTTCTAAACTCTTCAATAGCGATTTCTTTTTCCTTAGCTTTAATTTTGCCGTGAATCAGGCGCATTTGGTCTGCGGGTAGTATTTTTTGCAGGTCTTTAAATTCTTTTTCCGCCGCTTTTACATTTTCAAAATCCTCGTTGGTCGACTGGTTAATAAACGGACACACAATAAAAGTTTGTTGATTTTGCGCCTTAATCCATTGGTACAATTTTTCTCGGCTATTTTCCTGTGCGACTTTTGTCTGGACTTTTCTGCCCTCTTTGGTGTGTGGTTTTAGGACAGAAATATCTAAATCCCCGTAAATTGTTAGCGACAGGGTTCTGGGGATTGGCGTTGCCGTCATAGAGAGCATGTTAGGTAAAATAGTTTCTTTTGACATATTAAGAAGCATGGTGCGCTGTTCTACCCCAAACCGATGTTGTTCGTCCACAATAACAAGTCCTAGCTTTTCTACTTGTGTGGTTGAGTACAAAAGCGCATGGGTTCCAATGGCAATGTCAAAATTTTGAGTAAGTTCTGTGTTCTTGGTATTTGTCTTTTGGATAAGCTTAATACCCGAAATAAAATTTTGAGTAAGAAAGTTGGTAAATGTTTCAAAATGCTGATTGGCTAAAATTTCCGTAGGTGCCATTAAAACTGTTTTGTAACGGTTTAAATACGCCAAGTATCCAGCTATAAGGCTAACTATGGTTTTTCCGCTTCCCACATCGCCTTCTAAAAGCCGATTCATTGGTGCTTCTTCCTGCAAGTCACTTACGATGCTATCCAGTGCTTGTTGTTGGGAGGTTGTAAGTTTAAACGGCAGACTGGCTATTAAGTCGTCAACCTGGTTCTTATATGGCGCGTATAGGATTTTGCACCCGTTTTTTTCTTTTTTCCACTCTTGTTTTCTCTTTTCGACTTTTAAAAGCTCCAGAAAGACCTCTTCAAAAGCAAAGCGATTTTTGGCAATTTCCGCGTCATCCAGACTTTGGGGAAAGTGGATTTTACTAAAAGCTTCGGCAATCTCCGGAAAGTTATTTTCAGTAAGTACTTCTGGGGGTAAAAACTCTAAAATTTTCGCTCCGGAATCGTCGCCCTGGAAACCCTTTACGATGTCGTTATTTCTAGACCGTAACCATTTAGAGGAAATTCCTGCCGTTTCGGGATAAATTGCCACAAGTCGTCCTGTTGCTAAGCCCCCCTCCCCTTCTTCAAATTCGGGCGAGAAAATACACTTTTTGTTTTTGTACAAAGTAACGCGCCCGCTAACCGTGTAGGTTTTATTTTCTCGGAGAACGGTTTTTAAGTAATGTTGGTTGAACCAAATTAAATTTAGGCTACCGGTTTCGTCCACAATTGTTGCAATGGTTAATCGCTTGCCGGTAGGTGTGGCAATATTTGTAACTTTTCCCAAAAAGCCCGTAATGGAAACAACATCGTTAACCACCGCATCGCCCACTTTAACCTTTTTAGAATAGTCCTCGTATCTAAAGGGAAAGTGGTAGAGCAGATCTCCAACCGTTTTAATTTCTAGCTTTTCCAACAGTTTTTCGTATTTAGGTCCGACTTTATTGAGAAATTTTACGGGTCTTTTAAAAAAATCACGGGTCATAATGACATTTTATCACCGCTGTGTTAAAGTACCGGCTAATGAAGATAGTTTTTTTAAATATTTGGAATTTTACCAACAGGGAATTTGCGGAGGCTTTTATTGCAGAACATGTCGATTCAACGGATATTTTTTGTTTTCAGGAAGCTTATGAAAAGGCAAAATGGTTCCTAAGGGATAGTCTAAATAATTTCAAACTATACAGCGACTACAAATTTATTAGCGACAAAGATGATTTTCCTCAGGCAATCTATATTAGAAATAGTATTGATGTAGTCTCCAATAAAGCTTTGTTGATGGACATTCCCTTGGCTGGTTTGGCTTTATATAGCCACTTAAGGTTGAATGGAAAGGACATTCATCTTTGCAATGTTCACGGTGTGTCTAAGCCGGGAACTAAATTAGATGACGACACTAGGTTGGTACAATCCAAAAGCTTGATAGATGCTTTCAGTATTATGGAAGGAACAAGGATATTGGGCGGAGATTTTAATCTAGAGATGGATACTAAAAGTGTCAAGATGTTTGAGGAAGCTGGTTATAAGAATTTAGTTAAAGATTACGGAATTAAGACAACAAGGAACAAATATGTGTGGGATCGTTTTCCCGAAAGCAAGCAATACTATTCCGATTACATTTTTATAGACGGCAATATAACGGTAAAGGGATTTTCTGTACCCGACTCCGAGGCTTCCGATCATTTACCTATGATCTTGGTTATATAATTCTGAAAAAAATTATCCTTTAAGGCTTTAGTAACGGGACTATACTCTACTCGTTGGTTCTAGTCGCTATGTGATTGCATTTGCTTATTGGTTGTGTTAGGATAGTAATATGATGAATAACGAGTTACAAAAATATCTGCAAAATCAGATGATTCAAGCCCCAGAACGACTCTTAGGGATGATTAAAGATGTAGATGGCGAGCTTTTGTCCAAAAGGAGCGTTTTTTATGAGTTGGAAAAGAATATCCAACATTTCCTAGCTCGGAAGGAAGGAGCTAGGATGATTGTTATGCCAGGTCTTAGGGGTACAGGTAAAACTACTTTGTTAGCTCAACTCTACCTTTCTTTAACGGATCAAAATATTAGTAAAGTGTATTTATCTGTGGACGAGGTGGTTAAAAGATTCGATGCCAACCTTTGGGATGTAATGGAAAGCTACGAAGAGTTGATTTCTAAACACATAGAGGAACTCGATACCCCCCTATTTTTATTTTTGGACGAGATACATTACGACGAGAAGTGGGCGTTTTTTTTAAAGACGCTTTACGATAAAACAAAAAAGGTGATGGTTTTTTGCACAGGTTCCTCCGCTTTACTGTTAAGACAGCAGATTAATGCTGATGTTGCCAGAAGAGTATATTTTACGGATATTCATCCAGTTGATTTTAGTGAATATCTATTGCTTAAGTCTAGAGTAGAACCGTTACAGGGTGTAAGTAGTTCCGTCAAGGACGCGATTTTATTTAGTAATGACGCCAAGGAGGTATACTATAAACTTCAAAAACTGGATCAAGCGATCAAAAGTTACTGGTTGAATATAGGTAGGTTTGAAGTTCAAAGATATCTTAAGTTTGGTACATTCCCCTTTACGCTAAAGTCGGAAAACGATGTTTTGTCTACAAGTTTTATCTCCCAAATAATTAATAAAGTTATTTATACCGACATTCCTCAAATTTATAAATTCGACCTTGCAACGCTTGACAGGGTTGATAAAACTCTCTATTTGATTTCCGATACTTTGGGTGTGAGTGCTACTAAACTAAGCGAGACATTAGGTTTGAGCATCGATACTTTACGACTTATCCTAAAAACCTTAGAGGAGTCTGGGCTTGTTACTAGGGTTCCTCCCTTTGGCACACATTTTAAACAAATTAGGAAGGCTTCTAAGTATCTTTTTGCTACCCCGTCGCTAAGGTACACATACCTATCTAGTAAGGAAAGTACAGCCGTTTTTGACAATTATCGAGGTAATTTATTTGAGGATCTCGTAGGCATGTACTTAAACCGAATTATTCCAAAATTTGGTGCCTTTTCTTTAACTTACGATGTTTCCGAGGGCGGTGCTGATTTTGTAATTTCTCAAGGCTTTAAACATATTGTTATGGAAGTTGGTATGGGTAAAAAAAGTTACAGTCAGGTAATTCAGACGACGCAAAAAATGGCGCCTAAAGTTACGCCTAAGTACAGCATAGTTATTTCTGGCAGTGATTTGGAATATTCGGAGCAGTATAATGCGGTAAAGATTCCCTTACAGTATTTTTTGCTTATCTAGTTGTTAAAGAATGAATGGTAGGATCGAAGTCAAGAGTAGCGCAAGCGAGGCTAAAACAATAAGCGACTTTTTATAAAAGCCCGTCTTTTTTGCAGTTTTATGTAAGTCCTTGATTTTTTTCATAATGCAATAGTACCAGAAACTTGAATCATGCACGAGATGTCCAAAACTTTTTCTGCCCATTTAAGCCTGGATCTTGCGTCGTACAGGATTTTTTCCTTAGGTAGAATTAGTGCGACAAGATACGGCCGGAGTTTTTGGATTTCTCCGTCGTCACAAAGTTTTTGCATATTTTCCAACGCTTTATGTAAAAACGTCATCCACACACCGTAAGATTCTGGATTGGTTAGGCGCCCGGCCGATTGCGCCACCCGCATCAAGTCGCTTTTTATTGCCATTTTTAGAAATTCCGGGTTGTTTCTGTCCATTTTATAGTCCAAAAAAGTATTTAACGCGTTCCTCAAAACGCGTCTTAATTTCAGGATCGGAAATTTCGTAAGTCAGCCTGCCTTGTGCAGGTTTAAAGTTTGACATGGCTTGGTACTCTATTTTGTTTGAGGTCATATCCACTCCCCCGCCCCAAAGGTCTGCTTGTTTAGAACCGTTGTTGATTAGCACCTCCTCGCAATCTATATGATATTCTCCGCCCGCGCACAGCCAGCCGTTTTCCAAATCTACCACCACTTTTATGTAGTCGGGATACTTTTCTCGCAGGGGTTTAAAATCCTCGGTTGGAATTGCTTGTTTGTAAAGTTTAATCATTTTAAAATTGGACGTAAGAATTCGCGTTTACCGAATTTAATTACCGTATCGGGATCCTTTATGACTTTCGCATTAAAGTTGGTTTCCTTCTGTCCGTCAACTTCCACCCCGCCTTGTTCTATTGTCCTTTTTATGTCGCTGGACGAATATCTCTCTCCTACCGCAAGTTTTAGAAATTCCAGCAAGGTGACGCCCTCCGCTGTTTTTACTTCCACAATATTTTCCTGGGCAACTTCCTTTTTTTGCACCGTCGTCTCAAAGTTCTTTTCAGCTTTTTCAGCGTCGGCAAGCCCGTAAATAACTTCCACAATTCTTTTAGCCATAAGTTTTTTATAAAGCATTGGGTTTTCTCCGTTTGATAGAGCGACCTTAATTTGGGCAATTTCCTCAAGCGGTGTTTCCGTTAAAAGTTCCAAGCCGATTAAAATATGGCTATCGTCGTACGACATGGCCTTGCCGTACATAGCTTCCGGCGGATCGGAAAGATTTATACCATTGCCTTTAGTTTTACTCATAGTACGACAGTCCGGCGCGTCCATCATAGTATTTGCCCGCACAAACATCTCTTTGCCTAAGTAAGCTTTAACAACCTGCCTTGCTGTAAGCATGTTAAAAATCTGGTCAGTTCCGCCAATTTGCAGGTCGACTTCCATAGCCACGCTGTCGTAACCTTGCATTAACGGATAAATGAACTCTTGGAGTTGAATAGGATCTTTGGAGGCTAGACGGCGCTGAAAATTGTCGCGCTCAATCATTTGTTGGACTGTGGCATGCGACATTAGCGTTATTAACTGCGCTAACTTAAGTTTGGAAAGCCATTCGTAATTTCTTTTAAACTGCACGGGATTTTCGCCCTCAAAATCAATCAGTCGGGAGGCTTGCTCCTTCCAACCCGCCATGTTTTTTTGGATTTCTTCATCGGTTAAAATTTTACGGGCGGAGTCTTTATCGGGGTCGCCTACTTTGGCTGTATAGTCGCCCACCAGAAAAATTACCTCATGTCCCATTTCCTGCAAAAGTCGTAAAGCTCTAATACCCATTGCGTGACCAACATGTAAATAAGGTCCGGTAGGGTCAAAGCCTTGGTAGACTTTTATTCTGTCGCCACTCAGCAACTTTTTTCTTAACTCGCCCACACTCGGAAAAATATTGGCTACTCCCCTAGTTAGGAACTTTTCTATCTTTTCTTGGTCGACAATAATTTTTGACATGTTGGGTAGAATATACCACCGCAAAGGTGTTAAAATCAAAAGATGATTAGGTCTAACCCTAGAACCAGAAGGAAAATATCCGCTTTTGTTTCTAAAGTCAGAGCAAAATTTAGTAGGACGACGGGTAGAGGGGCGACTTTGGGCGATTCTGCAGGTAGAAATGTAGTATTAGTGCGACGCAGGTACGCCAGCAAAAAATTGATGTTACTTACTTATTTTGCCACGGCGCTGTTGGTAAGTATTATAGGGTTTTTTGTTTTAACAATGGTGGTTTTTGCGGTTTACTCGTATCAACTCCCTTCGCCTGACAAACTTCTTAACCGTAGTCAGGAGCTGTCAACCAAGATTTTGGACAGAAACGGAAAGCCAATTTACGAGGTATATGGTGAAAAAAACCGCGAATTAATACAAATAAACGATATTGGCGTGAATCTTCAGTATGCAACTTTAGCAACAGAAGACTCCGATTTTTATACCCATAGCGGATTTTCTCCCAGAGGTATGATTAGAGCTTTAAGAAACACTTTTTTTGGCGGGGATTTGCAGGGCGGTTCCACGCTTACTCAACAGGTGGTAAAAAATACGCTTTTGTCGCAGGAACGCACGGTAACAAGAAAGATTAAGGAATTTGTGTTGGCGTTGCAATTGGAAAGCAAATACTCTAAAAACGAGATTTTGCAAATGTATTTAAACGAAACACCTTACGGAGGTCAAAATTACGGAGTTTTGACAGCGTCTAAGGCATATTTTAATAAAGAGCCTAAGGATTTAACCTTGGCGGAATCGGCGTATTTGGCGGGTTTGCCTCAAAGTCCGTCCACCTACTCCTATTATAGTAGTGACCCTGCAAAGGGCTTGGCGCGCAAAGACTATGTTTTGTACTTAATGAAGGTTCGTGGTTGGATGGGAGTTGACGGGAAAAGACATTTTATTAGTGACGAAGATTACGAGGGCGCCAAAAAAGAGGAACTTAAATTTGAGCGCGCTCACGCCTCTTTTTTGGCGCCCCACTTCGTCTTTTATGTTAAAGAACTTTTAGCCCAAAAATACGGCGAAGACCGTGTTGAGGGTGGCGGATTAATAGTTACAACCAGCTTGGATTTAACTGTCCAAGAAATGGCAGAAAAAATCGTTAAAGAAGAAGTCGCCAAAGCTAAAAACCTAAATGTGGGTAATGGCGCAATGGTGGTGATTGATCCTAAAACCGGTCAAATTTTGGCAATGGTAGGTTCTAAAGACTACTTTGGCGACACCGAACCTGAAAACTGCGTTTCCGGTGCCACGGGGGAAGGTTCGTGCGTGTTTGATCCCAACTTAAATGTCACACTTGCTTTGCGCCAACCCGGGTCGTCCATAAAACCTATAACTTACGCTACCATGCTTTCCCAAGGCTACACCGCATCCTTCCCGTTTATGGATGTTCCAACCACTTTTGAAAATATGGCGGGTCAAATGGTCTACAAACCGGAAAATTACGACGGCACTTTCCGCGGACCCATGTCGCTCCGCAAATCTCTGGGTAACTCTTTAAACATTCCAGCGGTAAAAGCGCTAAAGATTGCGGGAATTTCTAACATGGTCGACCAGGCAAAAAAAATGGGCATTACTACTTTTAGTCGACCGGAAGGCTACGGGTTGGCGCTAACCTTGGGTGGCGGTGAGACTAAACTTTTGGAAATGACCGGTGCGTTTAGCGTTTTTGCTGCCAAGGGCATGTTTAGACCACCGGAGGCTTTGTTGGAGGTTAAAGACGCTGGTGGCGCCTTGCTGTATAAGTGGGTTGACACAGGTGGGACTCGGGCGTTAAGCGAAGAAGTGGCTTTTTTAATTTCTGATATTTTGGCGGACGACGGCGCGCGAAGCGAGGCTTTTGGTTTTGGCAGTTTGTTAAATATTCCCGGACATCAGGTGGCGGTAAAAACAGGAACTACCGACGACAAGCGTGATAACTATGCCATGGGTTTTACACCCTACATTGTTATGGGTGCTTGGGTGGGCAATAATAATAACGACAAAATGAATCCGTATTTGGCGTCCGGTATAACAGGAGCCACACCAATCTACAACCGGTTTATGAAGGAATATATTAAGCTGTATTATGGCGACGACTCTAAAAAGCCCATTGAAAAGTTTGAACCGCCCAAGAACATCAAAAAAATGGAGGTGGACAAACTGACTGGTATGTTGCCCACAGGAGAATATGACCGACGGCAAGAGTGGTTTGTTACCGGTACAGAGCCTACGGCGGTGAGCGACTGGTATCAAAAGCTGGAAGTCTGCAAGGTGGATGGAAAGATTGCTAATCAGGCTTGTAAGGATGCAGGTAAATCAAAGCAAAAAACCTATATTAAAATAAAAGCCGAGCTTCCGGAATGGCAGGACTTTGTGGACAATTGGGTGGCGGAGCGGTTTAAGGACGATGATACTTATTTCCCGCCCACTTCTACCTCCCGACTTTCCTTTGACAGCGACGGCAAATCTTCTGGCGACAAGATTTCTGCCGACATTGTAGGTTTTACGGACGGTCAAACGGTGCCACTAGAGTTTAGGTTAAAGGTTGACGCTTGGAGTGAAGACGAAATCGACCAAGTAAGTATTTATTTAGACGACGAGAAGGTTACTGACGACGGCTCCTTTCCTTACGGTTACAACTTTGTCTTTAAACCGTCCGACGCCGGGGAAAAAGAATTTAGAATAAAAGCCCGTGATAAAAACGGTCGCACCGCTGAAGATAAAATAAAGCTTATCATCTATGGTGGTGATAATACCGCAAATTAACTTCTTATTCGAGCATCGAGGGTAGTTTTCAGATTGGTTAAGGTACGGTTGATGGACGCATTCGCTTGTTCCTGTGTTAAGTTTGTTTGGGGAAATATTTTAATTAGGACTGATCTCAAGTTTTTATCGAGGTGATCGTCCACATACTCCTCCAAAAACTCTACTTTAGCGATCTCATTCGATTTTGCCACGAAGTCGATTACTTTACCAACCGATAGATCTTTAGGTATCAGAAGCGATACATCAACACTCCGCCGGTCTAGAATATCTGCAACAATTCTTTGTGTTTGACGGTGAGCCGTCAATAGAACTTCTGTAAAGAGTGTAAAGCCGTTATATCTTATAGTTCCCAGAACCTTGTCGTTATGTTTTATCTGGGCTTCTTGTGGTCTAACCTTTGTAATCGATATATCTCTCATGCCGAGTATCTTAAAAAGTCCGCCAAGAATAGAAGAGGTTTGTTTATGTAATTCTTTTGGACTTTTTTCCTTGTCAAAAACCAGGCATTCCAAAACCCGGACTTCCTTATAAGTTGCGTAATCTTTCTTGTCGCCCTGTTGCGTATAAACCTTGCCGACCTCAAAAAGTACACCACTTGGGATTTGATTCTTGATGTAGTTTGGAACGATGTTTTCTAAAGTGTCCGCGATGGAAAGTCGCAACGCATTTTTTTGAGAATTTTGCGAATTCTCTAGGACAATTTGATTTCCCGCGGATTTCTTGTCACGGGAAAGTATGCTGGAAACCAGTGGATCTGTAATATGCTCGTGCGCGCCAAGTTGAACTAGCGCGTCGCGTAATGTTTCTTCAAATTTATAAATTTCCGAAGTAATTTCTTTAGGTGGCGCGCTTTGAATTTGTGCCGTAGGAATTTTTGTGTAGCCGTTTATGCGCAAAATGTCGGAAACTATATCGTCTTCCACTTCAATGTCGGTTCTAAAATACGGGACTATGAGTTTTTGCTCCCATTCGGAAACATCTTTCTCGCTAGAAATTTTAGTTTGTCTAATACTTTGCGAATTGTGATCGTAGACTACCTCGTAACCCAACCGGGTTAGAATATCCACAGCCATATCTTTTTCGATTTCAAAACCTGCTAGTGTTCTAAGACGGCTCGACCTTAGAACCATTTCCTTAGGTTGACTTTGTTTGGGGTTCCAGTCGACATTTTGGTAGTATTCCCCTCCCGCCAGCTCTAGAATCAAGTAAGTTGCGCGTTCTATGGCGTATTGCGTTAGGTTTGGATGTAAAAATTTATCGTATCTTAAAACCGTCTCGTTTTGGATTTTTAATTTGCGTGACACTTTTCTAATAATGTTTTGATTGTAGTTTCCTGCGTCTAAAATTATGTCCGTTGTGTTTTTATCTACACCTGTTTCCCGTCCGCCAACAATTCCCCCGAGTACAGTTGCTACTCCATATTGAGTAAGAACAAACGCTTCTGGGTACAAAGTAACCTCGTCGCCCAGAAATGTACATAACCTCTCCTCATTGCGGGCTTTGCGGATCACAACCTCTTGCTTTCTGAACTTAGCTAAATCTTGGGCGTGCATGGGCTGACCAAGTTCCACCATGACATAATTTGTAATATCTACGATGTTATTAATCGAGGGTATTCCGTATTCCTCCAAACGATTTTTTAACCACACTGGCGATGGTTTTACCTTGATGTTTCTGAAAACTACAGTATTAAATCGATTGACGACATCGGAACATTCTACTTTAATGTCAACAAGTTGATTGGATGTAGGTTTTTTTCCTTCCTTTGTGTATGTCTGTGGTAGTTTTAAATCCCTGCCAAGATAGGCCGATAGATCTCGAGCGCAACCAAGTATCGAGAGCCAATCGGAGCGGTCAAAGCGGTGTTCCAAATCAAACACCCTTCCGTCAAAAGGTTTGTCTAACATTAAACCAATTTGCGTAAAAGCATCGCTGATCTCTGTTGGCGACAAGCCCTCCAAGTCGACATATTCTTTTAGCCAGTCCAAAGGTATTCTCACAGTTTTTTGACTTTAAATATACGCAAGTCCTCCATATAATTTTCTAATGTCGCTGATGCCAAATTTTGCCATAACTAGGCGGTCTAACCCCATACCCCAAGCAAAACCAGTATAAACTTCCGGATCAATTCCGCTCATTTTTAAGGTGTTGTAGTGAATCATGCCACAGCCCAAAACTTCCATCCAGCCCCGTTGCTTGCAAACCGTACAACCTGCGCCATTACAAAAGCGACATTTAACATCTACCCCCATGCCGGGCGACACTTCCGGATAATATTTATATCTAAATCGTAGCTCAATGTTGTCGTCCTCAAATAAGTATTGGTGAAACCTCTCCATTAACCACTTAAGATTCTGAATAGTAATTCCTTTGTCGACCACAAAACCCTGGTATTGATGAAAAAAAGAAGAATTTGTTGGATTGGCAGTCTCGTTTCTATAGCACTTCCCCGGTACTACAACCCTTATTGGCGGTTTGTACGACTCTAAAATTCGTGCCTCTATAGACGAAGTATGCGTTCGTAGCAGAATATCTGGCTCACTAACAAACAATGTGTCCTGCAAATCTGTGGCGGGGTGACCCTCCGGCAAGTTAAGTCGCCTAAAATTGTACTCCGCAGTTTCAATTTCCGTTCCCTCGCCTATGGAAAAGCCGTAATATCTAAAAAACTCATTCATTTGGCGGATGACTTGAGTTGTGGGGTGCAAGTAGCCTGTTTTGACTGGTGGATACGGGATGGTTAAGTCGATGTCAGCGTCGGTAATTTGGGCTTGGTGGTAATCTTGTCGACCTTTTTCTATGCTTTCTTCAATATATTTTTTAAGCTCGTTTAATTTGGGACCCAGCTCCCTTTTTTCCTCCAGAGACAATTTTCCTAAGGATTTTATCTCCTGTGTCAGTAGTCCGTGGGTTTTGGAAAGATACTTTAAGTACAAGTCGTCAAAACAGCCCGAACAAACCGCGACTTCTAAATCTTTATCAAAACGGCTTTTTAGTTCAAGGTCAGTAAGGTTGAGACTAGCCGATGTTTTAATCTCTTCTAAACTCTTTCTACTTGACATATACTTTTGATTATACTACAATAGCAACATCACCATGGAAGGAATACCAAAGGGTTTTGTCCCCAGGGAATACCTTCCTTTTTTGTGCCTATTTCTCGACTTTATTTCTGAACATTGTTACGACTGTTATGTAATTACCGAATTCCCTCAGTAGTGAAGAGTATTTATGATTTGGAACTACAATTTTTACTAGTTTGTTGTTTTGTTCTAAATACTTCGCGAGGCAGTAAAAATCGCCATCGCCGGAAACAATTACAGCGCCGCCATAATTAGGAAATTCTGCCATAGTATGTAAAACCAGTTCCGAATCTACATTGCCTTTTATTACAATCTGTCCGCTTTGAGTTTTCTCTATGACAGGTTTAAAGATAAGTTCGTATCCGTTTTTCTCTAATTCATCGTAAAGTTTCTGACGACTTGGTATGTAGCCTATAAATAGAAAAGCTTTTGATACGCTGTAAGAGTCCTTTAGATAAATTCTAAACTTCTTAAAATCCAGTTTCCAGCCTTGCGACCGAACACCTAGATTAAGGTTTTGACTGTCGATAAAAGCGTAGATAGGTTTTTGGTTTTGTAATAATTCGGACATACTAAATAAGTCGTACCGCTAACTAATCATCTTGCTGGGCGGGAATAGTTTTAAACCAATCTTTAACTCGTTAGGTGGGGCTTTACAACTTCCAAAACCGCTTTGAACCCGTCCATGTCAGAGTAAGCAAGTTCCGACAAAGATTTTCGGTCCAGTTCTATTTTTGCCTTCTTAAGTCCGGCTATAAACCGGCTGTACATTCTATTCTCACCAGCAAGCGCTCCGCTTAGCCTGGCAATCCAAAGTCGTCTCATATCCCGTCGCCTAATTTTTCTACCTGCAAAAGCATGCTCCCCTGCCCTAACAACTGCCTCATTAGCTTTTCTAAACTGCTTGCTTCTGGCACCTCTAAAACCCCGCGCTCCCGCCAAAACTTTAACTTTTTTTTGATGACCTCTTGGTCCGCCTTTAATTCTCATAATTTATTATAGGTTTTTCCCATACTTTCCGAGCATTTTCTTAAATCTGCCCTTAATTTTTTTGTTTTTAAATACGCCTACTACCCTTGCCCTCTGCTTGTGTCCAGTTTTTTTATTGACCTTTAGGTGTTTTAGCCCCACCTTACTTTTGCGCACCACACCGTTTTTACTAATCTTTATTCTTCTTATTAAGGTTTTTCTAGTTTTTAACTTTGGCATTATAATCCTTTTGGTCAACACTACTCGCTACAAATTTATCAACTTTTCAGTTTCTCTAGTCAAGCTACTTCTTAACAAAAGTCACCGAAATTGTATTTCCCATCCGCTTTGGTTCCGATTCCACCTTGGCAAACGGCTCCATTAACTTAATAAACTTACCTATCTTTTCTTGCGCGACTTGGGGAAACATCGCTTGGCGGCCCTTCATCATCAAACTTACCTTAACCACATTCCCCTCTTCCAAAAACTCCACCGCCCGATTCACGCGTTGTTGCGTGTCGCCCTCACTAATTGTTGTACTTAGTCGCAATTCCTTAAGCTCGGTTTGCTTGCTTTTACCCTTAGCGTCGCTCGACTTTTTGCGTTCAGCATACAAAAACTTGTTAAAGTCCACAATCTTTGCAACCGGAGGACTCGCATTTTCCGTTACCACTACAACATCCAGATCCTTTTCCTCGGCAATTTGCAAGGCTTTATGCGTTTCCATTACCCCAAGATTCTCACCCGTCGCCAACAGCACCCGTAACTGCGGGTACTTTATTCTATGATTTATTTGGTAATTTCGCTCTATAGCTTTCCTCCGTGCAAAAATGCAAGCCTAAAGTTACCACAAATCTAGGGCTTTGGTCAAATATTTCTGTACGACTTTTTGGACAAACTCCTCCGTCTTAACCATTCCCACCGTTTTTCCGTCCCGCAGTCGCACATTTACGCAGTCTTCCGACTCCTCTTTTGCTCCCAGTACCAACATGTACGGCACTTTTTGCATCTGCGCGTCGCGGATTTTTGCCTGCATCATTTCATCCTTTTCGTTAACCTCCACCCGCAAGCTCTTTTCTTTAAGCAATTTGGCGACTTTTTGGGCATACTCATTGTTTTTTTCGGAAATAGGAATTATTGCGACTTGAACTGGCGCCAGCCAGACAGGGAATGCTCCGGCAAAATGCTCTATCAACAAAGCCATAAGTCGTTCGTACGATCCCAAAACCGCCCGATGAAGCATAACCGGCGTTGCTTCTTTACCGGTTTTGTCTATGTAGACTAGCTTAAAGCGTTTGGGTGTAGCAAAATCCAGCTGGATGGTTGGAATTTGAATTTCCTTGCCTAAGGCGTCCTTAAACATAAAATCTAGCTTTGGACCGTATAGGGCAGCCTCGCCTTCGCGTCGGACGGCATTAAGCCCCATTTCGTCGGAAATTTCCTGCAAGGTCCGTTCGGCCAAATCCCAGGACTGTTGGTCACCGATATATTTTTCTGGATGGGCGTAATCCCTAACCGACAACGAAACCCAATGGCTCTCCCAAAGTCCTAATGACAAATAAAAATCCTTAATAACATTGGCCAGGCTTCTTATTTCGTCTTTGACTTGTTCAGGGGTGCAAAAAACATGTCCATCTTCAATCGTAATAGCATATACACGGTTTAAACCACCAACTTCTCCCGCTTTTTCCGCCCGGTACTGTTTGTCTGATTCCATGTAGCGGATTGGCAATTCGTTGTATGACCTTATTTTGGACGCGTAGATTTGGGTATGGTGTGGGCACTGGACAGGCTTCATAACCAAATTATGATTTGCCGCAGATGTTACATGGAACAGTTCTTCGCCAAACTTGGCGGCATGGCCGGAAGTTTCAAAAAGTTCGATTTTGGCAAGCGATGGGGCGGAAACTTTTTGAAAACCGTAATTTCTGCAAACTGCCTCAATGTGTTTTTGGAGTTCTTCTTTAATGATTGTTCCTTTGGGGGTATAAAGAGGCAATCCCGGTCCAACTAAATCAGAAAAGCAAAACAAGTCCAGTTCTCTGCCCAGCTTTCTATGGTCGCGCTTTTTGGCCTCTTCAATATTGCGCAAGTATTCGTCCAGCGCCTCTTTAGAATCAAATGCCGTGCCGTAAATGCGCTGGAGCATCTTGTTTTTTTCGTCGCCCTTATAATACGCGCCGGCAATTGAAAACAGTTTAAACGCCTTAATTTCTCCGGTCGACGCCACATGCGGACCTGCGCACAAATCAACATCGTAATAAGGACTTTGGGGGTCGCCCGTTACATACACCGTTACTTTTTCCCCGCGCGACTCAATTTCTTTAATATTTTCCAGCTTGTACCAATTGTCGCCAAAAAGCTTTTTAGCCTCCTCCACACCTACTTCTTTGCGGATAATCGGCAGATTAGCGTCCACCATTTTTTGCATTTCAGCCTCGATTTTTGGCAGATCCTCGGGGGTAATTTTGGTATCCAAATCAAAGTCAAAATAGAAACCGTCTTCTATGGGCGGTCCCATGACTTTTTTAAGATTTGGATACATGCGTTGCATTACGCAGTGCAGGACATGTTCTGCGCTGTGTCGCAGAGGCATTAACGGGTCGTTTTTTAATTCATTTTGGACTTTAGACATGTTTCTCCTTCTAAATATAGCTTACGCTTTGAATTTTACTACAAATGGGAACATTAAGTTAGTGGTCTGATTTTACCCCTTGCGGGGTGGTTTTGGTTTGGCACCATGTTCTGAACGCTACAAAGACTATCATGGGGAAATTGTTATACTATCAAGGGCGTTTGTCAAACATCAATATTCTGGTTCCTAAGTATTCCTTTAGTCTTGTACTAGCTAATTAATTTTGACATAATATAAATTATGAGCGGAAGGGAGATTTTCTATTATATAAACCCTAGAGGAGAAAATGTTGTGAGGGATTTTATCCTCTCTTTGGAAAAACACCAGCAAGCAAAAATCCGTAGAATATTTATGACAATAGAGAAGTATGGTTTGGATGCGATAGGCAACCATATTAAAAAATTGACAGGATCACCTCTTTGGGAGATAAGGTTATTGGGGAAGGATAATATTAGGATTTTGTATGTTCTGCCAGACGGAAGCAGGCTTTTGGTCTTACACGGCTTTACAAAAAAGACCCAAAAGACGCCCGAAAGGGAGATAGACATGGCTTTGAGTCGCTATAACGAATGGCTATCTAGCTAAACTGCGCGGGATATTCCGATGATCACGGACTACTTGACTACGACATCTTATATGATATCATTCTTGGTATGAGAAAACTTTATTCCTTTAAAGAAGATCTTGAAGATAGCCTGAAGGATCCCCAATTCCGCAGAGCATGGGAAGAGTCGGAGCCCGAATATTTACTTGCCTGTAAAGTTATAGAAGAACGGCTTAGTAAAAACATGTCCCAAAGGACTCTGGCTTCAAAAATGGGTACAACCCAAGCTGTCATAAGTAGAGTGGAGAGGATGGTTGCTAATCCTACTGCAGAATTTATTCAAAGGTTGGCTAGAGCTTTAGATACAAAATTTTCAATCTCTTTCGGGTAACTGCTTAACCATGGACGCCAGATCAGGACAGAGTTGCTGTGCTTGACGGTTTTATGGTTTCTAATACAAAAGTATGATTCTTAATGTATACAAACCCCGCGTGTGGACCAGCAACGATGTGGTGCAAAAAATTAAGCATAGTTGCGGATTTAAAAAGGTTGGACACGCGGGCACGCTGGATCCTTTGGCGGAGGGTGTGTTGCTGGTGCTTACGGACGCGGATACTAAAAAGCAAAGCGAATTTATGGGTTTAGATAAGCAGTATTTGGTAAGAGTTGCGTTTGGTTATACATCCGATTCGTACGATTTGGGGACACAGATGCGCGAGGAAGGTAGACAGATCGCCAGTGGGCTGACTAGCATGGATTTACAAAGCGTCTTACTTAAGTACATCGGAGCGATCGAACAACAAGTACCAGCATATTCTGCCGTGCATGTGGATGGAAATAGACTCTACGAACTAGCTAGGACTAACACCGTATTGGAAAAAGATTTGCCCGTAAAGAAGATTCAGTTTTATGATATAAAAGTTACCTCATTTAAAAATAACGAACAAATATTTTACCCAGGGTTAAAACCTCATGGGGAAATAGTTTGTACAACTGCAGAGATATTGGTTAATTGCGGTAAAGGGACATATATCCGCTCATTGGTTAGGGATATTGGTAACGATTTAAAATGCGGGGCGGTGGCGGTGTCTCTTGTGCGTCAAAAAATTGGAGATTATTCTATTGAGCAGAGTCTAACGATCGACGAAGTTCTTCTTAAACATCTCAAATCTTAGTTGCTTTTCCAATTGAATTAACTCTGTGGGATCAAGTTGAGAGGATTTTTGCTCCTTGGCGTTTTTTAGTGCCTCTTCAATTTCGTCTTTAATCAAGTCGTCCGACGCCACCCCGTCCTCTGTAAGAATTGTAAGTTCATTATTGGCAAAACTTGCCGTTCCGCCGTTAATTAGCATTTCTTTAGTTCCGTTATCGGCAACCGCTAAAAAAACTTTACCCATGTCCAGCAAAGTAACTAAACTTGCGTGGTTGGGCAAAATGGTAATTTGACCCGTGGTTGTAGGCAAGATAATGCTACTACATTCGGAGTCGAACAGGGTTTTTGTTTGGGAAATGATCCTAACTTTTATGTTTGACATAGATTGCGAAATTTTTAAACCAGCGAGCCTTTCATGTAGAAGTCGCCCTCCGGTAAATGATCTAGCTCTCCGCTTAAAATTTTGCCAAAACTTTCTACCGTTTGCTCCGTGGTAACATATTCTCCTTTAGAACCGGTAAATTGTTCGGCTACATGGAAAGGTTGGGTCAAAAACTTTTGCACCCGTCTTGCACGCGCCACTACCTGTTTATCTTCATTAGAAAGTTCCTCAATGCCCAAAATGGCGATAATGTCCTGAAGCTCTTTGTATCTTTGTAAAATTCTCTGGACTTCCCGGGCGGTTTCATAATGCTTTTCCCCTACAATGTGCGGTTGCAGAGCGACTGAATTAGAAGCCAGCGGGTCGACGGCGGGATATAAGGCCTGTTCTGCCAAAGATCGTTCCAGCACTAATGTTGAGTCCAAATGCGCAAAGGTTGTCGCCGGCGCGGGGTCGGTGTAGTCATCTGCGGGTACATAAACAGCTTGGACGGAAGTTATTGATCCACTGGAGGTAGAAGCGATTCGTTCCTGAAGATATCCTAATTCGTCGGCCAAGGTTGGTTGATAGCCTACTGCGGAAGGCATTCTGCCAAGTAACGCGGAAACTTCCGAACCGGCTTGAGAAAATCTAAAAATATTGTCAATAAACAAAAGCACATCTTTATTCATGGAGTCGCGCAAATACTCCGCCATAGTTAGCGCGCTTAAAGCAACCCGCAGTCGAACGCCCGGAGGCTCGTTCATTTGTCCAAATACTAACGCGGTTTTGTCAATAACTTTACTTTCTACCATTTCTCCATACAGCTGGGTGCCTTCCCGTGTGCGCTCCCCTACCCCGGCAAAAACGGAGAACCCGCTATGAATAGCCGCCAAGTTGTAAATAAGCTCTTGAATAACCACGGTTTTGCCTACGCCCGCACCGCCAAAAGTGCCAATCTTACCGCCTTTCACAAACGGACAAATCAAATCAATAACTTTAATGCCTGTTTCAAACACTTCTACTTTGGTCGAAAGTTGCGCCATTTGCGGTGGTTTGCTATGGATGGATCTCGTCGTTACTTGGTTGCCCGTTATGGTGGCGGACTTATTTAGATTGACGGATGAATCTAAATCACTAACGGATTTCCCAACCTGCAACGCTCCCTTATTATCAATGGGTTGACCCAAAACATTAAACATTCTCCCCAAAGTTTGAGCCCCTACTGGCACGCTAACGGGTTTGCCTGTGGAAACAACAAGTGTTCCGCGTTTTAGACCTTCCGTTGGACCAAGAGCCACACAGCGAGCCAGACAAGCCCCCAAATGCTGTTCAACCTCCAAAACCAGCTCTCTGCCACCCGCGTCGTCCCCCACCGTAATTTTTAGCGCCGTATAAATTGGTGGCAAGTCGTCCTGCGATTTAAACCGCACATCCACGACCACGCCCATTACTTTAGCGACAATTCCAGCCTTGTCTACACTCGTCTCCCTCATTAACTTTGTCCGATTTTTACCATTCATGTCAGTTTTTTTAACTTCAAGTTCGTCCATTATAAGTTACCTCCCGAAGAAACCTCCACAACCTGTTGAGTAATTTGCGCCTGTCGACTCTTGTTATACCGCAAAGTTAAATCCTGCGACATACCAAGCGCGTTATCTGTGGCATTTTTCATAGAAATCATCCGCGCGGAGTGTTCGGAGGCGTTGGACGACAATATAGCGCCCACCAGCTGTTTTTCAAAGTACTCGTTAAGCAGGTAAGTTAACAACTCTTTTTGACTGGGCTCCATGAGCGTATTCTCCATGTCGGCCGACTGACTTGATGCGTCCACCATAAAATTAACCGGCAATAAAGGCTCAAAAACCACGCTTTGTTTGGTGACCGATTCAAATCTTGTATAGCACAAATACACCGCATCGTACTGCCCGTTTGTAAATCTGTCCAGCACCGCTTTATAAATAGCCGACATATTGGCAAAACCCGGAACGGCGATTTCTTTGGCAAAATGCAGGTCGTTTTTTAACCCCAGCGAGTTTGCCAGCTTGACGCCAAGTTTATGGATGCTGACTAGAAAAACTTCCGCGCCGGGGTGATGAGTTTTAATGTCTTGCACGCCGTGGTAAAGTTCTGCCAATTGTTTTGCCACCAAACTGCCCACAAAACCTTTGGTAGGTGCTACCACTATAATCGCAACTTTGGTAATTTCTTTGGGCGACTTGGTAAGCGGGCTTTCAAAACCGGCAAGTCCGCCAATTTTAGCAACCATGGACGAAATTTCCTGCGAGTACGGAAAACTCTCTTGCCAAAGCCTAACGGATTTTTTCATGCGCGAGGCGGAGATCATTTGCATGGTTTTAGTTACCTTAGCAATGTTTTTGACGGTCTTTATGCGATTTCTAATTTCTTTATCTTTTGCCATTTATATCTCCTCTGCCTTTCCGTCCAGATGAATAAAATAAACCGTAACAAATTTTTCCGGATACAGTTCTTGCAACAGCCTTACTGCCTTTTTGCCCCATTCCCGATGTTCGTTTTTGTCGGCTTCAAGATCCAAACCTTGACGAATAGTGCCGTCCTGCGCGTAGCCCCCGCAATCCTGATGATCCAAAATAATAATATTAGTTGGGTCGTGCAATTGGATAGAAAGATCAAGTTGACGGAGAAGCGACGCTTTGTGACTTTCTTCAATCGGTTTAACTAGATCGCGCGAACATCCCGCCAAAGATATAATGTCGCTTTCACCCAGTAGGTCGTGTGACTTTATAAAGTCCGCGTACGCTTTTTGCAACCTAAAGTCTATACAAGTAATAATGCAATTTTTGGCTTTATGCATATTAGATTGCTCCGTTACACCCGCAATGACGCCTGGAAAGACACCACATCAAGGTTGCGGTTTACCGAATAACTCCTTTCATCTCCTCGCGAATTTTGACAATTTCTTCATCGGACAGTTTTCTCTTTTCTATAACAGTCTGTTTTACCAATTCTTTTGACTCCTTTAGCGCCTCTAAAAGTCTGCCAGTAGTTTCCTTAGTCTTTGCCACATCTGCTTGATCTAAAACGCCCTCCGTAATACCAAGAATCAGAAGAATTTGATCCTCTACCTCCAGCGGTTCCCCCAGATTTTGCTTTAGGACTTCCATCAGCCTGCCCCCACGGTCTAATTTCTTTTTGGTTTCTTCATCAATGTCTGACCCAAATTGGGAAAACGCCTTTAATTCCCGGTATTGTGCAAGCTCCAATTTTAGTTTTCCGGCGACTTGTTTCATAGCCTTAACCTGCGCGTCTCCGCCAACACGGGAAACCGAGGCGCCAATATCAACTGCGGGGCGTTGACCGGTGTTAAAAGTGTCCTTGTCCAAAAATATTTGTCCATCCGTAATGGAGATAATGTTTGTAGGAATATATGCCGACAAATCCCCCGCTTGGGTTTCTACAATTGGCAATGCGGTAAGTGAGCCACCGCCTAAGTCTTTATTGTACTGAAGTGCGCGTTCTAACAACTTGGAGTGGATGTAAAAAATGTCGCCTGGATAGGCTTCCCGTCCTGGAGGTCTACGGAGTAATAAAGAAAGCTCACGATACGCCCAGGCATGCTTGGTTAAATCGTCGTAAATTACTAAAGCATGCTTGCCTTGCTTGGCAAAATATTCACCGATAGCACAACCCGTATAAGGCGCAATATACTGCATGGATGCGGGATCGGAGGCGTTGGCGCATACAACTACGGTATAGCCCATAGCCCCGGCTTTTTGTAATTGGTTGACGGTTTGTGCAAGTTTGGCATTTTTTTGACCGACCGAAACATACACGCAGTAAACCCCCTTACCTTTTTGATTAATAATAGTGTCGACGCAAATAGTGGATTTACCGGTCTGCCTGTCGCCAATAATTAGTTCCCGTTGACCTCTACCAATAGGAATTGTTGCGTCAATTGCCAAAATTCCCGTTTGCAAAGGTGTTTTAACATTTTCTCTAGCCAAAACCCCTGGAGCAACTTTTTCCAACGGCATTTTTTCTCCGTTAGGACAAGCTTTTCTATCGGAATCGTACAGGTTTCCTAACGCGTCCACCGTCTTGCCTAAAATTCCCTCACTTACCAAAACAGAAAGTAAATTTTCCTGGGTTTCTACCAAGTCGCCCTCTTTTACTTTTAAAAAGTCGCCCAAAACCGCAATACCTACCAAGTCTTCGTCCAAATTTAACGCCAAACCGCTAACATTTCCTTCACCGGTTTTAATAACTACGGTTTCGTTATAACCCACATTAGAAAGACCTTCCGCAAAAACCACGCCGTCCTTAACCTGTTTAATTGTACCGGTATTTTTAAAGTCCATAGTTATAATGTTAAATCCCTAATTTTTGCCATAACGGATTCGTCAAACACATTATCCCCCACTCTAACTTTAAGTCCGCCAATAAGTTTTGAGTCGACCTCGTACAGAAAGCAAATTTTGTCACCCAAAGCTTTGGTAATTAGTTCTTCTACTTTTTCTTTTTGACTTTGAGAGAGCGACTTGGCAGTAGTAATTTCTGCCAATATTAGCCATTTATTCTTAATTTGACGGTAAATTTCTAGGGTTTCTGTCAGTGGGGCATCTGACGCAAACTTTAAGATCGCAAAAACTTTTTCTACCGGGTCGTTTGCGGTATCAGCAGCTACCTTATAAAGTCGCCCCGCCGATTCCATTGCTTTGGCGTTTTTGCTACTCATGACTTTACGGCTACCTCCTCCAGCACTTTAGCGTCAAAGTCAATTTTATCCGCCTGGGAGGATAGTATTGCCGTTACCGACTCTTTTACCGCTTTTTCCAAGCTGGCTCTAAAGTCCACCAGCATTTTTTCTTTTTCTATCGCCAAAACCCCCTGCGCTTTTAGAATAATTTCTCCCGCGTCAATTTGGGCTTTTTCCAGGATTTTTTTGGTTTGGTCGTTTGCTTGACTTTTGGAATCCGTAACAATCTGCTCCGCCTGCTCTTTAGCCTGCGCGATAACTTTGTCAAACTCCACCTTTGCTTTATCCAGTGCGTGTTTAGCCTCCTCCGCGCGCTTGTCCGCTTCCAACATTTTTGCCTCGCGCTCCGCTATTACCCCGCCGATTTTTTTTAGCACCAAAAAGTGCATTAACACAAAAAACGCCAAAAATACCAAGGTGTTAATAACAAAACTCTGTAAATTTAAGCCCAAATTTTCCATTTTTTGTGCGACTCTGTAAGGATTTTACTTCAGTCGCTTCTCCCAGTCGTCAAACAAATTTAATAATTAGCGCAACAACCAAAGCATAAATGGCAATAGCTTCCGCAAAGGCAATACCCAAAATCATTAGGGTTCTAATTTTACCTTCCGCTTCCGGATTGCGACCAATAGAATTTAACGCTGAAGAAACCAAAAGTCCAATTCCAATGGCCGGACCTAATGAGCCAACGCCCATGGCTATTGCCATAGCAAAATACTGTGCAACTTCCTTTTCCATAACTTCCTTTCTTGTCGTAAAGACAAATAAATTAATGTTCGTGCGACACGGCAACGCTTATAAAAACAGTTGTCAATAAAAAGAATACCAGAGCCTGGATTAAACCTACAAATATTTCCAGTCCAAAAAACGGCAAAGTAAAAACGCCGTAGGTTAAAGATGTTATAACCGCAAGCAAAACCTCGCCGGCAAAAACATTGCCAAAAAGCCTAAACGAGAACGAAAGAATCTTACCAAGTTCCGAGATTAATTCCAAGATGCCTACTACAAAATCAATGGGACTTTTTAGGCTGACATATTTAGCCAGATATTTAAACCCGCCAAAGGAAATGCCCAACGCGTTGGTTATTAAAACGGAACCTACAGCCAGGGACGCGGTAACAGAAAGATCTGATGTTGGGGCTCTAAATATGGGTACTTGGTGACCGTGAGTATGGAGCATAAGAGAGCTAACAAAGGGTAACAGCCCAAACCAGTTGGAAATTAAAATGTAGATAAAAACGCAGAACAGTAGGGAAAATAGGACGGAGTTTTTGTAATCTTTGTGCATAATGCCGGAATACAAGTCGCCAATAAACGAGTAAATAAATTCAAAGATGACCTGAAAAGCGCCGGTGGGGACTAATTTAAAACTGCCGGACTTTAGGATAAGCACCGTAAGTAGCGTTACCACAACTAGAATGGAGGAAAATATGGTATTTGTAATAGTAAGCCCAAAGACATTAAAAATGGGTTCGGCTTTTAAACTTATCTCATGCACTTTGTTACTTTAGTATAAGTTGGGCGACAAATCAATCGGCTAAGCTGCTCATCAGGTGTTTAGGATTTGATAATGCGTACGAAGTTCGTCTCTCGATAACCTGCTTCTCTCGAGAAATTCCTGCAAAAAGAAAGAAACCTTACTATTTTCGTCTTTGTTTAGAAAAGTTTTATCGGTTGAGAGTTCTAGAGATAGTTTTAGCAATATTGAAAATATAGTTATCCATGCCACATCATTGTCGGTATGGTTTTTATCCTTTAGCGTATTCCTAACAGCGCTGAAAAATTTCGCACCGAATATATAGATTCTTTCCTGCATATCTTCTGGTTTAGCAAACACGCAAGGATTTTCGATTAGTACAGTAAATGGGGTATTGGTTTTCACCAAGTCTCTTCGGTCGTCACCCAGGCTACCTGCAATGCCCTCGTATATGCAGGTGGCATCAGTTGTTTTAAGTAGCTTTTGGGTGATTTCATCGACTGGACCGTGTGCGCCCTCGTGCTGTGCCGTCAAAAGTAGACTTTCCTCAATCGTTTTTGTTTTTCCTTCAGTGACTAGTCTGGCAGCGTATGAGAAATAGTCATGCCCTTCTGGTTTGTCATCTCTATGTATTCTTGACGCATAGAGTATTCCGCACTCGTTTATTTTGGCGTATGGCGCAATTTTTTGGAGTTGCCCTGAAGTTAATCCTGTGGAAGTCCAAATCTCCATATTATCTGTAAACCATGGGATAGCTACTATCGAGTGAAGTTGCAAGTCAACTCTGTTTACTTGTCCGCTATTTACCATTTTTCTAATTGTTTCTTGCGACTTTGTGTCGATGCGATTAACTGCGTTGTTGAATAATTAGATGTGTTTTTTTCTGAAAGTTTCCTTGACTTGCAGGTATCTGGTCATAGCGTTTATAGCTTGTTTGCCTGTCCACTGGATTTCTTTAGTCACACCTTTTTCTAAGAGACTAAACTCATCTTGGATTTTTAAAAAATCTCTATGGAATGCGAGCAACACTTTTCCTTCATTTTTTAATAACCAACTTCTATCATCGAGTAATCCACAGCACGCCAGTGTTGAGTAGTAGCCGTGCATTATCTCTAAGGGCGGGTTAGATCCCTTATCGCCGTGTTCCATTTTGTCGACAGCATTAATTACCTGTGTATAGAAAGGTTCAACTTTAGGTAGTTTTTCGATAATCTGGGTCTTTAATTTCGTCATATCTTTAGCGTTTTCTCCAAAATTACCGAAATTAGGTCGCGGTTGCGGGTGCGGACAGAAAGTCGCACGGGAAAAACCAAGTCAAACACTAGTAGGGTTAAACTAGCAACCGCCATGGACATAAGTTTAAGTCGTGGGAAAGTTATAAACACAATTATCAGAACCGTGGTAAAGGAAACAAACCTCACCAAGTCGTCCTTAAAGTCTGCAAAAGTAAGCCTAATAGCCCGCTTAATGTTTTGATACTTTTGCCTGTCGGTTACATTATTTTGAGGTTCCGATTCCAACCAGCTGACATAATATTTGCGCGACGAGTAGGCAATTTTTAAAATATTACGGATTACCTCCACCACAATAGCCACGGCAATAAGAATAAGCGTAGTTTTAGCGTCCACAAGTTTAAAACCCCTCTCCATTAAGTCGTACCCCAAAATTTTAGCGTGCAAAGGGACATTAAGATCCGGCGGGACATAAAAAAGGCGCGTTGAATCCATTGTCAAAAAGAACACAAACAGGACGACTTCAAAAGAGTCGATAAAAGCTTTACTGACGCGCTTGCCAAACTCATACCGCCAGCCGGTTTTAATAAGATTATTGCGTCCCGGCAGGTTAATATAGGCTAAAAGTGCCACGCCTGCCATGGAAATCACAACAGTCATAGCGGTAACATCAAAACTTTTGCCCACCAGTTTGTAAAGATACAGCGTGCCAAGGTACAGGGAAATGGCTAGAATATAAGAAATAAGCGGTGCCAGGTTAAGAAGCGCCTCTTTGACCTTTTCTATAAAGAGCTTTACGACCTGTTTGATAAAGTCGATGAGGTCCATGACAGAAAAAGAGCCTTCCATAAATATTTCCATGAGCTTGCCGACCTCTTTTTTCATGCCCAGAATTGCCATAATACCCATGGCTATAAAAATAATTGCTACGCTTAACGCGGTGAACCACATAACATTTAGGACTATTTTGGTGGCGGAAGGGTAAACCATGTTACCTATGGTTAATATAAGGACAAAGGCTATAAAAGTTATTAAAATGAGCCGGCTTTTTCTAATCATTGGTTATACCTAGCTATATTACAACTAATAATTGGTATTGACAATTTTTTAAAATCTTGTTATACACAGTTTGTGGCTAAAGAAAAAAGGAATCAAAATCCTCATAATATGACGGACAGGCAGTACGCCAGGTTACTATATGGAGAAACTAGAAAAACTTTGGAAGATGTGGGTAGAAAGATGGATAAGGTTGCCGAGCAGGTTGGAGGCATGTCCAATAATATTGGCGATGTCGCCGAGGAATTTTTTTACAGAGGCCTTGAATTAAGAAAAAAGCTTGGTGGAGTAAAGTTTGACGACATCGACCACAAAGTAAAAGACCTTAAGAAAAATGAGTACGACATTGTGTTGACTAACGGTAAATCGGTAGCTGTAATCGAAGTCAAGCACAAATTGCACCCCAACGATGTTAAAAAGTTTGTGGACAAAACCATTCCGGCCTTTACTAAAGCCTTTAATCCGTTTGGGCAGTATGAGGTGTTGGCTGGTGTAGCCGGACTTTGCGTACCCGACGACTCCCTAAAGATGGCTACGGATAACGGGCTTTTTGTCTTAAGCCAAAGTGGTAGGGATATGAAGTTTTTAAACCCGAAGACCTTTTCCCCTAAAGTTTTTTAATAAAAGTCAACGGTGTTGACTAATAAAGGGCATTATTAGTCAGTGTCATTGACTACCCTGGTATACATTGCAACTGCGGTTTTAATGGTAATTTCGTATAATCTATGGTGGGCCCCACAGGATTCGAACCTGTGACCTCTACAATGTCAATGTAGCGCTCTAACCAGCTGAGCTAGGAGCCCTTTTTAGCGCCCTTCTGCGGCTCGTAGATTTTATCAATTAGCCCATATTCCAGGGTTTGCTTGGCGTCCATCCAGTTGTCGCGCTCAATGTCCGCCATAACTTTGTCGTACGGTTGACCAGACTCGTCAGAAATAATCCGCGCGTATTGCTCCCTAAGCTTCAGCATGTGCTGGGCGGTAATTCTAACATCGGTTTCCTGACCTTCTATCCCGCCGGAAGTCTGATGAATCATGCTGTACGACCCGGGAAGTGCAAACCTTTTGCCCTTTGTGCCACCAACCAAAATCATAGCCCCCGCCGATGCCGCCAGTCCAACATTTATAGTAGTAATCTCGTTTTTGACGTACTTCATGGTGTCGTACATGGCACGACCAGCGTAAGCTTCTCCACCCGGCGAGTTTATGTAGACATTAATATCGCGTGTCTCGTCCTGACTCTCTAAAAACAGCAGTTGAGCAATAAAAGTATTAGCGACAGCAAGGTCAATTGGACCAGTCACGAAGACGATAAAATCCTTTAACAAGCGGGAATAAATATCGTATGCCCGTTCAAACCCGTTGGGATCTTTTTCTACAACGGTTGGGATTAAAACACTGTTCTGCATTTTATGTTGTGTTCGCATCATCGTTTTACTCCTCTTTTCCTCCATCTTCTACATCTTGCTTGCTTTTATCCGGTCCTTTGTCAACAGCCTTAACCTTGTCACCACCCACATGTTCTCCCTCGCCCTCAACCACGGAAATTAGCTTCCATATCAACTTGTTCTTGGCAATTATAGCCTTTATATAAGCTTTTTCCAAGGGGTTTTGCATGTACCGCTCTTTGAGTTTGGCGTCGCCCATCGCGTCAGCCGTAGCCTCCACCTCTTTGTCGTCCACCTCTACCTTTTCTTTAGCCACAACGTCCACCAAAGCCATCTCGCTTGCTACATTTTTTTGTGCAACCTGAGCGTATTCTGCTCGCAACTGGTCGCCCGTTTTATTTATTGATTTTAAATATGCGTCCATGCCCAAATTTAGAGGTTGCAATTGTTGGACGAGCCTAGAAAGCATTCGGTTGACCTCTTCTTCCAGCACCATGTCCGGGATTTCTACCTGTGTGACGGTTAAAATTGCGTCTACAATGTCCGTTGGTGACATGTGGACATGCGTCTCTCTATTGTCTGTTGGGTTTTTTTCTACTTTATTCTGATTATCGTCTGATTGGCCTTCTTGGTTTCCATCCTTGCTAGAAGTCGTTTGTGTATCCTTAGCTTTATCCGATTGATCTTTGGGCTGTTCGACACCATCGCTTTGTCTAGATTTGTCGATACGAGTTTGCAAAGCTGTGTCTACTTTTTTATCGTACGACTTTTTAATTGCCTGCCGGTAATCCCCTACCTTAATAGGCGGTCGAACTGCCGTTTCTGCTGTAAAAGTAAAATCTTTCTCTGCGTCGTAAGCTTCTATTTCTATTTTTGGACTAATTATGGGCAAAAGTTTTTGCTCTTCCACCGCCTGTGGATAGTAGGTTTTTACCAAATGGCTCATAACTTCCCCATCAAACTTTTGGGGGTCAATTTTTTGTTTGACAAGCTCCGTTGGCGCTTTGCCTTTTCTAAAGCCGTCCAGCTCCGCGTCCTTAACAATGTCGGCAAGCACTTTTTCCTGCCCTGCTTTTACCTGGTCAACAGGTACCGTAATAGTAAGTTTTATAGCCGATTTTGGTAGTTTTTGCACCGATACTTGCATAGGAAAGTATTTTACCACACTCCGTCCCAGTCGGTTTAAATTTGACTTTCGATAAAGATCGAAATACACTCTATTTACCTTGCTAAAAATCGAAACAATCTGGCACTACCTATTATATGAGGTTCTAGAAAAGGGTCGGACCAATTTTACCCAGCAAGATTTGGCCAAGGAATTTGGCTTTTCTACCAGTACCGTCCATCACGCCTTGGATGTTCCAACACAGCTTGGCGCGGTGAGAAAAACCGGCAAGGGTTTTGCTTTGGATAATTATCAAAAACTCCTTTATTATTGGGCAAGCGTCCGAAGACTAGAAAGAGACATCATTTTTTCTTGTTATGTGGACAAAGATGTTCGCCAAATTGAGTCGACCGTTCCCCCGGAGTCGATTTTTGCCGGTTACAGCGCTTACAGAATGAGATACCAAGAACCTGCGGGTGATTATTCCAAAGTCCATATTTATTTGGAAAAAGCCGTGAAACAGGAGATTTTTGGGCGGATGGATATAAAACAGTCCGACAAAGACAGGGAACCCAATTTTTTTGTTCTTAAAAAGTCGCCCGACATGGAAAAATACGGTAAAATAACCACGATTCCTCAAACCTTTGTTGACATTTGGAACCTGTCGGACTGGTATTCTGGGGAATTTGTGACGCAGTTAAAGGAAAAGATGCATGGATTATTATCATGATATTCTTACAACCAAAAGCTGGGAGGAGCTTAAGCGCATTAAGGGTCAGTTGGACTTTGTGCTTATTGGCGGTTGGGCGGTTTATCTTTATACCAAGGCTTTAAAGTCAAAAGACATTGACATCTTAATAAATTACGACGGTTTAGATAAGTTGCGCCAGCTATACCCCAATGTTTACAAGAATGAACGCTTGGCTAAGTACGAGGCGGTGCTGGGAGATATACAAGTGGATGTATACTTACCCCACTTTTCAAAAATCGGTTTACCGGTGGAAGAACTTATCGAAGAAAAAAAAGTGGTTGACGGGTTTACTGTACTGGATCCAGACTACTTGATGGTTTTAAAGATAATTACTCATGCGGAGAGAAAAGGAACATCTAAAGGTCGTAAGGATTTTTTGGACTTGGTGTCTTTGGTAAAAAGCGGGGCGCCAAAGTTTTCTGAAGTTGCCTACCTCGCACAAATAAATGAGTTTGATCAGCAATTCAGCGCATTTTTATCTGATTTTATGGAGACTTCCGAAGTCAAGGAATTAGGATTGAACCCATACAGTTTTTCTAGGTTAAAAAGAACTCTGAAACACTAGATATTTAAAATATTTGCAGTTCGTCTTTGTCAATATAACTGGCTGTGAGTACCCAAAGTTTCAAAAACTGCAATTTGCCCGCCAGTCTCCCGTAATATTTATGCTTCTGAAACCTGCCAGTTCTCCTTTTAACGCGTGATTTTTTAGAACAGGGTTAATGTGGTTGGTTACAAAAAATCCAAGACGCTGGTCGACTTTGTTTTTTACAAACTGATCGCATTTATTATATTTTTTAAGGAAGTTAGCCGACAACTCGAATACCATTTTGATACTTCTTACTGGGGCTGTGTAACCAATCCAACATTTTATCTACGCTATCAAATGTAGGAGAAACAAAACCGTCGTCCACATTACTTTTATTTTCCTCTAGCTCTCTAAGCGTATTCTTGTTAGGAATTTCCCTGGGTCGATACCACAAAACCTCTTTTAAATATTCGTAGGAAGCTATAATCCCGTTTTTACTTGCAGTATAAATGTTGAACAAGATGTCGACAAAAGAAACCACCTGACTTACCGTTTTAACGCCAGCACCTGTATTTATAGAAATTGTTTGACTAGGATTCATGTCGACATTTTATACACAGCAACACAGATTTGTCAACGAAAATTTTAGGGTTTTAAGATTCCACTAGGCAAGGGGTAGCCTACTTGATGTTTAAAAACGGCACCGCATCGTTACCCATATAGGTCGGCAAAACGCCGTTCCACTTTTCCACAGCCATTTTTTGTAAAATTAACGGGTCGATAGTCGCTTTTAAAATTTCTTGCGCTTTAGCCTCGCCCTCCGCCCTAATAATTCTTTGCTGTTTAATAAATTCTTCCTGCTGGGCTTTAAATTCCTCCGTTTTTACCTTTTCCTGCTCAATTTGCTTTTGTTCCACCGCCTGCATATAACTGGGGCTAAATTCAATTTGGCGGACTAAAAACTCGTCCAAAATTACACCGTTACCTTCAAAGGCCGACTTTAAGACCTCCCCCACCTTTGTTTGATAGCTAAAGACATCTCCCGCGTAAAGTTCCGAAGCTGGAAATTCCCGAGCAGTGTTTCTAACCACAGAGCGACTCTCCGTATGCACTATGCGGGTTGCCACCTGATCCTGCGTGCCAATGTTTTGTGCAATCCACAAGATTTTTTGTGGATCCAAACTGTATCTTAACGAGTATCTAATGCTAACCTGCTGACCATCTTTTGTTGTAGTGTCAACCGGTACATCCGTGCTGTCGCTCTGCTGTTTTTGCTCGTAACTGGATTTTAAACTTACGCCCGTACGATTGTAAAACGGGCTTTGCGTGGGTGTTTGACTGGTTTCATACACCACTTTTTGGGTGTTGTAAAAGTAAATCTTGTCGACAAAAGGAATTTTGGTATTTAAGCCCGGCGACGCCAGACTTACAATTTTTCCAAAGCGACTAAGTACGCCCACGGTGCCAAATTCCACGGAGTAAAACGGGTTGATAGCGGAAATTAAGGGCTTGGCAAAGATTAAAACAAAGAATAACACCAACAGAATAGTTCCAAATTTTTTGACTTTGCCCATTTTAGATTTAATCGCTTCCGGTTCAAACATGTTGGACTTTATAGTCGGCACATTTTTATCTTACACCTTTTTTGGATGGATTCAAGACTGCAGGATTTGCCAGCCGTGAGTATTTGGACGACCGGCGAATTCCTTTGGAAAGTTCTTGTACCCCCAAATGGCATTTTTGAATGTTTACATACTTTTAGAGGTACGACATGGTTTTTTGGTTGTAGTTACGCTGTAAAATTATCAAAAGCAGTCAACATAAATTCCCGCCTGCTATTACAACATAAAACCCACTGCTGTCATAGTTTTAACTGTAAACATTCAAAATCGGCGGTTTGGAGTGTGAAGCCATGCCGTTTCAAGATTTATCAGTAGGGTTTCTCTCCCCCGCGCGCAACAAATCGACATCGGCGTAGCAAAGGTAGTGGTCTGCTCTACCCTTAACGATGGCTGAATGTCTGCAAACCCAATCCTTTGAGATTATTATTTTGTCGTATTTTCTATCTTTTGGTGTTGTTGGTTTGTCTTCAAGGATAAATTTGTAACCCTCTTCAAAGATTTTTGGAGTTATTGCATAAATATCAGGCCAATTCATATCCGCGCCGACGATTTCAGGTAAGGCCGTTTCCAAAATAACATTTTCGATGCGATGCCTTAGTTGCTTAAACTCGTCGTCCATAAAGTCCCTACCGAACTTTCTAAACGGTACCATGTGTCCAGATAAAACCCTGATTTTTGTTCCCTTAAAATCGACAGTCGCCTCTATAAAACCCTTGTCATGAGACCGAGCTTTACTTCCATTCCAGATAAATTCTAAATTTGGGTTTGGTAGTAGATTGAATTTCGAGGATACGATCGGGTATTTACTTATTATGGATACCGCAAGCCCAGGACCGTTTTTTAAATGGGATGGGGCGGTTACTTGTGAAACTTCAAAATCAAATCCCAGCGCCTTGGCTATGATTTTTGGCTGGCTAGCTTCGTCGGACACATGGGTTTCTTGAAGACAGACGATTTCGGGTTTAACATCGTTGAGCTGGTTGACGAAGTAATCCCAATTCTCGTATTCAAAAATGAGGTCGTTGTTTTTGGAGATAAAACCTCCCCCGATATTCCATGTCGCTATTCTCATGGGCAGATTATACACTGTGAATCCGTTTTTCCTACCATCAAGGAGATTCAATCGAGGAAGTTTTTAAGACGCTAGTTTAGCAATTTAAGTATGCTATTTATATCCTTTGGTTTACCTTCCGACCCTAAAAGCCAGAGAGCTTTATCAAAAACCAGCCAGCTTTTAGCCGCTTTTAGACATGCGTCGCGCCAAAGCCGTTTTACAAAAGTTATGTTTTTTTCTGTCATTTGGGAGGTTTTGGTGTAACCCATAAGGTATGCAATCCGGACATCGTGGATATCTACCGGCGGGAGCATTAAATCTATATCCGCGTAGTCGTACTTAAAGGTATTAATCATAGTCCTAACAAAGAAATTACCTATTTTTGGCCCAAAACCTCTAAAAGCTTTAAGTCGAGTCAGAATTTCCGTACACGATTTTGAAGCTGTAAAAATTTTCCTTGGGTCACCTAAGTAAACATCCATTAACACTGCTGTATTATGTCTATACCGTTTTACCGCTTCGTTGATGTATCGCGGATGGAGGTTCTCCTTAAGTTGTTTGCCCAGGTCGTCGTCAGATAGTTTTTTAATACTGATGGGTGTAAAAAAGTCGGGTTGAAGTTTGCAAAGTGCCTGCGCGCCCTTATAGAGGATTTGGGATTTCATGGCGTAGTCAAGCTGAAGGACATAAAATATGTATTGCGACTTTCTAAGCGGATTTAGATTTTTAGGTATCAGCTCCTCTGCGTTTACTTTATTGGCAAAGATTCCCTTCCCCTGCGTGTAACAATCTACGACTTTGGTAACTAAATCTTCCGGTTTCATGGGCAAAGTTTAGCACTAAATGTCCTGTTGTTAATCGATCTCCCACTCCAAAAAAAAATAAAATTTAAGTCGACTTATAGACATGGAAATTATTTAGTAAAGTTGACTATGCGTACCTAGCGCCTCGAATATGACAATTGTTGTATTATTTTGTCCCGTGGCGGTTGTGTAAAGGGCTCTCCAATTACCAGTAATATTTATACTTCTGTAATTAGCCAGTTTTCCCTTTAAAGCGTGATTCTTCAGTTGCGTATTGTACGGGTCTTTTTCAAAAACCGCTAACCTGTTGGCAAAAGCTTGCGCAACTTTAATAGGCGCTTTTTTCAAGCACTTATCAAAAGAAGGTGAAAAATCAATACGGGAAATCACTAGCCCGAACGGGCAGTAATAATTTGATCGATATAGGCGGACGCATCCTTTGCTGAATAGAAAGATATAACATTTCCATTAGCAATGTCCTTTTTAGACATTTCCAGTTCCTTTAAGTTATTAGCATTAGGTATTTCTGTGGTGCGGTAAATTAACATGTCCTTGATTCTAATAAGAAACGCTAGCACCACAGTTGACAAAGTTTTTAAGCCGGGTACTAAACTATAGCCCCATACCAAACTGGAGCTTGCAACTTTAGTATTGTAGGCAATCGTTTGAGTTACATCCATAAGCGCATTGTATACTTACTGTCGTATATCTGTCAATGAAAATTTTGAGATTTGTGGTAAGTGCGCGGTGTCTGAAAAACTTTCTGTGTGCTTTAATGACATTCAAAATCGGCATTTTAGTATATGCACCCAAACCGTTATAAGATTTAACTGTATAATATCGGTATGAAGTTTATCAACCGTCTTTATTGGCTTAAAAAGGAAGTGTTTTCCAACGACACGCCGGAGCAAATCTACGATGACCTTAGCGCAAAGGGAATTTACGAGTCGTCCATAAAATACAAAAAACGGGTGGAAAGTCTTTCTAAAGTGTTTAGCCAAATGCAGGGCGACTATTTTAATATCCTAGACCTTGCGTGCGGAACAGGGGCGGTAATCGAGGCCTTGCCGTGGAAAGAGTCAGCGGAAATTGTCGGAATGGATGTGTCGGAAAACATGCTTAAAGTGGCAAAAGAGCGGTTTAAGGATTTTCCAAATGTCCATTTTAACAAGGGCGACTTTATGAATCTGGATTTTGCCCCGTCGTCATTTGATATAGTTACAAACGCGTACGCAACTAGGTTTATTCCTGCAGGACGAGAGGAGGAATTTGCTAAAAATATTGCTCGGCTTCTCAAACCAAACGGTAAGTTTGTGGCTTTTGGCGATGGTTCTGTAAGGTGGTTAGGGGATTTGCTAGGTTTAGTTGGCAGAAAACCCAAAACATACAATTTTAAAATGAACTATCACCGGTCAATAGTCCCAGCCTTTGGAAAACATTTACTTTTAGAAAAACGGATATTTCTGCCCATGCACATTCCATTTATTTGTGAAAACACCGCCTTGATTTTTAGAAAGGCTACATGAGGCCGATGCTTAAAAAGAGTTTATTGCCGATAGCTTTAATGGCTGTGCTATTTATAGTATTTTTGGTTATTGGTTTTCTGATACCCGAGGAAAGTATAAGACAGGTGGTTTACGATGCTGGACCGTTTGGTCCCATGCTGTTGGTATTATTCTTTTGGTTAGCTAATTTCTTTGCACCGCTAAGCGGATCGCCCTTCTTGTTTGCGGGGTTTTATTTGTATGGGCGACAGGTGGTTTTTTATGCTACTGTATCGGCGATTCTGGCTTCCATAAGTAATTTTCTTGTAGCCAAAAAATGGGGACGAGGTATAGTTATAAAACTAGCTGGAGAAGATGCGTTGCAGAAGGTAGATAGACTATCCTTAAACTACGGTCTTCCTGCACTTTTCATCTCAAGATTGTTTTTTAAAGAAATTCACGATGTAATTTCCTACGCGTTTGGTCTTACACCAATCAAGTTTTGGCAGTATTTTGTAGTTTCTACTCTGGGATTTATTCCGCCCACACTTCTTTGGTATTTTGTTTCTGGCAAACTGGGTTCCGCTGTCGGTTTTACCTTCTTTAGTTGGTTAATGGTTTACATACCACTAATAGTTTATTTTGGTTATCGAAAGTTGATTAGGAAGAAATGACTAATTCAGACGGCACCGTAAGCGCCATCATCGACTCCAAAACCTACCGCGTTTTATCTGCAGATGTTGTAAGACAAACAACTGAAAATTTTAGTACGGGCAACATAAGCGAAAAAGACTTGGAAAAGAGAGTAAAAAATCTACTGCACCAAGCTTGGGGAGCTTTTTATCCAGCAAGACCGAATTTCTCTAAATTGCTAGAAAAGCTAAAAGTGGGTCTGGTTGATAATGTTGAGGAGAAAGCTCTGTTGATGCAAATTTTGCGGATTCATTCTTCCACCAACGAGCGCTTGCCCATCCTTAACAACTTTTATAATGAGATTTTTAATATAACAGGCGAGCCAAATACTATCATAGACCTTGGTTGTGGGCTAAATCCTATAACTATTCCTTGGATGGGTTTACCTGACGGTGTTAGTTATGTTGCTGTCGACATCGATGTCGCCCAAATGCAATTTATTTCACAAGTCGTTAAACTTTTTAATTGGGATAGCAATATGGAATGCAAAATCGGAAATGCGTTAACAGACAGTTTTGCCCACGCCGATGTTGTTTTTATGTTTAAATTAATTCCTGTCTTAGAGAAACTTACCAAAAACTTTGACTTGGGGGAATTTTTAGCTAGGTTTGCTTGCAAGTACTTTGTGATTACCTTTCCACTTGAGAGTCTTTCTGGGAAAAATGTGGGCATGTGCGACTTTTATACTGCTAAAATGTCCGAATTTATTAAATCCCACCCGTACGAAAATACAACTATTCGATTTCCTAACGAGCTGGTTTACATCATCAAAAATCGCGATTAATGTTACAATGTCGCAAATGAAAAGTCTTACCGTAAAAAGTCGCACAATTAACTTGCCGGATTTTTTTCCTGACGCCACCAAGGGCGTTATTCGCGCGTGTTCGGCGGAAGATGTAGCACAGGCAGGCATTAACGGCTTAATCGTAAACACTTACCACTTGCTAACCCAACCGGGACCTACGGTTTTGGAGCAGGCAGGCGGGATTAAAAAATACATGAATTGGCATGGGACAATTATTAGCGACTCCGGTGGCTGGCAGATTTTTAGCCTAATTCAGCGCAATTCCGGTATGGGTTCAGTTAATAAAGACGGCGTTTCCTTTATTAAAGAAACCAAAAGTGGCAAGCACAAGTATAAAATTACGCCGGAAAAGTGCATTCAAATTCAGTTTGACATAGGAAGCGACATTATGATTTGCCTGGATCACTTTACGCCGGAAAATCCTACCGCGGATGAGTTGGATGTGAGTGTTAAGCAAACGGTGGACTGGGCGGGCAGATGCAAGGAGGAGTTTGATAGGTTATGTAAACAAAAAAAGCTGGACGACGGGCAGAGACCGTTGTTGTTTTGCGTACTGCAGGGTGGTCGTGACAAAAAGTCTGTGGAGATATGCGCAGAGGGTTTAAAGCAGTGGAATTTTGACGGTTGGGGTTTAGGTGGCTGGCTATTTGACGGTGAGAGCAATTTGGATTTGGAAATCTGCAAGCATTATCGCGACTGTATGGAGTCGGAAAAACCTAAATACGCGCTAGGTATCGGTAATCCCCAGGCAGTTGCGGATTGCGCCAAAATAGGTTTTGATATTTTTGACTGCGTCCTGCCAACCCGTGATGCCCGTCACAAAAGATTGTACGCGTTTACTAAGTCGCCCAAAGAAACCGACTTCAACGCCGATCAAAAGTGGTACACAACTTTTCAAATCAACCGCGAAAAATATATCCGCGACTTCTCCCCTATTAGTCAGTTTTGTGACTGTTTTACCTGCAAAAACTATACCCGCGCGTACCTGCGTCACCTGTTTGAAATTGAAGACACGCTGGCTTACCGCCTAGCCACCATTCACAATCTGCGGATGTATTCTATGCTTATGGAAAGTTTACGCAGAGAGTGCTAATATTATTGTTACGATGGATCACCAAGAATTAATTAAACAAATAGTGTTAAAAAATGTCCCCAAAGATGATTTTAATATTTACCTTTTTGGTTCGCGGGCAAAAGGTAGGGCAACAAATTCTAGCGATTTTGATGTAGGATTTTTAGGCAAGGATCGTAGGCGTCTTAGTGGTCTGTCTATAAGTAATATTGAACAGGAGTTTGAGACTCAAAGAGTTCCCTATCCGGTCGACCTAGTAGATTTGTGGACAGTTCCGGAAAATTTTAGGCAAAATGTGCTTAAGGAGGGTGTACGATGGGTTTAAAAGATGATTTTAAAAACGAGCTGTTAAGTTTTAGCAATGCACTTAATAGACTACAGGAGTCTTTAGCGCAACCTAAGGATCAATTTGTGCGGGATTCAGTCGTACAAAGATTTGAGTTTAGTTTTGAATTAGCTTGGAAAGTCCTAAAGCTGTATTTGGAGTTTTTAGGAAGGGGGCAATATAATTCCCCGCGAGAGTGTATTTTGGCGGGAGCGCAAGTTGGCGTTATAGACAACTCGGCTAAATGGCTGGACTATCTTAGAGACAGAAATATTAGTACTCATGCGTATAGCGAGGATTTGGCTGACCAGGTATACGAATCGGCAACTGAATTTGTACACGACGGGCTAGATCTACTTAAGCTTCTTGAAGAAAAATTTAAAGAAAGCGAGGCTTAATGAATTTTAGAACCAATATAAATTCCGTCCAAAACTTTGTCCGTGGAGTCATGTGGGTGGTGTGTTTTGCAGTTTTGGCTATTTTCCCGCTTGGTCCGCTTTCTCTTTTGTCAACCAGCCTATTTAAAACCGCATGGATTTTAGCCGTACCTACACTGATTTTTAATATGTGGCTGGCGGGTGTGATTTCCGGCATGTTTTTTATTTTGCCGGAGTGGGAGCGCATAGTTCTTTTGCGACTTGGTAAGTTTGAATCCGTGCGTGGACCCGGCTTTTTTGTTATCCCGCCGTTTATTTATTCTGTGGCGTCGGTGGTGGACACCAGGATAGAAGTCCACCAAGTAGAGGCAACCGCTACACTAACCAAGGATAATGTACCCACAAAAGTTACCGCCGCTGTGGAATTTAAAGTGGAAGATCCCAAAAAGTCCACCTTAGATGTCCAAAATTACCGAATTTCCGTAACATGGCTTTCTACCGAGGCGCTTAAAAATACTATTGGCAGTTTGGATCTCAAGGACTTGTTAAGTGAACGCGATCAGATCGCTGCCAAGCTTAAAGAGCAAATTGACGAAGGTGCTGCGGTGTACGGAATTGATGTTAGGGCGGTTAGAATTACGGATATTGATACGCCTTCTTCTCTGGTAGAGGAACTTGCCATGATTGCCAGAACTAGAAGAAGCAGTGAGGCTAAGCAGATCCAGGCAGACGCGGAGGTTATGGTGGCCAAAAAGATCGCGGAAGCCAGTACAATTTTAGATTCGTCAAAAGACGGCATGCGACTTAGAGAGTTGCAGACCTTGGCGGAAATTTCTAAAGAAACCGGCAATATGGTAATAGTTTATCCCTATGGCGACAGGAATGGTCAGGAAATTGCTAATGGAAAAGCAGGTAACATTCCGTGGACTTTTGACAGTAGCAGAAGATCTGTTCCGGAAGGTGTGGAGGTTAGGAAACAGTAATCCGCAGGATTAATAGGATCGGTAGTAAAGTATCTTGGTGTGGAGTGTAATTAAAATGTTTGTTTGGCGGTGATACTAAAGAACAGGGTTTAATACCGAATTAACAGTTTCCGTTATTTGTCTTAGGGTATTTTCTACTTTAACAAGGTAGCGCGCTACATTTAGTTCCCGCAGTTTGGTCTTTATTTGTTCTTCGTCAATGTTCGTCAAAATAATAATTTTGGCGGTTTTGCCCCAATCGTCTTGTCTTAACTCCGCAACAACCTCCGCGCCGTTAACATCGGGCAAAATTAGGTCGCAAATAATTAAATCCGGGTGACTTTTTAGGGCGGTCTCCAAACCGAGTCGACCAGAAACCGTATTTTCTACCGTGTAACCTGCCTGCTCCAAAGAATAAACCACTGATTTTATGACACTCTCGTCGTCTTCTATTAGTAAAATTTTTTTGCCTGACATATTGATATACTAACACAAGCTAAACCTGTACTGCTTGATAAAGTAACACATTCTAGTAAGACATCCCAACCGTGTCTAGGATTATTTGTGTACACAAACTTCCTTTTGAAGCCGCTTCCACAAGTTTTGTATAATCGCTAGTCCACATCTGGTCGACATATTTAGTATTTGTTGTAACAGCGTCTGCGACATTTGGGGCTTTCCCTAATAAATTTGCCTCTATGTCCATTAGTATTAAAATATACGAACCCCTGTCAATATATTTAGACCCAACAAATTTTGAAGGTTTGATTTCGGTGTTTAACTTCTCTTTTCCTATTCTTATGACTGCTTGTTCTGGCAACTCCCCGTTTTTAATGGTTCCCGCCGGCAGACCGTAGACATTTGGTAAATCCTCATCCTCGGGCGGTCTTTTTACTATTAAAAACTCTTTAGCGTTGATTGGGTTCTTAAGAAACACCGCTACGGATGTTTTAATAGGCTTTGTTATGTGATTCATATTTGGATTATACATTATTTCTAGGTTTGAATTTTTCTGTCAAAAAAGTAAGGTTACCGCTAAGTAGGGATAGAGCCAAGCCTACAACTGGTAAGTCCGCAAACGAAATGCACCAGAGCGCCATTCCAAGATTATACAGGATATTTTGCTGGTGGGCGAAGAGGGACTTGAACCCTCACCCCTTGCGAGATACGGTTCTAAGCCGTACGCGTATGCCATTCCGCCATTCGCCCACGCTTAGGCAATTTTACACTATTTTGTCAGATGTTTTGTTAGGAAAGCAGAAAAACTTCCAAAGGTACCGTTTTAACGGGCTTTTCTGCCAAAGTGTCAGCCGAGATCACGGTAATGTCGGGAATATCGGCAATCTCGTCGTACGGAATTCTCTTACGGTACTTTACCTCGTAAAAACCCAACCTACCTTCTTTTTTAGTCACAAAGTCAACCTCACCCGTTGCTGTTTTCCCCCAAAATATACTTGGCGCCTCCCTAAACAGCTTTGCGCCAACACAGTTTTCTGCAATTAGTGGCAACAGTTTAGCAGTTAATTTTTGACTTTGAGTAAACGGACTTTCCATCAATTCGTGAACTTTTAGATAAAGTGAATTAAAGATGAATGGATCAGTAAAGTAAATCTTTTTGTTCTTTTTGCTGTCGCGCTTTTTTTCTTCTATTACAAATGCGCTTAGCGTAAACATTATAAACATTTTTTCCATAATATCCAGATACTCTTGGACAGCAAGGTGGGAAGCCAGGGCAGAATCCCTAGCCAGCGAGATATAACTTATGGGCGTGGTTAGCGTTCTTAATACATTAGCAAGCAAATCGTAGGCGGTTTTTTCATTCCGTCTACTCTTATGCAGATCATTCTCCGTCCAAGTAATAAAAGTGTCATAAGTAGAATTTGTAATTTGCCCGGTAGTGTAAAACTCATTAATAGTTTTAGGAAAACCGCCAGTTAGTAAAAAGTCGCCAAACAGTTTTTGCAGGACAGGTAGTTGCCTAAACAACATGGTTTGGCTTGGTTCCGCTAGAATCTGGGGGTTAGTAAATTCCACAAACTGCTTAAAATCCATGGGGTAATAAAAAATATCCGCTGGGGAAAAAGCGCCCCGTCTACCGGAAAGAAATTCCGAGCCAAACTTTAAGTCAAGAATACTAGAACCTGTCAGCATTACTAAAGCATTTTTTAGCATGCCGTTGTCGACCATCTCTTTAATAGCCCGTTGCCAGTCTGTAACAAACGAGATTTCGTCTAGAAATAAATATAGGCGACTATTAGTACGCGGACGGGCAAAATCTAAATACGCTTTAATAACCTCGAACAAGTCGTCAAAATCTTTAACGCGGTCACACGGAAAGGAAAAAACGGCTTCTTTTGGAACTTCAACATCCAGCAGGAGTTTTTTAATTAGGAGTCTAAAAAGTGTGGACTTACCGACTCTTCTAGGTCCTCTTATTGTGACTACACCATCTTTGTCTAAGGGCAAAGTGTTTAACAATGGGTGGAAATAGCGGAATTTTTGGTCTAAAAACTCTATGATTAACGGATCGTCCTCTATTAATTTAATAGAGTCCCACCAAGGGTTATTTGTATGTATGCGGTCGTATCCTGTGTCCATTGTATCTTGTGGATACCATATAACCACCTTTTATGGTACCTGTCAAATACCATATATTTCTTCCACGCTTTTGCGCGGGGTTAAGGGGGCTTGTTTTTCCGTTAGGACGACAAAAAGAATTGCCAAGGTAAGCAGTAAAATATAAAGCAAAATCAAAAAACGGTTTTTAGTTGTGACTCCTTTTAGCATATTGACAGTTAGGTGCGTTTCGCTGGCTAACTGGGCGCAAGACTTATTCCGACTCAAAGTTTTCTATTAACTCGCCAAAGTATTTAACGCCCTCGCACCACGAGCCTTTGGATGGAGGTGTGTATACCTTCATAATTTCGCACGGGTCGGTTATATTCTTTGAGAAAAAGTTGACGCCAAAATATTTTGACACCGCGGAAATACCCGCCTCCCAGCTGTCAAAAGTTTTAACATTGCCACCCCAAACTCCGTAGCCCCAAGCATTGTACGACTCTGCAAGTCCTGCTACACTTGGTGTTTTTTTACCGCACCCGGATTCCTGAAACGCCACAGATGCTACCAGCCAATAAGGAATTCCAAACTCGTCGGCTTTTTGCACCAAAAAATCGCCTGTTCCAAGCATTGGACATTTAAACTTTTCAAACACTTTTTCTATTTTTACCGCTCTAGCGTCAACCGCGTTAGTTTCAAAGGAGGTTGTACCGTTTTCCGGAGCTTTAGAAGCAAAAAGACCCGCCACTGTCCCGCTTGCGGAAGCTTTGTCAAACGAAGACATTAAAAACACAGAGGAAGTGGTAAAAGCCGTACCTACAAGAAAAATCCACAAAATAGCCGCAAAAAGCCTAAAAATAGAGGCGGTTGACTGACGCTTTGTTACGGTTATGGGTTTTTGTTGTTTCATAGGCTTAATTTTGGGATATCCAAAGTTTTAGTATACATGGTTTTCTGGACGAATTCCAATTCCGGGATTTTTCCGTCATAAACAAAAACTCCTACTAAAGCGGCTTTAAGATTTATTACAGCGTTAGTGACACAGGTTACAAAGCGTTTGTTAACGGCAAAAAACATAGTTTTGGTGTCGCCTGTCAATTTTGTTACATGCAGGTCGTCCTTAGTTAATGGGATTTTTTCAAGAAAACCGTCATTTGTGCCGGTAAAAACCAATTCGGGCGACAAAATAAGGTACGCCACAAAGTCGCCCAGTTTTTTACTGATTATAAAGTCGCCCAGCTCTTTAGTTAACGCTTGCGGATTGTAAACATCGCCAAACTGGGCGTTTTCGGACCCGTACGCCAGCGAGCCAATTTTGCTAAGCACGGCTTTTTTGGCGGGTAAATGGGCGTAAACTTCCGCGTGATCGCGGTACAACACCAGCGCTAGCTTGGCTTTTTTACTAAAGAGTTTGGGCAGTTTCATAATGTAAGTTTTACTTGCTTAATGATGCCATACTTTTGAGCGGTTGACAAAATTTGACCGCCGGAAATTTGAATTGAGATTGTATCTGCGCCTAAAACCACACTTCCCCCACTGTACGGGCTAGATGAGTTCAACGGGTTTCTTAACAATCTTAATTTTGCTTCTTCCGCGCCGGATTTGGCTAGCATTTCTACTTCTTCCGCTAGGCTAGCTTTACTGGTCAACACAAAACTGTCCACAATTAAATAGACGGAAGTTGCAATAGCCATCATGCCAATGGTAGTAAAAACTATTAAAGTTGTAAGAGCAAAACCTTTTTTAGTGATATTTTGGTTAGCTAAGCAGGTTAACATAGATGGTCTAAATTGGTTACTAGTTTTGCGCGTTTTAAGAACTTTGTTCAGTCTTTTAATAAGCATTATATCGTTCCTGCGGTAAAATTTAGTACTTTGGTTTTTGGTTGACCGTTAACTAGTGTAGCACTTTCCAAAGCGATGGTTAGTCGCACATATTTGCCATTTAAGCCGTAACGGGTCACGGAAAAGTTGGTGACCTTGGTTTCCGATGAAGTTAGGCTGTTTTGTCCATAACTGTTGGTAACTACCAGCTTGTCGCCTACTTTTGCATAAGTGTGGGTTTGACCGTTAATAGTTATTGACAAAGTAGTTGCTGGCGTGCCTATGACTGTGGGCGCGGTTATGGCGCTGGCGGATTTTAAGTCGTACGGCAATTTAAGCGACAAAAACCTGTAGTCGCTTTCTAGTGAAGAGTACGCCTGAGCTTCTAACCTGGTGTTTACCGTAGCAACTAAAATCTCTGTAATAATAACCACAAAAACTGCGGAAAGTCCCATGTAAATAAGTAGTTCTATTAAGGTAAAACCGGCAGAATTTTTGGCGCGATTTTTGTCGTCAAAAAAATGTCGCCCAGCCCTGTTTAGTATTTTTGTTTTAATATTATTAAGGAGCATAGTTGACTTTGAATAAGTTTAGTGACGGGGTGTTGTTGCCGTCGCTGGTAAAATTTACCCTAACTCTAAAATATCTACCGGTATTTGCCACAATCGGAACAGCGCCATCGGTGGTGTATACATCCGTGGGGGCGCTAGTACCCAAAGGCCCTACATAATTAAAAGTTCCCACATTGTCGCTGACTGCAATTTGATAAGTTATTGTGCAGTTTGTAGCGGGGGTGGTTTCTGCTTTTACATAATTAAACCCCGATGCTGTTCCGCGGTCGAAAATTTGGGACTCGTATGAGCCCACCGTGTAATAAGTGCTGGTGCCTCCACCCTTTAGAACCACTAGTTCCTCTGCGTCGGCACTGCTAGAAACATACGCGTATGCTCCATTTACAAACACGCCGTTTGCTTGGGAAGTCATATTATAAGACCCTTTTAAAACAGGTGTTGCCGACTTTGTGGAAGTGTCCAAAACAATAAATTCGGAAGTTGTGGACGAAGTTGCTAAAAACACTAAATCCCCGTCTAGGGTAAAAACAGAGTTAACATCGGCGCCTACCTCATAGGAGCTTTGTATTGACCGGTCTGAAAGGCGGACAACATAGAATTCCGCACCAGTAGTATTATTTTTTGTAGCGACAAAGGCGTAGTCTCCAAAAACCGCTACATCGACGCCGTCGGAAGTAGAAGGCAAATTTACGCTTGCGGTAAGTGTGGGCGCAGAATTAGGTATTGGAGATAAGTTTACTATCTTAAGTTCCCCGGAGTCGTCACTGGAGGCTACATAAGCAGTTTGACCTGCTACTGCCATACCGTAATAAGAAATTGTGCCGTTTTGCAGACCCGGTTTTACCACGGGGGAAAGAGGAGTAGAAATGTCCACTACATCAAGTTCGGTGTCGGTGCTACCTAGTTTGGTGACCAGTGCATGATTTCCATACAGCGCTACTGCGCGGGCTTGACTTTTTCCACCAAGATTTACCGTTTTAACCTGATTAGGTGCGGATTTGACAGAGACATCCACAATAGCAAGCTCCTGACTATTTTTTCCGGTGGCTAAATACGCGTAATTACCGGAAACAGCTACATCGTAAACACTGTTATTATTATTTAGACTTCCTTCAATGGTTGGTGCTTCCGGGCTTGTAATATTAATTATAGAAAGATCTGGTGTGCCGGTGTGGGTTAAATAGGCGTAGTTTCCGTTTATGGTTACCGCCATGCCGTTATTATTGCCAGAAGTGTTTACAAAGGCAGGCTTTGTTGGCGCGTCCCAGCTTCCGGTAGCAGGTTGTTTAGCAAGAACCACTTTGCCGTCTGCGGTGCTTTGGGTGTTGGCATAAGTGCCGGTGTCAAATTCTGCTTGCGTGTCCAAAGTCCAAAAAGCATTTTGTAAGTAGCGCGACAGGTAAGAGCTGGTGGAAATTGTGTTAGTTGGTCCCCCACTGCCCCAGGTTATAAAGCTGTCTACTTTTTTAGTTGACTTATCTAAAACGCCTCCAGAGGATACGATGTTGCCGGATGCGGAGTCACGATAAACATCGGAAAATATCGCGTAGCGTTTAAAGTCGCCTAGAGTTTCTTCTCCCGTCTGAATAACATAATTATTGCCAGCTAGGGCGGTTTTGTAATGGGCGGTGCTACCTACCGGAAGAGCGTTCCAACCGGAATCCCGTGCGCTTAACAACTGTTGGTTTAAATCTTTAAGCAGGACGGAGGCTTCAAGCCGATTTTCCTCGCGGTATCTGCCGTCACGCACCGTAACAAAGCCATAAAACAACGCCGGAATAATAACGGCAGAAAGCCCCATGGCTAAAATAATTTCTACCAGTGACACGCCTTTTTGGGAGTTAATAGACATCACTTACTTTATATTAGATTACATTTAAGTTGAGTACAATAAGACGCGTTGAATAGTGCTGTGTATCATCGTAGGCTCTTTTTTGATAAGGTCTTAGACCCTATATTTAAACGAACAATAATTTACTTTTTACAAATTTAAGGCTTATTTTACGGGGTTAATTGCATGATATTTGTGACATTGTTCAGTTATATTTATTTGCGAACAACTTTTAAGCTGGTGTTAAAGCAAATACCCGGTTTTCTAAAATAATTAGTGAACTACTCTAGTTTGTAAATATCATGGGCTACGGTGGCTGTAATTTCAGTCATGGCGATGGGCTTGACTACTCTGGGTGCTATTGTCTAATTTTGGTAATAATGGTGGGGAGGGGGTGTTTAAATGTGTATTTTGGTATTTTGGTGCTTGGATATGTATTTATACGTCTGCTTTTTTAGGCTGTATTAACAGCCTTAAAACTATACTCCCAATATAGTTCACTTATTTTTTAGGGATATAGGAATTTTGTTGTTATTACAGGACGAAAATAGTTCGCGTATTTTTATAAGTGGGCTAACATGCAGTTTTCATACTTTATTTGCTTTAGTAAAAACCTTAAATTGACGGAATACAAGATATAGTTCGTTTAAATACCTACCCCTTGGGGCATACTTTGTTCTTTTGCTTAAACGAAATATTGGTTGCAAAACTTTATCTCTATTTAGATGATACCTAACACGAAGGTCGTCCTTTTTTATGAACATGGGTAATTACATATGCTACTATGAGGTTTGATTGGTTAGCCCCGGTGGTAAACCGTAGGTAGTGTCAAGAGGTCTGTGTAAACCCCCTTTCTTCTTGTTTTGGGTAGCGCC
>CAZBAJ010000005.1:0-78039 GCA_964490125.1 uncultured Candidatus Saccharibacteria bacterium
CATCAAGCGCGTTTTGCCAAAGCGGTATTTGCTCAAGCACACAACTCATAACCACAGCGAGACCGACATAGTATGACAAACACCCCTTGAAATCCAAAATATTTTTGTTAACATAGTCCCAACCTGCCTCGTAATAATTTCTGCCGTTTTGTATGTCAACAAATAAAGCTTTAGTTTTAATAGATGGTGCAAATATGTTTTACACTCAGCAAGACATGGGTTGGACTTTGGATTGGAAAAAAGTAACAGTGTATTTAAAAAATAAGTGGGATGTTGGAGATGTTCGTTATTACACCGGGATTAAAGATAACGATGTCAAAATGCAAAAATACCTAAAGTACTTGGGGTATATAGGCATAAAGGTTGCTAGTAAGCCCCTTAAACAGATAAAAGATAGAGTCGGAAACCTGCTAATGTATAAGTCTAATTTTGATGTTGAGATGGCGGTTGACGCTATGCTTAAAATGAAAAAATACGATGTCCTAGTACTTTTCTCCGGTGATTCAGATTTTGATTACCTTGTAAAAATTTTAAAGATATTCTCTAAAGATGTTTGGGTTTTTTCCACCCGCGCCATGATTTCTTGGGAATTAAAACTTAGTGCTAATTATATCTTTCTAGAGGATATAAAAAACCAAATTACCAGATAAAAAAAACCTCCGCCTTGCGACGGAGTAGAGTTAAACTAGAGTCATGTTAGCACCGCCACATTACAAAGTCAAGCATAAGTCTTGTCTAATCGAAGAGTGAACCAAAACCAAACCCTGAAACAACCGAAAAAGTGAACTAAAAGGGTTGAAAAATATAGGCGCGAACTCCAAAATTATCTTGTTATGGATGTAATTATGGATGATTCGCGCATGAATAATATTACCGAACTTAAAGAGTTTTTGAAATCCTCCCAAAAGGTGGAGTTACGACTAACCTCTATTGAGGAAAAATATACTTTCATTTACGGTGTGGTTACCAAATATAGATATAGAAAATTAGCTAAACACGATAAACGGGTTGTTCTTTTTTACCTGAAAAAGGTAACGGGGTTTAAGAAAACCCAGATACATAAACTTATCCATGGAGCATTAAATGGAGTGCTGGTTAGAAAGGAGTATGTAAGACATAACCCACATCTTGTGTATACAGCTTATGATATTAAACTTTTGGAAAAAACGGATAACTTTCACTTAAGACTAAACTGTCTTGCCACCAAAGAAATCCTAAGACGGGAGTACGAGCTTTTTGGAAATAAGAGTTTTGAAAATATATCCAAAGTATCTGCTTCTCACATCAATAATTTACGACAATCGGATGCATATAAAAACACATGGGTTAACCCCACTAAACCGTCTGTGGTTAATATAGGAACTACTGCTCCCCCTGTAACCAACAACATACCAGGTTCAATTAGAGTTGATACAGTAAGCCAAAACAACATTTTTCACATTAACGCTGTGGATGAGGTTTGTCAGTGGGAGGTGGTAATAACAGTACCCAGAATTCAGGAGATATATGTGGAAGATGCGCTTTACGATGTCCTAATACAGTTTCCCTTTAACATTTTTAACTTCCATTCCGATAAGGGACCGGAGTACATAAACTATACGGTATGTCATCTGTTGAATAAGCATCTAATAAAACAAACTAAGTCAAGATCCAGACATTGCAATGATAATGCGCTTGTTGAATCAAAAAACGGAACTGTGGTTAGAAAAAACTTTGGATACTTTTATGTAAATCCGGGTTTATGTGATGAGCTAAATAAGTTTCACAAAGAGTATTTTAACCCGTATCTTAACTACCACCGTCCGTGTCTTTTTGTAACGGATACCATAACATATCCAAACGGCAGAACTAGGGATGTGTATAGCGAGGCAACTACTCCATACGAAAAGTTAAAGCAAATTTGCAACCGACCGGAGAATAAAGATAAACAGATATTAAGAGAGGGAGTTTCGTTTGAAAATTTGGATAAAATAGCGTACGCTATGAGTGATAATACCTTTGCGGAGGTGGTTCGTAAAGAGCAAGAAAGGCTACATAAAATCAACAAGGATTTGGGAATAGTGCCGTAGGTTTTCAGTTCACTTTTTCGATTAGTTTAGACTCCAAACCCATAGTATTGACAAAACCCCCCCCAAAAAAAAGTCTGTTACTAAATCTCTTATTGTCGAGGTAAAATAACACCAGCGGGCATATGGTGAAAGTACCACTTTACACCGGGTGGCATCTGGTGTAAAATCGACCCAAGACCATGAACCTAGCCAAGGTCTAGCCATTATGCTAAACAATACTTACTTTGATATAGCTAAAAACCCCTGGTGGGAACAGGGCTTTACACCCTTGGATATACCAGAAGCCAAGTTTGTATCAAGATTCGCTCTATCAGATCTTAAGAGAATGTTTTACGGTAGCGACTTAATGTTGCTAATCAAGGGTTTAAGGCGATTGGGTAAAACCACGCTTATAAAGCAACTAATCGCCGATGTTTTGCAACAAAAAAAGTATCAGGGCAAGAACATATATTTTGTGGAGTTTACTGAACAATATAACGATTTAAAGTTTGTACTTTCTCAAATCCCCAACGATTCGCTTACAATCATAGATGAGATTCAATATTGTCGCAGATGGAAGGATCAGATCAAGCTTTTTTTGGACACTTACCCGCGCAAAAGAGTAGTTGTGACGGGATCATCAAGATTGGATAACGGAGGGAGGGGCGAACCACTGGTAGGAAGATTTCTTCCGTTAACTCTAACACCGCTTACCTTTAAGGAGTATCTAACTCTTAAGCATGGGTTAAACTTTCACCCGGGTACGGTGTCTCAAAAAGCATGGGAGGACTACATCTTTTACGGCGAGTTCCCAGCTACCTTAAGCTTGGGCGACCAGGTTTTGAAGCTACAGTATCTAAAGGAATCCGTGCTCTCACCGCTACTGGCTAAGGATACTATTTACTACGATGTGGATAAAAAGACAGAATTCAACAAATTCTTTACGGTTTTAGCCTCCAACATGTGCCAAGAATTAAGCAGAAAAGGCATGTCGGCACAAATTGGCATAGTTCGTCAGACTTTGACAAAGTACATTAATGTGCTTATAGATTTAGGGGTAGTAACCTTACTACCAAACTACTATAAAAGCATAAGAAAAAGCGTCGGTTCTATTAAGAAGCCTGTGTATCTTTCCACCAACCTCGCTCTTGCCTCTTTGGATATTACCGATTTTACTAACCCAGCCTTAGCAGATTTTTATGGTCATGTTTTTGAGAACGCTATTATTGCCAATTTTATTAATGCAAGTGAGCTGGGGGAAAAGTTTTATTATTGGCGACAGGAGAGGAAGGAATTGGATTTAGTTAAAGTTAAAAATCAGGTCATAACCGCTTGGGAGATAAAATCTGCTCAGCAGATAAACGGCGGTGCTATAAACATGTACAACAGATATGCGCAGGACTTAGGTACGCAGGACTTTAGCCTACTTCACGGCGACAACTTTTTGGACATATTAACAAAATCAAACCCATAGTATTGACAAACCCCCCAAAGTCTGATACTATTTCTCTTGTCAACCTGCCAAATTATCCTGCCGTAACCTTACAAGCTGTTAGATTGATCCAAGCGCATTTTAGTCATTTTGCCTTTGAATCAGTCTAAAAATTGTTTAGGCTGTAGCACCTTAAAACTTAGCGGGTTTATTATTTGGGCGACTCCTTGGGAGCGGATGTGGTTGACCTGCAACAATTTGCATATGAGCGACAGGAAAATCAGGGCGACTAGGTTGTTACGGCGTAAATTCAACGGTACGACTTAGAAAAGCAGATTTTTATAACGATTCGTTTGCAGTTTGTTGCGGGTTTTTGACACAACAGGGAGCGTGCCTATGGCAACAGAAATGCGTCTTGTACGATGGGTCGACCCAAGAAGTGGGAAAGCAGTTGACTGGATGGTTTTGCCAGTTTCACAACCAAGAAAAAGGAGAAAAGCGATGATTAAGAAGAAAACCACCGTTCCAGGCGAGGGTCCCTCGTCGGTCCCTCTGTTCGAGATCGCCGGTCTGGGCGTATTCGAGGCGCTTGTCCTCTACGAGGCGGGCATCAGGACACTCGAAGACGCGATCGCGTTGCTGGAAAAGCGGAGCGGTGACTTCACCGGCCTCAAAGTCTGCAATGTTGAGGCAAGCGAGGAGGTTTCCGATCGGATCTGCAGGGCTGTGCTGTTGCACAAGCTGACGCCCGATTCGTTGAGAGAACAGTTCGACGGCCTGGAGGCAGTCGCTGTACAAGGGGATGCCCCCTCTCTGCTGTCCGACATCAGCTCGCTCCTCAAGCGCCGACTCCCCAAGTAAACCCGCGCGAAACCGATAGGACGGCTGATTGCACATGTCGAGACCCCCAAGGTCAAAACAACGCAATCACTCTTCCTGTCGGCTAGCCCAAGAATACAAAATTTGTGTTTTTAGGTTAGCCAATAAGGCTATATTGAAAATTTAATAGCGTCTACTTATAGCACTCCTTCGTGTGTATGTTGAGTTGATTTCGTGTGGATCTTTATTTTTCTTAGCATTATCTAGGGACAATGGAGATCTACATCGAGATCAAATCAACGCCAAGCAAAAACTAGCAAGGCGATTATCTCAAGGATACCCAAGAGGAGGTGTATCGTGACATTCCTGAACCTGTTCGTCTACGCTGGTCTGATCGCGTTGGGCTGGATCGCGTGTGAGGTCTACTGGACCTCCATTCGGACTGACGCCCAGTCGGCCACCCACTTTCGGCGCGATGCCGTGGTGGGTCATCTGAAGTCCTACTGGGGCTTCATCAAGTTCGTGGGCGTCGCCCTTCTGCTGTTCCTGGTCATCTCCCTGCTTTCCGGCTGTACCGTCGCTACGCGTGTGGTGGAGACCTTGGACAAGCCAGTCGCGAGCGCATTCGATGGGACGGCCGAATCCGCCGAGCCTGTCGCTTCGGCAACCGCCGTCGTGGAACCGACCGAAGTGCCCGAGCCGATCAAGGTTTCGGAACCAATCAAAGGGCTCGCAACCGACCTGGGGGCGCGGCTTTGTGATGCCGACATCACGACGATCGATGATCCCAAGAAGGCTCCCGCCATTGTGGTGGCGCCGGGCGAAGGGCTCGTCATCTCGATGGACCCGGGCCGGGTTACGGCTGGGGATACGGAGGTCGTTTCGTCTGGCAGTGGTATACTGCTGGGTTTCACGAACGACACCAAGGAACCGGTGACGGTGACCGTGACTACCGGGTGGAACGCCCCGAATGGCAGGTGGAACACCTATATCTGTCGGTTCGACGGGAAAGCGATCGCCGAGCAGTCGGAGATCAAGCAGGATGCGGAAAAGAAACCGGTGTATAAACTGGTCGTGATGAGCGATCTGATACCGGTTGTCACATCCGCCACTCCGGCGCCGAACGCCAAACCCGCGTCCAAGCCCGCCACAGTCAACTGCGACAGCTCGGGCCACTGGAAGGGCAAGTTGACCGTTCCTGCGGGTTGCACCCTTTGGGTATCCAGCGATGCTGGCGGTGGAACCATCGACGATACGAAGTACAGCTACACTGAGGGCTACACCCTCAAGGTCTCTGGGCCGGCTGTCGTCGACATCACCACCCCCGAGGCGGGCAAGATCAACCACTGGATGGCTCCCACCGCCACCATGACGGCCGACAAAGATGGCAAGAACATCAATGTCAAGTGGGACGCCGCATCCAAGGAGCTGGTCAACCGCTGAGCGGTCACCGGGCGTCAAGTAGACACTTTAGACTGGACCCGTGTGTGGTGAAGATATAAGCCTTGCAATCCGCAAGCATTCTCTCATTACACCCGGGTCCTTTTAGTATCTGTGGGATCTATTATTTATAGTCGCACAAAAATAGGCTATTATATTGTCATACTATGAAAGAAAGAATTTCCAAACTTGGGTTTTATTCAAAGTTATTTATTGGGCTTGTGGTTTTTCATTTGGTTTTTTATGCAATTTTTAGGCATTTGCACACGGCTCCGCAGACCTTTGATAGCGCGGGGCATATGGCGTTGGCGTTTAAGTTTGCCCATTTATATAAGGACTTTTTGAATGGGGGAGAAACCACCCTGTACGATCTTTTAACCACCAGCTTTTATTATCCGCCGTTAATGCATTGGGTTGGGGGGCTTGTCACTTTAATCTTTGGCAAGAGTTTTAATTTAATGCTTTACATGGTGTTTTTTAGCTTTTTGGGGTGTTTAGTCCTTATTAGAAAGATTGTACTTGCCTTGGGCTTTGGGGAAAAGGTGGCTTTTTATAGCGCGTTATTTTATTCCTTTTTTCCTTTTGTAGCAGATCAGTCCCGGCTTTTTCACACGGATATTCCCATGTCGTTTTTCCTTTTGCTGTCGCTTTACTTTTTAATTAAGAGCGGGGGATTTAGGGCTAAAAAATACACTTTGTTGTTTTTTGTGGTTGCCGGTTTAGGCATGTTAATCCGCTGGTTTGTGGTGTTTTATTTAGCCGTGCCTGTTTTGTATGTATTGTACTTGGCGTTGGTGCGGGATAAGGCAGTAAAGCAGGTTTTGCCACAGATTGTTTTGGGTGGCGGTTTGTTTTTGGTAATTTGTTTGCCTTGGTATGTGGCCAATTTAGAACTTTTGCGGATAGTTTCTGCCTTTTTTGCCCAAGGGGAAAAGGATGATCCGCAGGTGTTTTTGTCGTTGGAAAACATCAGCTACTATTTAAAAAACATTGGCGGGTTTCAAATCCTTTTTGCGCCATTTTTCTTTTCCATCGTGGCTTTAGTCCGGCTTTATAAAGTCAATAAAAAATGGGCAATACTGGCTGTTTTGGAACTTTTGGTTATTTATGTGCTGTTTACCGTCATTAAAAACAAAAACAGCAGATATGTTTTGGGGCTTTTACCGGTGTTTGGTTTTTTGACTGCTTATGGTTTTAGTTTAGTGTCAAAAAAGGTTTTTAAAGGGGTGGTTCTTGGACTTTGTTTGCTGGGTTTTTTCTATACTTCTTTAAATAAAGTTCCGGTTCGTAGTGTAGAAAGCGGCGCTTGGGGGGTTTTGCTGGCAGGACCTTTTTACGACAATTTATACATTTATCCGTATGTGTTTTCTTACCGCACCAGTCAGATGGATGTAGAAAAGCTCTTGACGGATGTGTACTTTCAGGCCGGTAATGCCGGAATAAAGCCAGTGGGTGTGGCGTCCTCCGTGGATTCCGAGGCGGTTTCCGTGGCTAATTTAGAACTTGCCAGAACTTATTTAGGTTATGACGACTTATTTTTTACCACACCTTACTTTAGGGAGCGACGGTTTGAGTCGGACTACGAACTTATTAAATATTTGCGCGACCGGGGAACCTCTTTTTTGTTTGACGCCGATTACGCAGGACCCGATAACCATAGGCATTACGGTCTTTTAGTCCAACTGGGGGAATTTGCCAGAAACTACGGCACTTATTGGTTTGACAGAACTACTGTGTATGACTACAGCGGTAATGAGATTAGGGTTTTACGGAGAAAGAACTTTAATGCAAACTTTCCCGTGGATACCTGCCGAATGTTTGACACCCAAGAGGGGAAGCTTGCTTTGCAGGCTGATCCACTAGCCTCATTAGTTATTTTTACTTCTGCCTTTAGCTACAACGGCGTTCAACGAGCTTACGAACCCCAAACTACCAGAATTTTAGAACTTAATAATTTTGGGACAGAGATAACTAATTACGAAATAGGGGGATTACCTGCTTCTGTCTCTGTTTGTCATAGAATGGGAACACAAGTTAAATTGGTTAAAGAAATTTCCAAGGCTTTGGTCGACAAGAATTCAAAATGTGGACAAAATAGTTGTACAAGTTTAGTGCATTCTAAATACGGACTCAAAGGGGTGTTAAAGGAAAAAAGATACTCTAAAGAAGATTTTGAAGGTAGAGGGCTTGCAAAACTTGCTAAACAGGCAAAAATATATCCATACTATGAGGAGTATTATTCCTTGAAAAAGGATATACTAGATGAGTTAGTTAGCCATGGAACAAACTAAACCAAAATTTAATCCTAAATACATTTTTTTGATAATAGGCTTGTTTGTGTTTTACACCGTTGCTGGTGTGGTGGCTAGGGGAGCGTTTTTGGATAAATCAAAACCGTTTCCCACCTGGTCACACGATTCCAAAAACTCGGTACTCAATGTTTGGACTTCTTGGGATAGCGGTTTTTATTACGATTTAGCTCACAACGGCTATCCAAAAATTGAGGAGGATATAAAAGTCGCCTACATTGCCGCCCCGCAAAATAAATGGTTAAAAGTTTATACCGGCGGGGGAATGTTGGGAGAAAATAGGTTCGCCTTGCCGTCGTCTAACATCTCTGAAAAAGTCAGCAATACAATATTTATTATAGGTAGACCTTTTAATGCTGAACGCATACCAATTTATTATGGCTATGAGGGTATTCCGTACTGCCTGTTTGATGGTCCGATAGATTACGCCAGGGATGTAGAAGTTGCCAGAGAAGCTTTATCCAATCCAACCGCCTGCGGCGATTCCGCTTGTACCAAATCTTATGTAACTTACTACTCCGCGGAAACTAAAAGCGTTTTGTATCAGGAATATTTTATAACCGGCAGTACTGATCCCGTAAAAACCTATGGGGGAAGTAGGCCTTTAGGTTTAGTGAACAACACCTACATGGGGTTTGGTTGCAACAGCGTTACAACTAAAGACATTGAAACAGCAAAAAGCCTGGACTACACTCACCAGTTTACTAATATTTCTTTTGGACCGTTATATCCCTGGCTCGTCAAGGGTTTGTCCGTGCTTACAGGCGATGTTGTTCTTGCCGGACTTTTACTTTCTTTAGTTTTCTGTATTGCATCATCCGTGTTTTTTTACAAACTAGCCCTGCACTTTTTGTCCCAAAAATCTGCCTCTTTAAGTTTGTTAGCTTACCTACTGCTACCTTTTGCGTTTTTCAACTACGCCTTTTTGCCGGTAGCCCTTTTTAACCTAATGTTTTTTGCCGTTATCTACTTTGCGTTAGCCAAAAAATTCGTTTGGAGCATTGTTCTTACGCCGCTTTTAGTTTTAACATCCTTTTACGGACTGTTTGTATTAGTTCCTCTTTGGTTTATTTACTTTAATAAGGAAGAAAGTCCGGTAGTTGGTCGGCAAGTTAAAGAGCCCGCACCCGTTTTTTCTTATACTTTAAACGCCTTAACAGCTCTTTTAGCTCTTGGTATTAATGTCGGACTTATTTATTCCGTTACGGGCGATGTTTTTGCTTTAATCAGCTCTAAAATGCCGTGGTGGGGTGGGGCGCAAAGTTTTATCGGTGGATTTGTCACATACTTTATGCAACTTGACGCGTCCAAATTTTTAGAAATTGTCTTTTTTGTCGTCATGCTTGGTGGACTAATTGCTTTGTATTACCTAAAAGTTTTTGAAAGTAAGCTGTTAAAAAATATTGCTTTAGGTTGCGCAATTATGTTTGGATTTATTTGTTTATTAAACGGCGGACTTACAGGCGTGCTTAAATATTACGCTTTAGGTTTTCCTATGTTTTTATATTATGGACGACTGGGGGAGGGCAATAATCAATTTGTAAAACTGTTGATGTTTTTAGGACCTCTGTTTGGCGCGCTCTTTATGGTCCTTTGGACTTTAAGCCTGCGCCTGGTGGTTTAATTTATACCCCATAGTATTGGACAAAACCCGTTTTTATTGCTATAATGGGCATATCTACGATTGGTAGACTAGCTCTTTGAATCTCAAAAGTAATATCACAAGGAGAAGTGTCATGAAACGCATGTTGGCTGTTCTGTCCGTTCTTCTCGTCCTGTTGGGGCTAGTTGCCCAGCAGGTGTCGGCATCTGGGCACATCGTTGTCGAGGGCGGTATCAACCGAGTCGAGGGGTTTGTCCCCTTCTCGCGAGACGGTGTTTACACTAGCACTGCGAAACCATACGATGTTGTGGTTACAGTGTATAGAACGATACCGCAAGTACCCGATGTAACGATCCGCATCGAAGGTGAGGCAAGCTGGGTTCCATGGGTTTCTTCCGGAACGGGAAGTGCTGTATGGGAATACGGCACCTGGCATTTCTGGGGGATCCTTTTTCCCACGGATGGCAAGATCGAGGTTGGACTGCGCGCGCCTGCGCCCCTGGAGACTAAGCGCATCTCCGTGAATGTACAGGATGGGTTTGGGGCATCAGAGTCGCGGACAGCGTATGTGTCGCCAATTGGACAACCGCCGACTGCAACACCGACGGCCACCCCAACGCAGACTGGCGTTCCGCCAACGGTAACGCCGACCAGTACTGCCACTCCGACGGCGACACCCGCACACACGGCAACGCCAACGGCTGAGCCGTTGATCGTGTTAGAAGGTGGGGTTAACTCACAAGAAGGGTTTACACCCCTTGATCCCACCAAACCGATCACTGTCACAACTCGGTTCGCGGCCGACATCATCGCCACGGTGTACAACCGGGGCGGGCCTACTGGTGCGCGCATCACCGTTGATGGGTTCAGCGACTGGAAAGTTGATGTGAGCGGTACAACCGCAAAGCCCGAGTTCTCGGGGACCTTAGGGGATTGGGGGTCGTGGGACCTCGAAGGCACTTGGTCGGGCGAAGGTCCGATAGAGATGGTAATCCATGTCAAGTCCCCACCGCCCTACCGCCCCAATCCCGGGTGGACCGTCAATGTGTCGGCGCGCCCCGCAGGCACAGACGACTGGCAGGTCCGCCAGGCTGTGATCCAGAACAGTCGCTTCGGCCCCATCTACCTGCCTTTTATCGTTCGATAAGATTTAGAGAGCAGGCGCCACGCCCCTCACAGTCACAAATGTATCCCGCTAATTTGGGGGATTACAGATGATTGAGAGGGCGTGGCGTTTTGCGTATCTGGCAGTATAATCAAACAAGCAATGTTAAAAATTATCTCATTTTTTAAAACCAATATTTCAGGAATTGTTTTAGTTGTCATTTGCCTCTATATTTGTCGCGCTAATTACACACCCGGCACTTTTTTAACCGGCTGGGATACTTTGCATCCGGAGTTTAACTACCGCATTTATTTAAGCCGTATTTTGGACGGGGTGTGGCAGGAACATCAGAGTTTGGGGGCGGTGGCTACTCAAGCCCACGCTAGCGAGATTCCGCGCATTTTAGTGTTAATGCTTTTGGATGTATTTTTGCCCATGAATATGGTTAGGTATGCTTACGCATTTTTGATGTTAATTTTAGGTCCTTTGGGGCTGTACGCGTTTATTAAGTATGTGTTAAGGGGCAGGGGTTTTTGGACGGGGGAAGTGGCGGGTTTTGCCGGCGGGTTGTTTTACTTGTTTAATCTTGGGACTTTACAGCATTTTTATGTACCACTGGAGATGTTTTTAACTCACTTTGGACTTTTGGGGTGGTTGTTTTTGACCGTGGTGTGGTTTTTGCGGGAGGGGAGTAAAAAAGCGCTTGTTTGGTTTTCTGTAGTTACGCTTTTTATGACTTCTCAAGCCCACACCGCAACTTTGTTTTATGCTTTTTTCCTGTATTTGGTGTTATATCTTCTGACATATTTTGTCGCACACAAATGTAACGGCCAAATTTTTAAAAGAGCCGTTCTTATAATCACAGGAACCCTTGTTATCAATCTATTTTGGTTTCTGCCAAATGTTTATTTTGCAGTTACTCACGGAAAAGAAATTCAGGAGTCAAAAATCCATTTGTTGTTTTCACAAGAGGCTTTTTTGCAGAATAAAGAGTTTGGAAACATTAAGGATACCGCTTTACTTAAAAGCTTTTTGTTTAATTGGGGGGAGTATGTGGGGAATAACAGATACGGGGATTTATTGGATGAGTGGAAGTATCACTTACAACAGCCTTTAGTAATTCCTTTGGGTTATGCTTTTTTTGGTATGGCGGTTCTGGGATTGATTATGGCTGTTGTTAGGCGGGAGAGGGAACTTGTAGGGATTGGACTAATGTTTTTAGTAGGGTTGTTCTTTATTTTTAATGTTAATCCGCCACTTGGGGGTGTTTTTGTCTGGTTGCAGGATAATATCCCGCTTTTTAAGGAGGCGTTTAGGTTTCCGTTCACTAAATTTTCCATAGGTTTATTGTTCTGCTATGCAGTATTTTTTTCCTACTTTGTGTCTGTTGTGGTCAAAGTCTTGGGAGGATGGTCTGCCCATCCGACGAATGGGCTTCCCGCCGTAGGCGGGATCGGGACCCGTTTGGCGGGGGGCAGACCTCCGACCAGAATACTCGCGTGGTTAGGGTTCGTCGTCCTACTTTTTCTGTCCTTCTACTACTATGCCAAACCCATGTTTACCGGCGGATTAATAAGCCCAAGTATGCGCGTTGCCATTCCCCAAAGATACTTTGACATGTTTAGCTATTTTGATACCCAAAAGGAGTACGGGCGGGTACTTAATTTGCCAATCCATTCCATGTGGGGTTGGGTGTATCACAATTGGGATCCGCAAACTACTCTAGGCTATCAAGGCGCGGGTTTTTTGTGGTTTGGTATAAAACAGCCGTTAATTAATAGGGAGTTTGACAGGTGGAATCTTACAAATGAAAAACCTTACATGGAAATTTCCACGGCAATTTATTCCGAGGATGTGGCTACGCTGGAAAAGCTTTTGGATAAGTACAAAATCCGTTGGTTTTTGGTGGACCAAAGTATTGTAGCGCCAGAGCAGGATGTCAAACAGCTTTTTTATCCCCAAATAGAGTCGCTTCTTAAGTCGTCCCCAAAAATTAAACTGGAGAAAGACTTTGGGGACGGTTTAGCAGTTTACAAATACTTTCCAGACAAGGACTTTGCCCAAAAGGAGTGGCTCGATACCTATTATATAGCGGGCGACAGCACTTTTAAGGAGCCAAACGACCCTATTTATAACACCTACGGGAATTACGCGGGAAATGACGAAAAGTCTTATCCGTTTGTGGGTATTACCAATTACGACGAAAGCGTAAAGCAGGGTTACATTACCAGCGACGCCAAAAACCTATATTTTAATAATGCTTTGGCTTTTTCTAATTTGTCTGCCAATATTGCCGGCAATCTGTTTCAATACTTGGTTTTTCTGGACAAGGCGGGGGAGAACTACTTATTAAAATTTGAGCCCGTGGAGAAATCGCTTGAACTTGGTTTTTCTTATGATTTAGGCAAACTTGATCCAAACATAGTTGGGGTTGCAATAAATAACTCGACGGTTTTGTCTGTTGTCAAACCGCAGGTGAGGCAAGTAGTGCTTTTGGATCCAAGTCAGCAAGTAAAAATAAGTCAGCTCTCCCAGTCGTCCAACTTACTTACCGACACAGATTTTTTTAGTGCGCTGGAAAATTGCAGTTTGGTGGGGGAACAAACCTCGTACTCTTTGGAGCGCGTGGAAAACGGCTTTGTGTTGTTGGCGCAAAATGTGGACGCGTGCGTTACCGTAAATTTGCAAAACTATTTGGCCGACGATGCCGAGGGCAAGACGAATGGAGCTACAAGCTTAATCCCGGGCGATTCCTGGAGTGCGGGCAGTATCTACCAAGTTACAGTAGGTTTAGGTGAAGGTGCGGTTCTAAACAAGCAGGAAGTTTGCGTTTTTGACGATGTTTCTGGACTTTGCGTTAACCCCCCGCTTGCAGACGGCAAAACATTTTTTACCCCTCTACCAGGCAGAAATTATAGCTTGCGACTCTTCGCTCGTGGTAAAAAGTCACTTGCTAGAGAGGTTAGGGTAGAGTATTCCAATCTAGGACTTTATACGCTAAAGAATGAAAAAGAGTCGGCTTTTAAGCCCAACTTAGTCCTGCAAAAAGACTTGGTCTTAAGCAAGTGGCAATTTGAAAAAGACCTTAATTATTCCGGCAATGCGTCCACACTTACCAACTACCCCAGGCTTTGTAATACCGGCGCAACCGCGTTTAATAAGTCCAAAATTTCTGTTATGGGCAGTTTTGGCACGCCCTTTATTAGGTACGAGTCCCACGGGGAGGCTTTGTGCGACTCTTTTGAATTTCCCATGTTTGACCACGCTAGTGGGGCGGTGTTGGAGGTTCGTTCAAGAAATTTGGCGGGTATGCCGTTAAGACTTTGTTTAACTAATGAGTATTCAAAGCGGTGCGACTTATATGTGTCGCTCACCAAAAATGTTGATTTTACCACGCAGTACTTTTTAGTTCCGCCTATGGGCAATGGTAGGGGCTACACGGTAAATTTTAGCAATTTAATTTTTGGGACTTCTGTAAGCATTAACGACTTGGAATATGTGGCTTTGGTGCCGTTTCCTTACTACTTGGTACGGGGTATTCACAAGCCACTTACTACTGTAGCTGGGCGACTTTTGGTTTACAACCAAGCCTTTGAAAACGGCTGGATCGCGTGGTGCGGGTTTAAGCCCTGTCGCGCGGAGCATGTTGTGGTGAATAATTGGGCAAATGGTTGGGTTTTTCCCTCGGTTCAGGGAGACTCGTCGGTTTCGTCCAGCTCGTCGTCCCAACAAGTCGGTCAACCACCTCAAAATCTATCACCGTCGTCCCCAAATGTAATTATTTTCTTTTGGCCACAAGTTTTAGAGTATCTTGGTTTTGGCTTTTTAATCGGCTGGTTTGCTTTAGTCGTCCTGCTCCCAAAACTCCAAAATTATAAAAAAAGCTTTGACTGAAGTGTAATATAATATTCACATGAAAAAAGCACGCAAAACATTGTACGGAAACATGGTTGCTATTATTCAACCCGCGGAGGAGGGGGGTTTTTATGCCTACTGTCCTTCTTTACCCGGTTGTGCCAGCCAGGGAGAAACTTATGCTCAAACTGTAGAAAATATTACGGAGGCAATTCAGGGCGTGCTGTACTATTCTGCCAGGAGCTTAATAAAGTCAAAAGTCTTATGCGCCTTCTGATAGAACAGGCCGTCTGCAGTTACATAATTACACCCCATCTTTTTTGCCAACGCTAAGAAGATACAGTCGTACACTGCTGTCTCTCCAAGCACCGATGATAGTTCAAAAGCCTGTTTTAATAACGGTGTGTCTTCTTTTATATAAATAAAGTCAGCGTTATCAAATGTCTTAATTATTTCGGTAATTTGGTCGTTGCTTAATATTCCCCATTTAGCTTTTTTAGTTAATGTAGAGATAAACTCTATTTTTGCTAGATTTGGGCAATAGATCTTTGTTTTAGCATTTTCCAGCTTTTCCAACAGAACCAACGCAAGATGAGAATCGTCTTCTTGTAAGAATATTTTTACTAGAACACTAGTATCCAGTACGGTCTTAGATGTCATGTCCCCTAAATTTCCTTATAATGGGGACAGAACTTTCAGACACCTTTAAAGTTTTTGCATAGGCCACAGCGCCACGCAACACCTTCCAATTTACATCTTTATTTGTAATTCTTTTTCTTGCTACTTTTTCCATGTTTTTGTTTTATCACAAACTATTTTATTTGTCTAATTGTCAAGTACGGTGTAGTCACTAATCGTCATGCTCTCTGATTTTCCTTATTATGGGCAAGGAAGCTGGTGTAACGGGCATAGTCGCCAAATGGTTTCTTATCATAGCCATCATTTTTTTATTGTCTTTAATTGGTCTTTTCATGACTCACTTTTACCACAAGGTTTGTCATTTGCCCAAGATATCTTTGGCGTAACTTATGGCGTTTTTTGCCATGGGTAGGGTGATATTTTGATACTGGGCGGGAATTTCGTTAACGCTATAGCCTGCTTCAACAAGCCCAAGAATATCTGCCACCGTGATACGAGTGCCTTTAATGACGGGTTTCCCAAACCTAATGTTTTGATCCACGCCCACATACTTATTTTGTAGTTTTTGCATAGACGGATTATACACCGTTTTCCTAATTTCTTGGACTTTTTTCTGATCCACGGCCAGAGGATTGCCCAGGTAATATTTTGGTTTGTAGTATAGCAGATCCGCTAAGGCCCTCTCCGGGGTAGCTTGTGAAAATGTCTCCTTGTCCTCTATACCCGCTCTATTTACTAGATACTCTGGTTTTAATTGTTTGCATCTCACTATTTTGTCGCCATATTTTATGGTTTGACTTTTTTGACCAGCCAAAACAACGGGAGTTATATTTTGGAACATTGCACCCGCCTTGCTTAGTACCGTTTCCAGCGTAATGTACGACAGGGGACCGCACAGGGTGCAGGCAACCTCGTAGTCACTAAGCCTGCTAAGCGGGAGTTTGGAGTACACGCCTTTTTTTACTCTATATAACTTGGCGTCTGCTACATAGCGCTTAATGGTAGTCCAAAGGGTATTTTTGTCTTGAATGTCCCATAAAACCCCTAGATCTTTAGTGGTAAAGATATTTTTAGGCGTTTCTATTAGTGTTTGTAGTTTTTTAGTCCTGTACATTATTGTACAGGATAACACAACCTGTTCGTGGTGTCAAGACACTGTACTAGTTGCAGATCTATTAAAGAGATAATTCAGTATCTATTTAAAAAGCGTGAGATAATGAAATAAGTCAAGTTCAAGCAAGAGTCGCCAAAAACCGACAACCTATAGTATTGACATAGTCTACCGAGTAGGTTACAATGATAATTGTTTGAGGCTGGTATACAGCCTTTTTTTGTAAATTCCACCTGCCTAAAAAAATATATTATGCCGTTTGGTAAAAATAGTGCCAATAAAAACGCAGGTTTGCAAACAAAACGCGTAAAATTACCCGTTGCGTTTTTGGTAGTCGTGCTTGCCGTGCTTGAAACAGTAAGCTTTGCCATGGTTTTTAAGACTCACAAAACACATTTAGATACCCTTACCAGTTTAATGGGCGACAAGTTGGAGTCGGATGACAGAGAACAGATCAAGGGTGAAACTGACGAGCAACAGGAGCAAGGATATACACAGAACGACCCGGGTTCGTGGTTTTGGCGCAATTCGCAAAGTCAAACAAAACTAGCTGCCAATAAAGATAATAACAATAGCGAGGACAAAAAAGAGGGGAGTAATAAAAACAAAAAGGAGCCTAAGGGTAAAAAGAAGGTTGTACCTCCGGTCAATCCGGCAAATCAACTTCCCAGTGTGACAATAGACCTTGGTTTAGAGGGAAAAAGCTTTAAATACGGAGAAACTGTGTCAATAGCTGTCACTTCTACCGACTTTGATGGGGTGGTGCGGGAGCTTAGCCTTGTTGTTAACGACATTGTTAATGAGACTGTTGTAACATCGTCCCACATTTTTAACCTAGAATCCCTGCCGTTAGGTGTGTATAGGATTTATGCTAAAGCTCTTGACGACAAGGGGGGAGAGGGAGTTTCCAGGACGATTACGATTTATGTTGACCCGCTTAACGCGTTTGACCCGGATATTTCTGAACCTATTTCTGAGCCCATTTCGGATAGTATTTCCTCTGTTATTTCAGATACCGTGTCGGCAATAGTGTCCGAACCCATTTCTGAGGCAATTTCGGAGGCTCTAAGTACCGATGTTTCCAGTATTATTAGCGACATTATTTCTACACCTGTTTCCGATACCATATCATCGACAATGTCCGAAGCCATTAGCGATGTTGTCTCTACGCCATTGTCGGATGAAATAAGTGACACGGTTTCAGCAGTGATTTCGGATGTCCTGAGTTCGGATATTTCCAACATTGTAAGCGATGTAGTTTCCACTCCCATTTCGGATACCATATCAACGATAGTGTCCGACGCTATCAGCAATGTTGTCTCCACGCCATTGTCGGATGTAATAAGCGATGCGATCTCATCGGTAATTTCGGGTGATATATCCCAAACCATATCGTCCATACTTTCTAGCGACCTTTCTAGTGCGATTAGTGCGCCAATATCGCAAATCCTATCCCAAGATCTTTCGGCAGGCATATCGGACGCCGTATCCGATTTAATTTCCGATGTCCTAAGTACCGAAATATCCGATGTTTTGAGTGACGCGGTATCGACAGCTCTATCTGATACTGTCAGCGGGGTCATTTCTCAAGTTGTAAGTAGTCCTATTTCTGTTGTAATCAGCGATACACTGTCGACTCCTGTTTCGGGAACCTTATCGTCAGTAATCTCTGATGCTACTAGCGAGTCAGTTTCCGACTTTATTTCTACATTGTTAAGCCATTAACTTGGCGTTACTATATTGTTAGATACTAATTTATGTCATCAAAAACAAACATCTTGGATAAGGCTTTGTGGGCGGTTTGGATTTTAATTTGCGTCGGTCAGGCGGTTGTTTTTAGTGGCGCCTACATAAGTGTCTACGATCTTCCAAAGATCCTAGTTTTGTGCGGGGGTATTTGCGGGCTTTGTTTTTTACTGCTTGTTAAGCGTCAAACAAAGGTAAGTATCGCGTTACTTTACACTCTGGGTATTTTTATTGCTCTAGTCGCCTTTAATATGGTTTTTTCCACCAATAGGTACAGGTCGTTTTGGGGCGATAAAGTCTACAACGACAGTTTTTTAGCCTTTATTCTCTATTTTGTATTGCTAGCTTTGGTGTCGTTTGACCTACTTAAGACAAAGACCATTCTCGCTGGAATAAACTTATTAGGACTTCTTGTGGCAATTTCTGGTCTAATTCACGCTTATTTACTTTACATTCTTAAGCTTGACATTGTTTCGTACGACGGGCGTATTACTGGAACAATCGGGCAGGCAAATATCCTTGGGGGAATATTAGTTGCCGTTTTGCCGGTATCTATTTTGCTGTTTACCCGGTCAACCAGGCTTTTACACAAGATTTCTTATGCCGTTAGCGCCTTAATTATTTTTGCTTGTTTGCTGGTTTCCATGTCCAGGGGCGCTTTTTTGGCTTTAGGAGTGTTGGCTCTGGTGGAAATTGTTGTTAGGTTGAAAAGGGCTAAGTGGCGATTGGTGTTTTTAATGCTTGTTACAGCGTTTATTGCCGGTTTATTTTTTGTTCCAAAGGATTTAATAGCAAATTCAAAGTCGCCCTACCTTATTAGACGCTTTTTTTCTTTTAGAGATGGAAATAAGCTTTCTGACATTAGGTTTGAGATTTGGAAAAACTCCATTCCCGCGATTGCTAAAAAACCCTTAACAGGGTGGGGAAACGCAACTTTTCAAAATGTCTACCAGATGCACATAAATCCCACAAACGCCAATCAGACCCTTTTTAAGGAGGTGGAGACATCTCACAACATTGTCATAGACGCCCTTTTGGAGTGGGGAATTGTGGCGTTTCTAGTTGTTTTGGTAGGAGTAGTCGTACTTGCTAACAAGTCGTCCGCTCCAAAACTGGTCAAATACGGCTTATTGGCGGTGTTCATAAGGAGTCTTATTAACATAAATTCCGGTATAGTTTGGTTCTTATTTTTTGTCTATGTGGGTTTGTTGGTGCGGGACTTTAGGGGCAGGCAGTTTGACTTAGTGGGGAAGCGTTTGTTGGCGGTTTGGGTGACACTTTTTGCCCTTTCTGTGGCGATTTTTTGGTTGTTTATTAATTTTGGTCGGGCAGAGGTCTATGAAAAAAAGGCTCTAAAAGAGGGCGACGCCAGTAAGTCGGCGGAATACTACAAAACCGCTTTAAGCCATAATCCGTATAAAGAATCGTTGTGGGGCAGTTATTTAGCGTTGTTGCTCTGGAAAGGGGATTTAACCCAGTTTGAACAGACGCTAAAGACGGTCGACACGCATTTTAATGACTACCGTGGTAATTTTTACGCCGGGCTTTACTACATGCGACTAGGGGAGACCCACAAGGCTGTTGATCGCTTTAATACCGCCTATAAGCTAAACGCCAGGGATCCAAAAACTACCCACTATTTGGGACAATTGTATTATTCTCTGGGCGACCATTCTAGGGCGGAACAGATGTTCTTGTACACTGTCAACCTGGATGTTAGGAACTTCAACGACGATTATATTTACCTTTGCGACATTGAGATAAGGCGGGGGGATTACAAGAAAGCCAGGAAGTACATGGAACAAGCCCCGGATTCGTCTAGGAAAGACTATTACGACAACCTCCTTAGGGGGCATTAGCAGGTCAGGTTTGCTTAAGCCCATAGTATTGACAGAACTAGAAAAGTAGGCTACAATTAGCCTTGTTAGCAGTTAGCTAAGTATTAAATTATCCTGCCAAATAAAGGTAAATATGACTAAAAGCGTTAACTACAAGTTAATAGGTGCCTTAGTAGTAGCCAGTTCCGTAGGTGTGTTAAGTGGTGGAGTAGCCTATGCCGGTTGTACTTCTAACTACGGTGGTGGTCAAACCTGTATCTACAACAAAAACTTTGACATTGAGAAAAAGGTTAGAAAGTTAGGGGACGACTCCTGGAAGGATAAAGTAACCGGAGTTGACGAGGGTGAAGTTGTAGAATTTAAGATAAAGGTAAAAAATGAAGGGGAAGTTAGTGTAGATGACATGAAAATGTCTGATAAACTTCCTAAAGAGATGGAAAGAGTTGGCGGAGACGGTTTGACCGAATATTGGGACGACTTTGATGCTGGCGAGACCAAAACCTTTATTATAAAGGCTAAGGTTAAAGACAGCGAGTACGATAGAAAAAACTTTGAGAAGTGTGTGGTCAACAAAGCCGAGGTTTTGTACGACGGTGATGATGAGGCTTCTGATACCGCTACTGTGTGTTACAGCGACGGTGCTCCTACCGAGTTACCTAAAACTGGTGGAAGCTCCTTGTTTTACGGGTTTCTTGGTTTAGGTCTTACAGCTTTTGGCGCTTTTGCTAAAAAGCTAAAAAAGTAAAACGACCAAACCAATCCTGTTAATCTCGTGATTATATGTTGACACGCGGGTCCGCTTTGATTTGACTTGGAAAAACTTAGACCTAGGGTGGAGGGGAGTGGTTTGCCGTACAGCTTACTAGCCCCTTCCATCCTAGGTCTAAGTGTCGCCATGCTACGGTACGCTAATGGCAACAGCAACACTAACAACAACAATAAGTGACGACATTTAAACATAAATTTTTCCAAATGCAATATGTAATACTATGACAAATATTTTAGCCAACAGAAAACTATCGACTGGGATTTTAGGAGGCATAGCATTTGTATTTGCTGTAGTTTTATTCTCCAAGTTATTCTTAAAGACAAATAACATCGGAGGATTTGCTGTTTGGGTTAATTCTTTTGGGAAAACTATTACCAATAAATTGGGTTTGGGGGATAGTACATCGACTTTTGGTAAAAATTCAGGCAAAGAGGCAAATCCATCCGTTTTTAAAGAAGTCGCAAAACCTGTTTATTTGTCGCCCAAAACTATTACTTTTAAGGATAAAACTTTAGATGTGGAGGAAATTGGCGTGGAACAAGGCGGAATACTAGGTGTGCCTTCCGGTTGGTATACTGCAGGTTGGTATAAGGACGGGGCAAAAGCAGGAGAGGAAGGCAATGTAATTATTGACGGTCATTACGATACTAATACCGGCGCGCCCGGCGCGTTTTGGGAGTTGAAAGATCTACAAGTTGGTGATAAAGTGTCGTTAACGGACTTATTAGGTCGCAGATTTGATTATAAAGTCAAAGAAAAGTCGTCAATAGCCATTACCGATCCCGAAAGAGCCAAAGTTTTTGCAAGTTCGCAAGCTAAAGAGTTAACTTTAATTACTTGCGGAGGCGTTTGGGACTATGCCAGTGGAACTTACAACAAGCGACTTGTAATTAAAGCGGAATTTGATAAGATGGAAAAAAGTTGGTAGTTTCCTTTTTAATCGGGGAGACGGCGCGGGGCAGTGGCCGCCTCTCCGATTAAGACTCATGAGTAATTTATTCCAACAAATTAGAAAGGACTAAAATGAATGTAAAGAGATCTAATGGTCAAGTTACTTACTCAAGTTTTGGCGACAAGGGTGACGCAAGGCAGTCGGACAGAGGCGATAGACAAGACAGCAGGATGGACAGAGCCGACAGAGGTGATAGAAACGGAGATCGTCCGTCAAGCGTAAGTTACTACCGCGAACCCCAACAAGGTCAAACAAATCAGTCAAATTATCAAGAATATTTAGATACTTACCAGGGAGAGATGGTTCAGGTGGAGGGTGTACTAGAAATGTTGCCAGATTATGGTATTTTGCGACAGGATGACCGAGCCAGTGGCGATGATAATCTGCCTAGAGATGTCTATATAAGCCTTTCCCAGGTTAAGCGGTTTTCTTTACGGGTGGGCGACAAGGTAAAAGGTCAAGCCAGACCTCCAAAGGAGGGCGAGCGTTATCTTTCTATGTTAAAGGTTGAGCAAGTAGAGGGTTTGGATCCAGAAGAAGCTAGAAAAAGGCCATCGTTTAATAAACTTACGCCAATTTTTCCTACCGAATGGATGCATTTGGAAACCGAGCCTGACATAATTGCCACAAGACTTATTGATATAATTTCTCCTATTGGTAAGGGTCAAAGAGCAATGATTGTAGCTCCGCCCAAAGCGGGAAAAACCTTTTTACTTAAAGACATTGCAAATGGTATCACGGTGAATTATCCGGATGTCATACTTATGGTGGCATTAATAGGGGAGCGACCGGAAGAGGTAACCGATATGCGACGCAGTGTTAAGGGCGAGGTTTTTTCCAGCAACTTTGACGAAAAAGCAGAAAATCAAACAGGTGTTGCGGAAGTATGCTTAGAGCGGGCTAAACGCTTAGCGGAAAAGGGTAAAGATGTGGTTATTTTAATGGACTCGTTAACCAGGCTTGCCCGCGCCTACAACATGGTGGTACCACCTTCTGGTAGAACACTTTCCGGTGGGTTTGATCCGTCCGCGCTATACCCGCCTAAGCACTTTTTTGGTGCCGCCCGTAAATTTGAAGAAGGCGGTTCTCTAACCATTGTGGCTACAGCTCTGGTTGATACGGGTTCCAAGATGGATGATGTGATTTTTGAGGAATTTAAGGGTACAGGTAATATGGAGTTGCGACTTGACAGATCGCTTTCCGAAAGACGGATTTTTCCCGCCATAGACATTAAAGCAAGCTCTACCAGGCACGAGGAAAAGCTGTACGACGAGAAAACTTTGGAATCAGTGTATAGGTTGCGTAGAATGGTGGACTTGTTGGACGACAGACAGGCTACAGAACTTGTTATTACCCGACTTAAAAAGTCAAAAACTAACAAGGAATTTTTGGAAACCTTGCATCAAGCACAAGCCGCCTAAGTTTGCTAAAATAACCTAATCGTCTTTATTGGACTAGTGAAAGTCGGCCTTCATGCCCCTCTCGTCGCGGGTCCCTGTCCGCCTTTGGCGGACGCCCGACTCCTCGAAAGTGCATGAAGCCCTCCTTAGTCTCTATACTGGGGCGCAAAGCCCGATAAAGTCGACAAACTTATGCTATTTACCATAGGTCGTCCGGTGTCAAAAAGGTTTGTGGAGATGCGCTTTACCAACCTTATCCCATACGGACGCAACAAAATTTTAGTCCTCCTAAAAGACCTTGGTCTATTCTTTAGATGGCTGGGCGTGTATTTTGCGCTTAAAATCAAAAAATTCTTCCTTTTAGTGGGAAAAACCCTAGTTTTAGTCGTCCAAAAAGTCCAGGATCTTAAAAGTTATTTTGTGGCAAAACTTATTTGGTCACGGGGGAGGCTGGGCAGGCCGGTGGCAAATTTTATCGTCATGCTTTTGGCTTTAAGCGTATTCTTTTTTGGAGAAATTCTTAGCGGGTCAAAATTAGTGGTTAGCAAAGAGGTTGACCCAGACTATTTAAAAACGGTTGTGGACATTATTCCGGAAAAAAACATTGCGCTAACCACTATTCCGGAAGAGCGCCAACGGACGCAGTATCTGGCTTACAAAATCGAGTCGGGCGACACTTTATTTGGCATTGGAAATAAATTTAAGGTTTCTGTTGACGCGTTAAAGTATGTAAATAATTTGTACGACGGATCGGTGCTAAAGGTTGGGAGTGAAATTGTGATTCCGCCTGCTTCTGGCTTGATTCATAAAGTAGAGGCGGGCGATACACTTGCGTCCATTGCTAAAAAATACTCCGTACCGTCACAGGCTATTGCGGACTTTAACTACCTGTTAGAGCCTAATAAATTGGCTTTAGGGACAGAACTTGTTATTCCTGATGCTAAAATTCCTCAACCTGTAGTTTTGGGTTTGCCTGTTGGACTTGCCACTATTGCCCAAGGTGTTAACGACGCGAGTGCTAAAAAGGGTTGGTGTATGTGGCCTACATCGGTTAGCGTAATTACCCAAAACTTTTCTTGGTATCATAATGGTTTGGATATTTCCGGAGGTGGAACGCCCCCAATTTATTCTTGCGCGGGCGGCGTGGTTGTTAGAGCGGGTTGGGATCCGTTTGGGCTTGGTTTGCATGTTAGAGTCGACCACGGTAACGGTTACGAAACAATCTACGGTCACATGAGTAGACTAGATGTAAGCTACGGCGACAAAGTCAAAAAGGGCGAAATTGTAGGGATTATGGGTAGTACAGGCAACTCTACAGGTCTGCATGTTCATTTTATGATAAAGTACAACGGGTCGCCACAAGATCCTTTAAAGTATATTTAGAGCGACGAATACAGCAAGATATGATAGACAATGTCAAAATTACAATTAAAGCGGGCGACGGAGGAGATGGAGCAGTTTCTTTTCACCGTGAAAAGTTTGTCACTCGTGGTGGACCGGATGGCGGCGATGGCGGTAGGGGAGGCTCCGTAATTTTTGTTGCGGACAACAACACTTCTACTTTGGACGACTTTAGGTCAAAAAAGGTTTTTAGCGCGCAAAATGGGGAAGCGGGTAAAAAGTTAAAAATGTACGGCAAAAACGCCGAGGATTTGTATATAAAGGTACCGGTTGGGACTTTGGTGTTCCAGGTTGACGACTTGGGAGACGATTCCGAACTTGCCAAAACAGATAAATTTACTAAAAAGCTAATAGACGGGGCTTCCTCACAGCGTCAATTAATTGCGGATTTAAACCAACTTGGCGACCGGTTTCTGGTGGCAAAGGGAGGTCGTGGGGGCAAGGGTAATTACAAATTTAAGTCGTCCACCAACCAAACGCCCACACAATACATTCCCGGCGAGGCAGGGGAGCAAAAAGAAATTATTTTGGAGCTAAAACTTATTGCCGATGTGGGACTTATTGGGCTTCCCAGCGCAGGTAAAAGCACGCTTATTAACGCACTGGCCCACACTAACGCTAAGGTAGCGTCGTACCACTTTACAACTTTGGAACCTAATTTGGGGGTTTGGCAGATTGACGCGGGTAGGCGGGTTGTGGTTGCCGATATTCCGGGGTTGATCGAGGGTGCGTCTTTAGGTAAGGGTTTGGGTGACGAGTTTTTGCGCCACATTGAACGCACTAAAGTTTTGGTGCATTTGGTGGATCCTTTGGCGGTAATGGAAGAGAAATCAATCGAAGCTCGAAATCGTTTGACTGCGGTGGACTCGCCAAGAGCTAACGAGCTTGAATCTAGTCAGCTAATAAATCCTGCCAAAGTGTTCCAAAACTACCAAGTCGTCCTAAAAGAGCTTAAAGACTACAAGGGCGGACTTTGGGATGTTAGCCAAAAGCCCCAGGTTGTGGTTATAAATAAAATTGACATTACAGAAGTTAAAGATGCGCTTACAGCTTTGGTTGACTATTTTAGGCTCCAGGTAGTTGAGGTGCTACCAATCTCTGCGGCAACGGGGGAGGGTGTAGAGGCGTTGCGCAAAAAAGTGCTGGAAGTTTTGTCGTACACCAAAGAACCAGAGGTGGAAATTGAACCTCCTGTTAAAAAATACAATCTGTACAATTTGCCGGGTTTAAATCGTCGTCCTGTTTTAACTAAAGAGGTTAAAGGTTTGGTGGAAGCCCCTAAAAGGCGGGAGATTAGGTAGTCGCGGGGAATTGGTAACTTTGATTGACTACGGTTTTGCTATAATACTTAAGCGAACAAGCAACTTAAATGACAAAATATGGGCCGTTAGCTTAGTTGGTAGAGCGCTTCCATGGCATGGAAGAGGTCAGCGGTTCGACTCCGCTACGGTCCACCATTAAAGTCAACAAAAAGACAACAGCATCAGTAAAAATAATATGACAAATGAAGAAATTACTCTCCACGCCTTAGAGTTTGCCAAAAAGAATAAACTCCGCATAGCCAGAGAATTGACCGATCCAAGTAAATATAAGCCTACAGACCATCCCGTCTCTGTTTTTATGGCAGGTTCTCCTGGGGCGGGTAAGACGGAATTTTCTAAAAATCTTGCTAAAGATTTACATAAAGGTGAAGGCATCAATGTTGTTCGGATTGACGGGGATGATTTAAGACCATATATGCCGGGTTATACAGGAAGTAACTCTCACCTATTCCAGGGTGCCGTTTCTTTAATTGTTGAGAAGATGCAAGATTTAGTATTACATACAGGGCAAAACTTTATTCTGGATGGAACTTTCTCTAGTTATCGTAAAGCTACCGAAAACATCAATCGCTCCTTGTCTAAGGGCAGGGTTGTTTCAGTTTTTTACTTGTATCAAAGACCTGAAATAGCTTGGAAGTTTACCCAGGCGCGTGAAAAAGCAGAAGGTAGAAACATTCCCAAAACAGCCTTTATTAGTCAATTTTCTGAGGCTAGAGAAACAATTGAGAACCTAATTTTGAATTATGGTGGTCTTATTAAGATAACTCTTGTGGCTAAAGACTTTGAGAATAAAACAATCGATCTTGTTGAAATTGCGGACAATGCGACAAAAATTGACGGTGTTACTTTTGCTCGTTATAATGAGCGAGAATTAGAAAGTTTATTAAAATGAGACCCACAAAAAAGAATGAAAAATTAAGAAATGTAAACGGTTTCTCCGACTTTTTTTACCATGCGACTCCAGAGGAGAGGCAAAAGGTTCTTAGAGAAGTGGTTAAAAAAGCCAATGATGACCAAGCTAAGTTATATTCTGAATACGGAAAGGCAGGAGTATGAGGTTAAACGCTGTTGGAGTGTCGTCAAAAAATATCGGGGAGACAGTTAAATTCTATCAACTGTTGGGGTTTGAGTTTCAGCCATACGGTAAAGAGGATAGGCATGTTGAGTCAATTAATAACCAGGGATCTAAACTTATGATCGACCATATTTCCATGGTCAAAGAAATAATCGGCGTCACACCCGCTCCTTCTAATCATTCAAACTTTGCCATTCAATATGACACACCGTCCGATCTAAATCTTGTGGTCAAGAGTTTAGAAACTGGAGGATACGGGATCGTGAAACCGGCTTGGGATGCTTTTTGGGGTCAGAGGTACGCGGTTGTTAAGGATCCGGATGGTTACATGGTGGATCTGTACTCTTATCTGTGAGTTGCCTCTTGTTAATTGGTTTCAATCTTTGCATCATCTTGGAAATTTGCTGACATATTTTTCAATGCTTGCCGGAAGGTTTTGGATTGTTTCCGTTGTTACAAAAGGATCTATTCGGCTGTCGCCACGGTCTTGGAGTTCGTAATCGGGTACTAAATGTCCAAAAAGTTGTTGCGTCATAAGGTCTACAACCCGCTCTTTTTCCCAATGTGTAAGTCCAAACTGTCTGACGATATTTTCTTCAATCCCCATATGAACCATCTCATGAATGGGCGTGTGGGTTTGGCTGACGCGCTTAAAAGTTCCGTCCGCCCTTGTTAACATAACAACTACCCCAGTGTCCTCATAATAATTCCCACCTGGACCGTATTTAGTTAAGGCTAGTTGGTAGACGGGGAAGGTTTTAAATCCCCAAAGAGCGTTAAGTTTTTGAAAAGTTGGCAGTGTAGCTTCAAAAAGCGGGCGATGGCTTTCTAATATCTCTAGTCCTTTGGCAAAAAACGCCGGATCGTATTCAGTCGCCAAGAATTCTGCTAACTTACTCTCTCTCTCCTGCGTCCCAAAAGGAGTCCTTAAGTCGGGTACATCGGGCAAACCTAGCGTGTAGCCGTTTTCCTGATACCAAGGAAGTTGGTTTAGTACGGATTCCAGCCAGGCAAATTCTTCCTCCGGGGTTTGGGGGCGGATTTCTATTCTCATAACGGGTTGTAGTTCCTGTCTAGTCGCCATTTGCTTGATATTATAGCACCAATAACGCTCCGCTTGACAACATGGTAATTGCCAGTTATCATAAAACCATGGTTTATGGTAATTACCAACTATCACTCCACAATCCGTGGTGGGAGGAGGGCTATAATATGGACGCCGACTCCAAACTAGTGGAGCTTTCTGCCTTAAAATACCGTTACATTCACCCCTTAATAAATGAATATCCCGTGGAAAAAGATGTGGTTTTTACCATGCGCGGTCCAAGGAGGGTGGGCAAGACCACGCTTATTAAGTTAATTATCAAAAAACTACTTGACCAAAAAATTCCCAGAAAAAACCTTTTTTATCTTCCGTGCGACAGGATTGAGCATTTTAACGAGCTTTATACTGCAGTAAGGAGTTATGTCGATAAACAAAGAGTTTCCGCTAGCGGTAGAATTTACATCTTTTTAGATGAAGTGTCATATGTAAAAGAATGGCAAAGAGCTGTAAAATCGCTGTGGGATGACGACGTGCTTAAAAACTGCACATTGCTAATAACAGGGTCAAACGCCGTCGACTTAAAAGTGTCGTCCGAAAGATTACCCGGTAGAACTGGCAAATATTTTAATAGCGAAAAACTATTTTTACCGTTAGATTTTTTTGACTTCTACAAACTACTAAACCCCGATTGGACGGGGGAGTTTGAACCCAAAAATCTACCCAAGTTTAAAAAATATTTGGACGACTTTATGTTGGTAGGGGGTTTTCCACAGGTTATTAACGAGTACTACACCAATGGCTTTATAGCGTCGGAAACCTATGAAACTTATACCAAGTGGGTTGACGGGGATGTTCACAAAAACGGTAAGTCTACGGAAAGTGCCTACCGACTGTTTAAAGAGTTGGACAAAACGCTTACTAGTAGGGTAAGTTACACTAATTTAGCTAAGGACACGCTTTTTGCGTCCCAACAGAGTGTGCAGGATTATGTGGAGCTTTTTGACCTCACGTATGTTTGTTTTAAGTGCGATTACTTGCTATTAGAGTCCAGGAAAGTCGATCCTAAAAAAAATAAAAAGTTTTACTTTGTCGACCCGTTTGTTCATAACGCGCTTTTGGCTAAGCAGGATGGATTTTTGGACGACGCTTTTAATTATTCACGCAAGCTGTTGGCAGGGGAGAATGTTGCTTCCACTAGGTTTGAGGAGGTGGTGGGAAGTTTGTTAAAAAGACGGTTTACACGCATTGATTACGGTATGTTAGCGGGCGACGCGTTGGAAGTAGATTTTGTGGGCTTTGACCACGGTAAATATAGCCTTTTTGAATGTAAATACGGGAAAACAGGTTTGCAAAACTACTTAAACTATAAAAAACTATTTGACTCTTTTGGGGGTTTAAAGATTTTGGTTCCCGATATTGCCGAGGAAGGGGAAACCTCGTTTTTTGACCTTTTTAAGGGTTGATTAGCGTCCGTTCTCCAGTATTTATATCTATTGCGTAGGGATATATTTTTGGCTCTATTTCTAAGTTAATTTCTTTAAGTTTTGGACCATCCTTGGATTCTTTTATATACTGTTCCATCATAAGTTCGGAGTCCCGTCTTGCTTGCTCTGATTTTCTTATAGCATCTTCTGGTGCAATGTACATGGGTGTGGTGTATAGGTTAGGATAGTTTTGGTTAATCTTTTTGCTTTGAGACTCTGGTAAATTTCTGTATAGGACAAGAATAGCGACTTCTGCTACGGTAATAAACAGGATAAGGAACACCGCAGTATAAGCAAGTATTTTCAGTCCCACCAGACCTCTACGGGTGACAAAGAAGTATAGAGGAACAAAAAACACCGCTAGAAAATAAATTAGAACAGTGGTTAACGCGGATACTGCCCACAAAGTGCTTGTAAACGCAAAATTTGTAGTGCTACTACCTCTGTAAAACAGGCCGTTGTTTATGGGCATTACTCTTTGGAAAAAGACATAAAGTAAGAAAGATAAAGAGAAGACAAGAAGAGCTTGAGTTAGACCTAGCAACCAATTGGGTACTATTTTATTCATGGGGGAATTATACCATCGATTGGGTGACGGCGAAAAACCCCGTCGCACGACGGGGTTTTTAAAGCGTCTGTTGGATTAATTAATCCAAGCTTATGGTTTTACTGGCTCTACCGGTGCTATAGGTTCGGCTTCACCCGGTTTGGTCAACGGTTCTTGGGGAAGGGGAGCCACTTCGGTTGGTTTTCCAGCCCCTTCTATACTTTCCACACTCGGCTTGGTTGCGGTTTGCGCCCCGGCAACTTGAGCAAGCTCCTTATCCACGGTTTCTATGTCGCTCAACACTAATTTATAATCCGCACCATCTTTTTCCACCAAAGTCTGTACAATTTCCAGCTCCGCTTTAGCGTCACTGTAAGCTTTAAGTTTATACAGCGCGTTGGCAAGATTATATCTGGCGTTTGCATAGTCGCCCTTTAAATTAACCGCCTGTTTAAACAGATTGCCTGCGGAAAGATAATCTTCCTTTGCGTAGTAAATACCGCCAAGCTCTACCCGCAAAACAGGGTTAGTGGGATCCAGCTGGATAGCTGTGTTGTAAGCTTGGACGGCAAATTGGTCGGCATCCTTGGCAATAGGAATTAAAAACTTGTAGATTTGCGCCCGAGCAGTCCAGTTGGCAGAATCTAACGGGTTTAAATTCTCCGTGGCAAATCTTATGTTTCTAAGAGCTTGTGCCAGCAAGTTTTGCGCGGTGGTTTTTTCCTGGTCGGTTAAGTTTTCTTTGGTCGACAAGGATTGGGCAAGCACCAAGTTAGTGTTGGTGTACAGCCTGTGATATTGCGACCGATTTGGATTAACGGCAATAGCCTTTACTTGGTAGTCGTACGCACTGCTAACATTTTGGTTATTTGCGGCAACAACTGCTTTGCGAATATATACTTCTGGGGCGTATTGTAAATAACCTTGATATACGCCAAACACTGTCAGAGCCACAATAGGCAAAGCAATAATGTATTGCAAAACTTCTTTCTTATAAAGGATTCGGCTTTCTACTAAAATACTTTGCTCTTGACTTTGAACCTCCGAACCCAAAGAAATGGTTGTAAGTTTTGCCCACGCTTTGTTAGTGTTTAGCGTGGCTTCTGCCGTAAGTAGGGCAAGGAGTATAAAGGTTATAGCTACAGCTAAAAAGCTAGTATAGGTTAATAGCATGGCAGAAAGAGATACTATAAGTCCGCCGGCAAGCACTACAGAAAGTCCTTTATATGCGTCTTTCACCTTTGTCGTTCTAATTACCAATTTTATGACAACGGCTACAAACATTGCGTAAACTGCCAGTCCAAAAATCCCCATGGTAGAAAGAATGTTAAAAGCCTCGTTTGCCGGTTTGTCAAAGTTTACATTCCAGGTTGGCGTGGCATTTTGACTTAATGTCTTGTACCTAGGGTAATTTAGGTAAAAAGTGCTTACACCGGAGCCAAAAATAGGAAAGTCTCTAATGGTTGTTGACGACACGATCCAAGATTCTTTAATGGACGGTAATACTTCCCGCGGGTAATCGCGCTTAAGTAGGCTACTTGTTTGAGGGACGACAAAATACAACGCGACAAAAGCTATTACCGCGCCTAGGGTTGGGAGAATGTATATTTTGTTTTTTGCCAGAGTCTCTGCGGACGACATAGCTAGACCAAGTGCCACCACTGCTAAAGCAACAAGAGCAAAAATCGCTCCGCCAAAGACTGCGACTGCCATAAAGTCAACCAAAAACGCCACTACAAACGCCAGTTTCTTTATAGTCGTCCTAATATTTACTGCTAACAGGGCGCAAAGGACGGAGCCTATTAACGCCGTTACTGCTAATGTACTGCTGGTGCCGGTAAGCAAGAAGCCTTTTTGGTTAAACAGATTCATAAATGGAATAGTTAGCCCCGCGTAATTAATAAGACCTAAGAACGAGGGGATAGCTGTGGCACCTGCCAAACCGTATAAAATGGTGCGGATTTTTTTGGTTGAGTCGACATTTGTAGAAACCGCATAATAAAAGAAGTACAGCGTTACAAAGCCAAACAGACTAGGAAACCATCTACCGTAGGAACCAAAAAGACTGGCGGTTTTGTCCAGGGAAGTTAAAGTCGACAAAATAAAACCTACCAAAAGCAGAAGTAATGGAAAGTCTATAGGAGATTTGGCAAAATACACCTTTTTCTCCACCAGCATTTTTGCACACCATGTTAATGCAAGTACCGCCGTTATCAGCGCAAAGAAATACAGTTTGTTAAACTCAAAGTACTCGTTAGTTACAGTGAGAAAAAAAACAGGGAGTAAAAAAGCCACCCCTAAAATTAACCCGAATATTAAATTGTTAAGTGTCTTTTGGACAGTAGTATTTTTCATGACTTTAACAATTACATGTTTACTATAACTTGTCAAGAGGTAATTTTCCCGTTACGGGAGCAGACAATAAATCTTGTAATGACGGGATTAAGCGTTAATTGGAGATCCACCAGCTAACTTCAGCGTCGGTGGCGGTTGGGGCATCTAGTTCCAAGTAAAAACCTTCAAAAGGAATTTTTTGGGAGATCCAATATCTGGTAGCCGGTGAAAAGTCAGAGCTAAAAGTTGCGTTAATTTTTGAGTCCAGTTTTACTTGGGAGCTTTTTATATACACCTTCTTTTGGTTTTTTAAAATGTAAGTAGTCCCACTGTCCAAAATAAACTTTTTGTCTAATTCCAAAGTTCTTTTAATTAGGTCATTTTTGGACTTGCCTATGGGCAAAAAGCCAAAACCCGCAAGAATTACCAGACCAAAAAGAGCCAAAAGCGCAAATTTAACAGTTTTGGTCGACGGTGTTAAGATCCTTGCCACCTTTATTGTTGAGGCATAGGTTTTTTGATTTTGACTATTTTGATTTATGGTAGAAAGTGACTTTAGTTTTTGACCGATTTCCTCATTAGAAAGTCCCAAAGCTTTTAATTTTTCTATTTCCAACAGGGTATCCAGCGCGTGTTTTGGATAGTGACCTATAACCTCGCCATTTATAGTTCTTCTGACCATGTGGGGGAGCAGTCCCAATTTGGTGTAGTAGCGCAACCTATTATAAGGGTCGCCCTTGCCAAACTTAACACCGTTTTTTACGGCAAGCTCTATTAAAGTGTCCAGCGCTAGTAAGTCGTCCATTTGTCGCCCGTATTATAACAAATTCTATTCAGATTAGAGAAGACCGTCTTTACAAAATATCTGGTCGACGCAAAATGGCACTATGCTCGAACACCAAACTAGCAACGCCAATCAAGTTAGCCGTGAGTATCAGATCAATCGTGAATGTCCAGTCAACCACGATTATCAAGTCAATAGAATTACTAGACAGCAAGCTGATTACCCAAAGTTACTAAACAAGGCGCCGGACGCGCCGGATCAGTTGTATTTTTTGGGCGACTTTAAGCCCGCGATTTTTGATAAGGCTTTAGCTGTGGTGGGCAGTAGGGCTATGACGCTGTATGGTGAGTGGGTGGTTTCTAACATTGTTAGGGATGTTGCCCAGAGTGGGGTGACTATAGTTTCTGGTTTCATGTACGGGATTGACGCGCTTGCCCATAGAGTTGCCTTAGATGCCGGCGGTATTACGGTTGCCGTAATGGCAGGCGGGGTGGACTATATTTTTCCCAGTCATCAAGAGGACATGTATTGGGAAATTGCCCAAAAGGGGATGGTGATTTCGGAATTTCATAAGCCCGACTTTGGCGGAAAGTGGATGTTTGCCAGAAGAAACCGTATTGTAGCGGGTTTGTGTCAAGCTACTTTGGTTGTGGAGGCGGGGCAAAAAAGTGGCTCTCTTATTACGGCGGGCTTTGCTAAAAAGTATGACAGGCAGATACTTACGGTGCCGGCTAATTTAAATGCACCAAACTCGTTTGGGACTACGCAACTGCTTAAGGATGGGGCAAAAATGGTTACCTGTGCCGACGATATTTTAAAAGTATATTACGATACTCCAAACAATTACCGACATAAATCTATAAGTGCGGTAAATAAGCGGTTAAAGTTAGAGGTAGCCGACGAGGATTCCAGGAGGCTTTTAAGATTTCTTAGTAGGGAGGGGCTTACGGTTGATCAATTGGTTCAAAAGTCACGCCTTGCAGTAACAGGAGTCTTGAGATGCATTACGGGTTTAAGTTTAGGAGGTCTTATTGAAGAGCGGGGAGGTAGGTATTATGTTGCTAAAAGTTAAGTCGGCATATTTTTTTGGAATTGACGCGTTTGATGTTGATGTGGAGGTAAATATTTTGGATAGAAGTATGCCGGGTTTTGAAGTGGTTGGATTGGCGGGTAGGGAAGTGGAGGAAAGCCGTGAGCGGGTAAAAAACGCGCTTCTTAATACTTTTAAGGAATTTCCTTACAATAAAAAGATTTTGGTTAACCTTGCTCCGGCGGATGTGCCTAAAGAAGGTTCGTATTACGATTTGCCCATTGCCGCCTGTTTGTTGAGCAGTATGCGGGACATTAATTTTCCCAGCGACTCCGCGTTTTTTGGCGAGCTTTCTTTGGATGGGAGTGTGCGCAAACTTAAGGGCGCGTACTTGTTTGTGTCGTTTGCAAAGGAGCGATGTTTAAAAAATGTGTTCATTCCATTAGCTTGTTACCAAGAGGTCAAAAACATAACAGGGGTAAATATTTACCCAATTTCTACTCTTAACGATTTACTGGACTACGAGACCGCCCGACAAAAGTTTTTTGAGGCTCATGAGAACAAAAGAAATCAAGTCGGTTTGGAAAATCAACAGACAGTCATCCCTATTTATACAGAAATTTCTACCGGCGGTGTAACATTGTCAACCGACATAATTGACTTTAGTGATGTGGTAGGGCAGGATGCTGCAAAGCGGGCGTTAGAAATAAGCGCGTGCGGTGGCCACAATTTGTTAATGGAGGGTAGTCCCGGCAGCGGTAAAACCATGTTGGCAAAAGCGCTTTGCGGCATCCTGCCACAACTTAGTCAACAAGAAGAACACGAGGTTGCAAAAATCTACTCCGCCTGTGGATTATTTGAATCCAAAATTTTCTCCGGAAAATTCCGCCCGTTCAGAAGTCCACATCATACTATTACATATTCTGGCATGGTGGGTGGGGGAGCGGTGCCGAGACCTGGAGAAATAAGTTTGGCACACAAGGGTGTTCTGTTTTTAGATGAGCTGTCCGAATTTCAGTCCAACATTTTAGAATGTCTTCGTCAACCAATAGAAGAAGGTTTTATAACCATTGCTCGGAGCAAGGGGAGTGTGACCATGCCGTGCGATTTTACTCTAGTAGCTTGTACCAATCCTTGTCCGTGTGGTTATTATGGCGACGAAAAAACGCCCTGTACTTGCAAACCCTGGCAAATCTCTCTGTATTCCAAAAAACTATCCGGGCCAATTTTGGACCGAATTGACATGCTTACCCGTGTTTCCAGTCCGCATGATGGTAAGTCAGTTAAAACTGCCCGCTTTTTACAAACCCAAACCAAGACCTCCCACATAATAAAAGAGCGGGTAGAAGAAGTTCGCCAAATTCAGCGCCAAAGATTTTTAGGTCAGACCACATTGCTAAATGCCCGCATGTCAAACAGTCAAGTCAAACAATACTGCGCGATAAATTCAACTAGTCATGACTTATTAGACAACGCAATTGAGCGACTTCATTTATCGCCCAGGGGAGTTTTTAAAATTATTAAAGTTGCCAGAACTATTGCCGACATGGAGAAAAAGGCGCAGATAACGCCCGCGTGCCTTGCCGAGGCGATACAATACAAAACCATGGGCTAAGAAATATACCTCGCAAAATAAATACCCTGCATCCATAATTTCAACCTTTAACTAGGTAAGGGGTATTGACATTATTTTCTAAAGAGGTATTATGTTTGTCATGAAGTACAATGTAAATATTTCCAAAGCAATGTCCGACAAAAACAGGCTTAAAATCCTGGAGATGCTTTCTGCTGGGGAGCAAAAAGTTGGAGTTGTGTCCGATAAGCTTGGGGTGGAGGAGAACTTAGCTTCTCATCACCTTAGAGTTCTTTCCGGGCTTGGCTTTTTAAAAAGCGACAAGCGCGGTAGAGAAGTCTTCTACAAGCTTAACGCAGCAAAGATAGTATCAATGCTGGTGGACCTCCAAAAGAATGCTACCTTTAAGGACATTCTCAAGCAGGCCGTTGCTGAAGCGAAATAACTAGCGATTAAGTTATCCTAGGATGATTTAACCGACGAAAATCCCGCCGAAAGGTGGGATTTTTGGTAAAATGGCGACAAATGGGGAAAATTGTACCGTTAAGTAAAATCCCGGCGATTGTAAAAAAGTGCCAAAGCGGGGGGGGGCGTGTTGGCTTAATAACAGGCTGTTTTGATGTTTTGCATATTGGGCATATTAAGCTTTTTAAGTGGGCAAAAAAGCGGGTTGATTTATTAATAGTAGGACTAGATTCGGACGGCTAGATTAAGTTGTCCAAAGGCGCAGGTCGTCCCGTATTTACTCAAAAAGTACGACTTGAAGTTATTTCCGAGCTTTCTTCCGTGGATTATGCTTTTGGGATCCGTGAGATTTTGGATTTTTCCAGCCCATCGTCAAGCAGTTACTACGCTGCGCTTTCCAAGAAAATCGCCCCCGACTATTTGATTACGCATTTGGCTAAGGACAGATTTACCGATGACAAAATCAAAAGGGCTAGGGATTTAGGTATCAAGGCGTTGATCCATAGGGATCGGGCATCGACATCATCGACGGAGATTATTGGGAGAGTAAAACGCCTGTGGTGACAGATCACCCATCTATGTTTACTTTATCCGTTGGAATACTGGGGGAGTGGATGGCGAAGAATTTGGTAGGCGCGAGAAATTCACCGGAAATAACATTATTCACATCCACATGGTCCGTTTTGCGTCTATCGCCTTCTGGTAGAAAAGATCCTACAAACCAACCACGCGTTGCTTCTGCATCCACATACTTTCCATGAAAATATTTATTGTTTCCGACTTTGGTTGTGTCCATATTATTTTAACCTTTCCAGCTAAATACTTATACTCACGATTTTACCAGGCACAAAAACAAATTTCTTTATTTCTCCTTGTAGGTGTTTGGCGATTTTCTCGTCCTTAAGGATTTTTTCCTTTAGGGTTTCTTCTGTGTCTTTTGCATCTGTCACTATTTGTCCTCTAACTCTACCATTTATCATAACTGGAATGGTCGTGGAGGTAGTTTCATCCTCCGTTTTGTCAAACTCTGGCCATGATTGCCAGTGTACGCTGTTCTTCTTGTCCCATGTAGAAAATCCGTTAATTTCTTGCCACAATTGCTCTGCCAAAAACGGCATAAATGGGGCAAGTACTTTTATAAAGCCTTTCCAAACCTCTGTGTCAATAGCGTCAACCTTTTTAAGGGCATTTACAAAAATCATAATCTCACTAATTGCGGTGTTCATTTTAAGGTTCTCACACATTTCGGTAATATTTTTTACCATTTTGTTGTACGACTTTTTGATAGATGGATCGTCATGCGGGCGAACTTTGTCCTTAAAGTCATATATTGTCTTAACCAGTCGCCACATAGCTTTAATAGTATTTTCATTCCACGGATAGGTTTCTTCGTATGGTCCTAAAAAGGCTATGGCAAGTCTGGTGGCATCCGCTCCATAATTGGCGACAAGGTCAGACGGCATGACCACATTACCGTATCTTTTTGACATTTTTTTACCGTCCGGTCCAAGAAGTAACCCGCCCGTCATCCGCCATTTGTAAGGTTCTGGGGTTGGGACAAGTCCCTGGTCGTACAAAAACCTATGCCAAAAGCGCGAGTAAAGCAGGTGTACCGTGGTATGTCCACCGTCGCCAAAATATTTGTCAACCGGCAACCAATATTTTAGTTTTTCATAATCCGCAAAAGCGTTATTATTATGTGGGTCTATATAACGCAAAAAGTACCAGCTGGAGCCTGCCCATGTAGGCATGGTTTGGGTTTCTCGTTTTGCGGGATTGCCTTGCTTGTCTGTGGTATTAACCCAGTCCGTAAGTTTTGCCAGGGGAGGGGAGCCGTCTTGACCTGGTTTAAAATCTTTGGACGGCGGTAAAACCAACGGAAGTTTTTTTGCTATCTCCTCCGGATTTTCCGTTGACGCTATAGCCTCCACACTGCCGTCCTGTTTGTAGACTAGGGGAATAGGTTCGCCCCAGTACCTTTGGCGGGAAAAAATCCAATCACGCATTTTGCAGGCTGTGGACTTAGCGCCTTTACCTTCTTTTTCTAATCTGGCGACGGCTTGGTTATAAAACTCTTCCGATTTTATACCGTCGTAGCTTGCGGAATTTATCATTACGCCGTTTTCTGTGAATAGTTGGTTGGACGACTTATCGTCGGGTTGTACTGGTCTTATGACTTCGATTATCTCAAGGCCGTATTTTTTGGCGAAATCCATGTCCCTTTCATCGTGCGCTGGAACACCCATGATTGAGCCAGTTGCGTAATCCATCAAAATGTAGTCAGCCACAAAAACGGGGATCTTCCGCGTGACTTCATCAAAGGGATGCCTAGCATTAAGACCCTCTAGCCTGATTCCGGATTTTTCTTTTTGGGTCTTTCGGTCCATGTCGGAGCGGTCTTTTGCTTTGTCAACATATAGATTTATTTCATCCTTATTGTTAGAAAGTTGCGCCAGCCTCTTTACCACCGGATGTTCCGGGGCAATGGCCAAAAAAGTTACTCCAAACAGCGTATCTGGTCTAGTTGTAAAGACTTTAAGTTGGTCAATCTCTGTACCCGATTCGTCGTAAAGTTCAAAAGCAACTTCTGCGCCGTCGCTCTTACCTATCCAGTTTCTTTGCGCTGTTTTTATGTAGTCGGGAAAGTCCGTTTCTTCTAGTCCGTCCAGCAATTTTTGGGCATACAGGGGCATTTTTAGCACCCACTGTTTGTAAACTTTTCGCTCGACTCTTTTATTGTCGCGTTCCGCCACTTTATAACCGTCTTCACTATTTATTACTTCTTCTTCTGCTAAAATTCCAAGGCTTTCTGACCACCATACCGAGGTTTCCTTGAATTCTGCCAAGCCGTTTTCGTACAATTTTAAAAAAATCCACTGCGTCCATTTATAATAATCCGGATCGCAAGTATTTATTTCCCGATTCCAGTCAAAGCTGTAACCCATGTCCTGAAGGGATTTTTTAAAGCTTTGGGAAAGTTCCGCAATTAGATCCTGTGGAGTTTTGTTTGCTTTTATGGCAAAACCCTCTGTGGGTAGACCAAAAGAGTCCCAGCCCATGGGGTATAAAACATTGTAACCTCGCATTTTAAGATACTTTGCGTACATATCCGGCACGGTGTAGCGCATCATGTGACCCGCATGTAGGTAAGGTCCGGAGGGGTAGGGGAGTTCCGCTAAAATATACTTTTTAGGCTTGGGGGAAAAATCTACTGCCTCGTAAAGATTATCGGCGTACCATTTTTCTTTCCAAGTCGACTCAATTTTTTTATGGTCGTATAAGGTTTTTTTCTCTTGCGACATGGGAGGATTTTATACTTTTTTGACGATGGGAGCAAGTTGATTCGTGATGTCCTAAGATTTTTTATAGAAGACCGTGGCGGAGATGTTTTGTTTATTACCGCAGTTGATAGCGCTGTGCGTGTAAAATGCGGTTAATAATGGGGAGAATTAACTCGCTTAAAACGATAGTTTGGATAAGTATCGGTAATAATGCGTTAATCTGCCAAAATAAGTTGTCGTAACAATAAATTCTATTCAGATTAGAGACAACTATCTTGCCAAAAACTAAATCCATGATATTTATAAACCATGTTTGAAGAGCAGTCGCAAAAATTGTATGACGGATTGACTGATAGGATAAATAACCTATTTGCTAAGAAGCCATTTTTTTCTACTTTGTTGTTATGTGTTTTAGTAAGTTTGGTGGTTTTTGTAGTAAGCATGGACTATAAAAGTGGCGAGGCAAAAGTGGAGGTTACTATTGCAGACAATGGAGTTAAACAGACTTTGAGCGACGCTACAAAAGAACCTAAGGAATTTAAGGTTGACTTGGCTGGGGCGGTTAAAAAACCCGGAGTCTATGTTTTGCCTTTGGGAAGTAGGTTGAGCGACCTTATTACCTTGGGTGGCGGTTTTACCAGCGATGTTTCTGCGTTGTGGGTCAGTAAAAATCTTAATTTGTCACAAAATGTCAGTGACGGGGAAAAAGTCTACATTCCTTTTGAGTGGGATTTGGCGACTTTGGAGGGGAGTGGGGAGGTGCGGGCTTTAAGTTTGGGCGTTATCCCTGGAACAAAACAGTCAAGTTTGGTGGCAACGGAATTAAAAAAGATGGAGGTTTCTGCCGGCACAACTACCACTTCCGGTACAGGTCCATCTAATACTTCAACCGGAAGTACCGGTAATCAGGATGTCCCGGAATCTTCGTCGTCCAGCTCACCCAGTCCCACACCTACCCCCTCAACAAATAATTTAGTAAATGTAAATACCGCTACAAGTATAGAGATAGACGCCCTGCCGGGAATTGGACCTGCTTATGCGGGTAGGATTATAGAAAATCGACCTTACGCGTCCATAGAAGAATTTAAGGAAAAAAGCGGACTTTCTGTAAATTTGGCGACGAGTTTGCAGGACTTAATTAGCTTTTGACACGCATGCGTAGTAGCGGATTAGTTATTTTGATTTTCTTGGCGGTGTGGCGGGTGGGCGGGTATGTTTCTTGGAAACCGGCGGTTTTTGCGGAAAAGCTAAGTAACGAGAAGAATAAGAGTTATCAGGCGCCGGTTGACGAATGTGCTACGGGTGACGACACATTGAGTATAGGTTCTGTTAGAGATGTTGGCGGAATTGAACACAAGGTGGAAAACGACATGATTGCGAGGTTGGGCGGGCTGGGCAGGGGAATTTACTGTGGGTTTAAAAAGTGGTCGATGGAATTTAAGCAACAAGCATCATATAAAATTCAAGAAGTCCTGCCCAGCCCGCACAGTGAGTTGGTTATGGGCATGGTTTTAGGCGAGGATCAGTTCAAACTCGTCCCCACATATAACGACATCTTGAAGAAAGTTGGATTGGTGCATGTGGTTGTGGTTTCCGGCTACAATATTAGTCTGGTATTTACTTTATTAATGCGGATTTTAGGTTCGCAATACAAGGTAAAAAATCTAGTCATTGGTTTATTTATTACGCTAGTTTATGCGGGTATTTCTGGTTTTGGTATTCCTGCAGTACGCGCTTGGATCATGGGATCTATTGCGGTTATCTTTAAGTTTTATGGTCGACCAGCGGAGGGTATAGAGGTTCTTATATTTTCAGCTATAGTCATACTTATATTAGCACCAAGTCAGTTGTTTTCTGTGAGTTTTATGCTAAGTTTTTTGGCTACACTGGGCGTAATGGTTGTCCCGGAGGCATTAAAAGGTTTTGTAGGTAAGTTGGGGGTAAAGACCGTACCTACTTATTTGGAAGATTTTAATACTAGTTTAAGCGCCCAGTTAATGGTAAATCCCGTTTTGTCGTACTATTTTGGCACTATCAGTTTAGTGTCATTAATAGCAAACCCTTTGGTTTTGTGGGTTGTACCCATCTGTACCGTTTTGGGAGGTTTGCTGGTGGCGGTAGCCTTTATCAGTCCCCTACTTTCTCAAATTTTGGCATTTATGATGTTTCCTTTTTTGGACTTTTTTGTCAGCTTTTCCGAATTTTTTGCTAAATTTGCTACCGCTTCTGTTAGTTTGCGGTTTAGTGTTTACGCCGTGTTTGTCTATTACCTTGGACTGTTTATTGCTATAAGGCATTTTACTGTTAAAAACGCTAGGACAGTTAAACCGATTCTGCCGACTACTCGTGTGATTAGTAAAGGTAGTAGGGCATGAAGATCCTTCCTTACGGTATTTTTATCGTTTTGTATTATATTTTTAGAGCGGTTTTTATTATCCCTCAAGAAAACAAGTTCTACATTGCTTTTCTTAATGTCGGTCAGGGAGACGCTTTTGTCATAAATATTCCTACTTACGGGAAGGTTTTATTGGATACCGGGTTTAATTATCAGGCTAATTACCTGTCTGCTAGACACAGTGTTTTCCCTGTTTGTCAACTAAAGTCAGTCTTTATTACGCATTTTGATTTTGATCATATAGGCGGTTTGGACAGGGTGGCTAGATACTGTAAAAGTATCCACAGATATGACAATTTATCTACGGGAGATGTTCTTACCTTGGGTGACGCCAGATTTAGTGTTCTTAGTCCGCCTACTAAAAACACTACCCACGAAGAAAACGATGATTCTATTGTTGTGTTTCTCCAGCATAGGAATTTTAAGGCGTTGCTTCCCGGTGATGCCGGAATAGATGTTTTAGAAAAGTTACTTTTGTTAAAGTCGGAGGATTTATTGGGGTTGTCGGATCTGGATGTATACAAAGTTGCGCATCACGGATCTAAATACAACAACAGTTTTTCTTTTGTCGACCAGTTAAAGCCCAAATACTGCGTAATTTCGGTAGGGAAAAATACCTTCGGTCATCCGGCACAACAGGTTCTTGACGATCTTAACCGCGCAGGTTGCGTGGTTTTAAGAACCGACCAAGTCGGTACAATAATGCTATACTAACTGCATGGATGTTGCGCTATTAATTAAGGAAAAACTAAAACAAATCGCCCAAAATTTGTATCAGTTGGATATTACCGATGTGGATGTTGAGCATCCGCAGAACCCGTTGTGGGGGGATTATTCCAGCAATATCGCGTTGATTAACGCTAAGGCCGTAGGTAAACAGCCTGTTGTTATGGCTAAGGAATTGGTGGCGGTTCTTGTTGATGCTTTTCCCGAGGGTTTTTTTAGTAAAATCTCTGTAGCAGGTCCTGGTTTTATAAATTTTTCCCTTTCACAACAATTTTATCTAAAGAGCATGTTTAAGATTTTAGCGGAGGCAGAAGACTTTGGGAAAGCTAATGTTGGACAGGGTATACGCGTGGCGCTTGAGCATTCCAATGTCAATCCCAACAAGGCAGCCCATGTAGGTCACTTGCGAAACGCGGTGATTGGTCAGTTTATAGAGCGAAGTTATGAGTTTCTTGGTTACGATGTGACGGTTCAGTATTATGCTAACGACCTTGGGGTTCAGGTTTCTACCTCCCTATTAGGAGTAAAGAAGCTAGGCGACTTGTTTGATGTGACAAAGTATAAAAAGTTTGACCACTACATGTGGGATGTTTACGCTAAGATCTCCCAGGCATTGGAAACTGATGAGTCGCTAAAATTAGAACTGGCTAATCTTATGGCTAAGTTAGATGCCAGAGACCCATCTGTAGCTAAAGAACAAGCAGAGCTGTCCAAGAAAGTGCTAAAAGATAATATGACAACCTTCTCATTGTTGGGGATAGACTACGATTTGGTAGTGTACGAATCAAGCATCAAAGACATGTTGATGTGGGAAAAAGCATTTGAAAAACTTAAAAACAACAAAAATATATATTTTGCGACGGAGGGTAATTCCAAGGGTTGTTGGCTAGTTAGAATGCCGTCACAAAATAACAGTGGCGACAAAAAACCTTTAGACATAGAAGAGGACAAGATTATCGTTAGAAGTAACGGTATACCCACCTATACAGGTAAAGACATTGCTTATCATATGTGGAAGTTTGGGTTACTGGACATGGATTTTAAGTACAATAAAGTATCACAAAACACGCAGAGGAAGTCATTATACGAAACTAGTGATCAAGGGGATACGCTGAACAAATTTACTAATTGCGACATGGTTATAGATGTTATAGATGTTAGACAAACCTATGCCATTGATGCCGTTAAGAAGTCACTAGCATATCTAGGTTACCAAGAACAATCAGACAAGTTAAAGCACATCAATTACGGACATGTATATCTTTCCGTCAAGACGGCTATTTCTTTAGGTTATGACATACCCAAGGAATCCGATCAAATAGCTATGAGTGGCAGGAAAGGCGTAGGAATAAAAATTGATGACTTTATTGACATGGTTGATGCTTCTCTAAAAGAAACTCATGGGGATTTTCCTAACGCAAAAGATGTCAGAAACTCGGCTATTAAGTTTGACATTTTACGCTACGACACTTTTCAGGATGTTGTTTTTGACATAGAGTCCGCTTTAAATTTTAAAGGTTTTACCGGTCCTTATATTCAATATACCCACGCCAGAGCAAACTCGTTGTTAGAAAAAGCAGGCTACACAATAAATTCTAGCGACTTTGACTATCTACAAAAAAAGCTGGCAGACTTGGCGCTAGGAAACTCTGCTCTTACCGTACTCCAATCTCTGTATAGATTCCCGGAAGTAATTATAGAGTCAGCTAATAACTACGCGCCAAACGCCCTGTGTCAGTATTTGTACGACTTATGTCAGAAATTTAATTCCTTTTATAACGATTCCCCTATCATCAATGCGGAAACCCCAGAGTTAAAGGAATTTAGGTTGCTCCTTACCGCGTCAACCAGGCAGATTATAAAAACCGGCTTGTATTTACTTGGGATAACCGCTGTTGATAGAATGTAGGAAAGCATGGGTTTATTTAGAGTTACCAGATCAAAAAAAAGCTTTAGTTTAATTAGGGTGATTTCTGCCGTTTTGGTATTAGGACTTTTGGTTGTAGCGGTAGCTGAATCGGCAAAGTACCTTTATGTTGCGCGCCTTCCCAAAAGCGTTAGCACAAAAATAGAGCCTTCTGTTAACAAACTTGCTGCGGTTTTGGGTGTGGCAAAAACTTCTTTAGCGTCGTTGGACAAGTTAGGGAGCGTTCTGGTTGACGATGAGGAGAGAAGCACGGCGACCAGCATTAAGTCCAGCGATTCAACTCGTGATCAAGGTGAAAATAGAGATCAACCTGCCCAAAAAGACCAGCCGATTCAAAAAGCCCAAATTGTGGTTAAATTAGCGCTACTTTCCGACTCCCATAATGATTTGGAGTATTTGGAGAAGGCCTTAGTTAAGGCAAAGGATTACGGTGTCAATGAGGTAATTTTTTTGGGCGACTACACGGACTGGGGCGAGCTTGCCAACTTGCAAAAGTCTAAAGAGGTTATGGATACCTCGCAACTTCCTTATGTTTCTTTACCGGGCGACCATGATTTAGGTGAGACGAGAGATGAGTCCAATTTTGTTAAAGTTTTTGGTGATACTTACGGTACTTTGAAGTTTGACAATATAAAACTCGAGTATTTTGACAATAGTAAAAACTTTACTAGTATCAGCGATCCCGCTATCGCATGGTTTGCCAAAGAGATAAAAGACGCTAATTTTCTATTTCTTTCACAACCTTTAGCGACAGCAAGTATGTCCAGAGTTATGGGGATTGTGGACGGCGTTAGAGACGAGGAGGTTTTTGCCCAGAACAAAGAGCTTTTATCAGAGGTTCGCAACAGCAATGTTAGAGTGATAGTTTCGGGGGATTTACATCAATTTTCACAATATAAGGACCCCGTAAAGGATGGTTTGTGGCATTATTCTGTGGGTGCGGTGTTAAAGTCACAAAGTTTAGAAAAACTTAACCTCCAGTCGCCCCGCTTTGCCGTTTTGACAATAAGAAAAGATTTATCGTACGAAATTGTAGATGTTCCTATTGATTAGTTGTGGATGGAGTGTTAACATTTCACACATGGATTTTCCACTTTTTAATTCAAAAGCTTTAGGTAATGGCAAATCCTACGATTTAAATGACCCGGTCGGTCGCAGAGAGTATTTTGAAGACAAGCTAGGCAAAAAACTAGAAGATATTAAGGAGTTTTTAGACAATAATACCTTTGTGGGTTTTATGCTGGCAAAAAAGAGTGCGGGTAAAGGTACTTACTCAAAGATGTTTGCAGAGATAGTCGGAGAAAGTAGAGTTGCGCACATCTCGGTGGGGGATATTGTGCGACAAGTTCATAAGACTGTCGAATCTGATCCAGTTGAAAAAGACAAGCTTATTCAATATTTGACATCTAATTACAGAGGTTTTATTACAGTAGAAGATTGCGTAGATGCTTTGGTCGGTAGATCTCAAGAAAAACTTATACCGACAGAATTTATCCTTGCCTTAGTTAAAAGAGAGATTGAAAAAGTAGGAAGAAAAGCGATATTTATTGACGGTTTTCCTAGAACACTCGACCAAATCTCTTACTCCCTGTATTTTAGGTCTTTAATTAATTTACGGGACGATCCTGATTTTTTTGTTATGATCGACATTCCGGAAACAATTATCGACGAGCGAATGAAGTACAGAGTAGTTTGTCCTCTTTGCAACACATCCAGAAACCTTAAATTATTGCCTACAAAATTCGTCGAATACGATAAGGATCAAAATAAATTTCACTTACTTTGCGATAATAAAATTTGCCAGGGTTATTCCAGAACAAGACTTGTAGCAAAAGAAGGTGATGATAAAGGTATAGAGCCGATAAGAGATAGGCTGGCGTTGGATGGAAAACTTATGGAGATGGCTATGACTTTGCAGGGAATTCCAAGAATTATGGTGAGGAATGCTGTTCCGGTTGACAAGGTCAGCCAATACACAGAACCTTATGAAATTACCCCAGCTTTTAACTATGAGTACGATGAGGCGAAAGGGGAAGTGCTTACAAAACAGGAACCGTGGGTTGTAAAGGACGACGCTGGAAACGATTGCAACAGCTTACTGGCCCCCCCAGCACTGCTTTCTATGATGTCGCAATTACACGATGTTTTAATCGGTGATTCAAAGAATTAACAAGTCAAATTGAGCAAAAGTCCTCTTGCAATCTGTACATGTTTATGCTAATTTTATGTACATGAAATCCGTCAGGGAACATAAAAGAAACACGGTGGAAGTACTGACAGAGATGGATCAAGGGCAGGTATTAAACATCAGTCAAGCCCGTCCTATGTTGAGTTCTATTATTTCCAATGTTTCCAATCGGGCGTACCTTGTGGGCAAAAGGGGAGTACCGAGCATAATTATTATGGACTACTCCCTTGCTAAAAGGTTTGTGCCGGAAAGTTTTATCCAACAGGGCTTTTCCCTTAAACCCGCTGTAAAAGCTGGCAAAAGATTCGTCAACTTTGTTGAAGATCTACATACTAGGGGAGTTTTAACTACGGGCAAGCATTTAAGAAAAAACATCAGTTTAGCCCAAAATGTCGACAGGATTGTATATGGCATCTAGCGGTTTGCTCTTAGATTCCAGTTTTCTCGTCGCCCTTTTTAACAAAGAATATTCTTTACACGAGGATGCTTTGAAGGCAAGTCATAAATTTTTGACAGAGAGTGACAAGTTATTCATCACAAACCTTATTTTTGTCGAATTTGCTACTGTACTTTCGATGCGGTTGGGTAAGAGTGGCTTAGAGGAGGCTTTGGGTCAGGATCTTTTATTAAAAGGTGGGTTAGTGGAGCTGTTTGTTAATCAGGAGCTTTACGACGAAGTCAAAAAGACTTATTTAAAGGATGTTTTGCATAAGGATATAAGTTTTGTCGACTTAAGTACAGCCCTAGTGGCTAAGAAAATGTCGCTAGATGTAGTGTCGTTTGACAAGCATTTTAAGGCTTTAGGCAAAAGATACGGATTTAAAGTTTTTCCATAAATAGTGTAGGATACACATATTCGACAAAGTGGAGGGGTCGCATAGTGGCCTAGTGCGATGGTCCTGAACACCATTTCCGTCGCAAGGCGGACGAGGGTTCGAATCCCTCCCCCTCCGCCAGTGTCAAAACGCTATCAACAATCGTCCAAATTTTTAGGTAACGCAATTATTAGACTTTAAAGTCTTACACTTTGCGTTGTAAATTCTTGAAGGTCGTGGTATTATGTCGATATGAAGAAGTTTTACGACCGTGAAGAAGAACTTAGGGCTTTAAGCAGTCTAGTCAAGGCCTCCAAAAAGTCAGCCAGATTTACTTATATTATTGGGCAAAGACGCGTAGGTAAAACCTTTTTAATAAGGCAGGCTTATTTAGAGAATGTGGAAACTGCAAAAAGCACAATCTATTTTTTTGTGGGACGAAAGACGGAGGAAGTCTTAGCAAAGGAATTTTCCAACATAGTAGCGGGTAAGCTTGGTTACGCCCCAAATTTTACTTCTGTAACAGATCTAATTCTATTTCTATTCGAGTCGTCCAAAAAGCAACCCCTTACAGTTGTTTTTGACGAGTTCCAAAATTTTTATTACTCCGCCCCCGAAGTATTCTCCGGCTTACAGAAAATATGGGATGAGAATAAGCATCAAGCCAAAATAAACCTTATTTGTGTGGGTTCGGTGTACAGTTTTATGGAAAAGATCTTTGCTTCCCGCCATGAGCCACTTTTTGGTCGAGTGACTGGGAAAATAGTACTCAAACCCTTAAAAATACCTGTAATAAAAACCATGCTTAAAGATAAAAAAGCTTACTCGTTTAATTATTTGTTGGAGTTGTACGCCATGTTTAACGGTGTCGCAAAATACTACGAATACTTGGAGGAATATAAACTTTTTGGAAAAACTCCCCAAGAAATCTTTGAGCGATTGTTTCTAGAGACCGACGCCCCACTAGCTACTGAGGGAAAAGATTTGCTTATGGAGGAGTTTGGCGCAGATTATCAGACATTTTTTTCTATTCTTGAGGTTGTCGCCCATGAAAAAAGCATCTCTAACCAGAAAATCGCTAACGCCGTAGGTTTAAATTTAAACAATGCCAGCACCTATCTTTCTAGGTTGGAGAAGCGCTATAACCTTATTAAACGGGATATTCCGTTGCTAGTGCCTGCAAGTAGGAAGGGACTTTACAAAATTAAAGACAAATTTTTAAAGCTTTGGTTCACTGTAATTTTTTCTAACCTATCGCTTGTGGAATCGGGTCAAAAAGAAGCCATGTCAAAAATATTTAAGGATAGATTTCAAAACATTAAGGGTGTGGCGTTTGAGGATTTTGTCGCCGAGCTTTTAGCCTCCAATTACGAGCAATTTCCATATTCAAAATGGGGGAAGTATTGGGACAAAAATGTGGAGATTGACCTGTTAGGTTTTGCTCCGGAAAAAGATGAGATGCTGTTGTGTGAGTGTAAGTCAAAATTGTCGGGTGATTATAAGGCTTTAGTGGGGGAGCTGGCAAGAAAAAAAGAAGTTCTCCAAAAAGTATTTGAGGGAAAGAAGGTACTACTTGCTTTGTTTGTTGCCGACGATGTTAAAAAATCTGCTTTGGAGTTTTTTGACGCCAATAATGTTACAGTATACGACAGCAGGGCATTAGACAAGATCATCTAACACTAGAATCTGACATTAGAAAGCCTGCAATATGTTAATTATGGTACTCCCGGCGGGAATTGAACCCGCACCTTTGGCTTCGGAAGCCAAAATTCTATCCGTTGAACTACGGGAGCTTGCTTCCGCCCATTATACCATCCGCAAAGTATAGCAATTTGACATTTAGTATTACCAAATGTAGTATGGTAATACTTATGGATCAATTACTCTCGACTATAACAGCAAAGGGGCAAATAACCATTCCTAAAATATTTAGGGATTCTCTGGCTCTTTCGGAGTCGGACAAGGTGGTTTTTACCCAACTTGATGAAAAAACACTGGCGGTTAAATCTGCCAGCAGGGATTTTATGGTTCATAGCGGTTCCGTAAAAGCAAAAAAGCCGTTAGAAAGTTCTAATAAAGTCCAACAAAAAGTTTATAGAAAAATGGCGCGGGAATGGACTACTTTTTAGACACCAACATTTTCCTTAGGTTTTTTGTGGACGAGCCAAAAGCCCAGCATCAAAAGTGTCAACAACTATTTGAAAAGATTTCTAAAGGCGAGATAACTGCTGTTACTAGTCCGCTAGCCATTTTTGAAGTTATCTGGACGCTCCAAAGCTACTACGAACTGCCAAAACAAGACATTATCGACAAAGTCTTTGATGTCATTGTTTGTCCATATATTTTAATTGACGGAAAAGAACTACTGCTGACCAGTTTGCTGATGTGGCAAGTGAAAAACATTAAGTTTAACGATATTTATCTATACAACTATCTAAAAGCCAAGGGTTTAGGTAAAATATACTCTTACGACAAGGATTTTAATAAATTTGCCGACATTTTAAGGCTGGAACCTTAGGAGTTTTTATGAAGCTTGGATTAATTAACAAAAAGGCTAATACCATTTCCCTCGGGTCTAATTCCGATTACGACCACAAGAAAGTGAGCCTCAACGAATTTTGGAACATCTCCAAATGGATTTTTACCTATCTTGTTAAGATGAACAAAAGGTTCACTCTAGGTTACCTCATTACCGCGCTACTGGACACGGTTTGGAGTATTGCTAATGCTTATGTGCTTTCAGGCATCTTGAATATGGTGATCGATTTGGCACAACGGGGGGGAACTCGATTGAACGATTTGTATCCGTATTTCGGTTTGTTACTGGGCTTGAATGTGGTGTTTTCTGCCATTAGCTTTGTTAAATGGTATTACAGAAGAGGTTTAGCCCTTATTTCTTATTCAGAGGTTTCTAGAAGTTACTATAAGCGACTGGAATACTTAGGGATCCAGACCCTGGAGGGTCCTGAGATGAATAACAAGCTTACTCGTGCGCAGGATGGGATTAACCAGGTATCCGATTACTTTGAGCAGACTGTGGAATTTCTCAAGAGTTTCTTTACACTCGTTATCTCTATTGCCATTGTTTTTAAGGTTGCGCCTCTAGTCATGTTGGTTATGTTTCTTTTATCTATCCCCAGATTTCTTGTTGATAGGCGTTTCAGATCCCTGGTCTGGTCTTGGGGTTACATAAACACAGAGGAGCGACGAAAGGCGGGATCAAGTTCCGGATCACTTTCCAGCACAATTAGTCTGTTGGAAATTTCAGTAATCAAAGCCCAAAGTTTTCTGGATAACAAATTTACCGCATTCTATAACTATTTCAACGCTAGGGCATTACAGATTCGCAAATCATGGTTTACATCGTCGTTCTTTTTCGAAGTAATTTCAAATTCCGCTTCGTACTTTGGGTACCTTTATCTTTTTGCAAAGTACCTAGGTAAGCTAATTAATGTCGGACAAGTTTTCTTTTATATTCGGATGATAGACATGTTTCAACGATCCTTAACTCAAACTTTCGATTGGATGAACAACCTTTTTGAGTATTCCATTCGATTTAGGGAGCTTTATATGGTCTTTGTTACGAAACCGGCTTTTGAAGACGGAGCCGTGGAATTTCCTAAACTAGCTAAAGGGCCGGAAATTGAAGTCAAAAACATGTCGTTTAAATACCCAAACACTGACAAAATGATTTTTAACAACCTGTCGCTCAAAATTAAAAGTGGTGAAAAAGTTGCCATAGTAGGACATAACGGGGCAGGGAAGACTACTTTGGTAAAGCTTTTATGTCGAATATATAAACCCACAAGTGGGGAGATTGTCGTAAATGGTCGAAATTTGACAGACTTAAAGATTGATAGTTGGTACCAAAACATGGGTGTGTTGTTTCAGGAGTTTAACACTTATCCGCAACTTACTGTAAGGGAGAATATTACCATAGGAAATCCCAACGAACCGATGGATGAGGTGGCTTTGCACTTGGCAGCTCAGAGTGCCGATGCGTCATCCTTTATTGACGAATTTCCTGCCAAATACGACCAAATCTTAAGTGAAAAATTTAAAGGGGGAATTAGGCCGTCTACCGGACAATGGCAAAAATTGGCTATCGCGCGCTTTTTCTATCGCAACGCTCCGCTGGTAATTTTTGACGAGCCCACCGCGTCCATTGACGCCGTGTCGGAATACAACATTTTTAACAAAATTTACGACTTTTTTAAGGAGAAGACAGTAATTATAATATCGCATCGCTTTTCCACCGTCCGCAATGCTGACAGAATTATAGTTTTGGACCACGGGGAGATTATTGAAGAAGGCACCCACGACTTTTTAATGAGTAACAACGGTTATTATGCCAAAGCATTTAATTTGCAGGCAAAAGGCTACGGGGCTAGTGATGACGGGGGTAGGGAGTAACTACACCGTAATTGTAACAAAAAAATTAATTTGACAAAATACATTTAATGTATATAATGCAATACATTATGTCCAACTACACAACAGTAACATTAAGAAAAGAGACTTATAATAAACTTTCCGATTTTACCAGGGAGGTTAGAGCAACAAATTCCGAGGCTGTAGACAGGTTACTGACTTTTTATTGGAAAGACAGAAAGGAGAAGTCTGACAAAGCCTTGGAGAAGTTTAGAGAAGGCATAAGGGGTTTAGGGATTAAAAAAAAGCTCAAGAGTTCCGAACTAAATGTTATTAATGCGTATTTATGATTTACCTTTTAGATACAAGTGTGTTGGTGAATCTTGTTTTTGCTGACATTATAGCCTTAACCGAAGAAGAAAAAGAATCAGTTAGGTTTGCTAATTCACTAGAACCTAGAGAGAGGTGGGTAGCCGATTTCGTTTTGACGGAATTTGCTTTAGTAGCTCAAAAAGTTTTGCCGTCAAAATTTTTGCTAACCAAAGATCCCGTTGTTTTAAACACATACCTAAGTAGGGAGCTGGAATTTTTTGACGAGTTTTCTACGATTTTTACTTCTTATGTCCCGGATCATCTGGAGGTCGAGGTTGCTTTGAAAGATTATGTAGAGTACTGGAAGAAGAACAAGTCCAATAGAGCGCTGTCATTTGTCGACTTGTTTTTACTTTCACTTGCTAAAAAACACGGCGTCGGTTTGCTTACCGTAGACAGAAAGATGTCGACTTATATAAAGCCAAATTAAGTGATTTATCTGTAACGCTGTGTCCCCTACATGATAGAATATCAGGGTTTGACGATGGGAAAACTGGTACCAGAGGTAGAGTTTTGGCTCCCATAGCTCAAGCGGATAGAGCGCGGGTTTCCTAAACCTGATATTCCAGTTCGAGTCTGGGTGGGGGCACCAATTTGATAGTTGAAGTGCGTGAAGCAAGCGATCCGAATCTACGAGAAAGTACTGCGAAGTGTACTTTCGAGTGATTCGGGAGCGAGTAACGGGGTGTGGCGCAATTGGCTAGCGCGCTGCTTTCGGGTAGCAGAGGTTCGCGGTTCAAGTCCGCGCACCCCGACCAAAAGAAACAAAGCTAGGCTTCTAATTCAAAGGGTTTTTTGTATTTGTCCAAAATTTGCCTAATAAAGTCCAAATGATCCTGCGGGGTCATAGTTTTGGCAAAGTATTCTTTAACCACCTCTTCAATTACTTCCAGCGAGCGTTTATCTATTTCTTTTAGCCTACTTTGCTTGTACGACTCGAGTTCTGCCTCCATTTTTACATATCCGCCCGCAATTTTGTCGCGCAATTCCTGCTCTGTTTGGATAGCCTCCTTATGAAGCGCGGTTTTAAAGTCGTCCGCCTCTTTTAGAACATCGGTTTTAAATTCCTGTGTGGCGTCTTTAAGTTGCGCTTGAACAAAGTCCTTGGATTCGTCAACGGCAAGATCTGTTTCTTTTATCATTCTTTTAGCGCGTTCGTTAGACTCTTTTATGATATTTAGCGACTTGGTTTTTGCCTCCTCCAAAATTACTAGTGCTTTTTTGTAGGCTTGATCACGGGCTACCTCTTCGTCCCGTCTTTTTTTGTCATACATTGACGATGCCATTACCAACAACGCTCCAAAAAAAGAAAAAATTACCAAAAGAATTAGAAGCAAGGCGATTGTAGGCAGTTCCATGGTTTCTGTGAGCATAAATTTACTATCTGTATTACATAAACTATAACACAAGAATTAAGTACGCTAAAGCAAGTCCAATGAGCATGACGCCAAAAGCCAGAATGGTATTAAAAATCATGGCGGTTCTTATAGTTCCTTGAGCTAGCGGGTTTCTGCCTAGAGCTTCTATGGTGCGACCAGAGGTCTTACCAAAGGTGGAAAAGCCAATAACAAAAGTGGCAACCACAATTAATGCCGCCAGAATGTAGCGCAGGGATTCTACTGGATTTAAAAGTGGTGATAGCGCGCCGGACCTTAAAGCGTCCAAAAGGTTAGTTTTTACAGTGTTGTTAATAAAAGCGTGTTTGGGTTCTACAGTCGACCAGACTAATCCGGGTTCGTTGCCGTTTGACGCTAAAAAGTCTTCCGTGGCTTTGCCTATTACAAAACCACTTTTGTCGGCTTTTTGACCTGTGCCGGCTTGGGTTGACGATGTTATGTAGTCGCCCTTTTTAATGTCGCCATTTGTATTTGACACTAAAATTTGGGCTTCACCTGATTGCAATATTAAGTGGCGCGGAGTTTGAGTAGGTTCTAAAATACTTACGGACGAGTTTTCTACTACCACGCCGATAATTTCCGTGTCGTACGGCTCTATTGCTAGAGTGTACTCGTTGCCTTTGTGGGAAATAATACTGCCGACCTTAGCGTCGCCGGTAATTTCTACCAGTCCTGTTGAAACACCCCTTGCCAAACCTGCTTGGGCGACTTTATTTGTGGCTAGTAAGGCTGTAAAGGTAAAAATAGTTGCAATGGTTAGCGCTAGAGTTGTTGACTTTGATTTAGGTTCAAAAATTCCGGCGCCTTTGATTTTGGGCATAGTTTGAGTATACAATAAAGTGTGTCGTTGACAAGCTTTAGAAAACGCTTTTGGAAGATTTTTCCTAATATTTTTATTTTGACAGGGCTTGGGCTTTTTGTGGTTGCAGTTGTGCCTTACGCGCGTGACGAGATTTGGTATTTTATTAAACAACACAAAGGTCAGCAGTTTATTTTGGGCGACGGGGGACAGCGGGACAGTGTGTTTGCTAGATATTTGTCGACCAAAACTATTTCTGTAACCCCAGTGGATACAAATTTTGGCATCGTGATAGAAAAACTTGGGGTTAATGCTCCGGTGGTTGCGGATGTGGCGGTGTCAGACGAGTCGGCTTATAAAGAGGCTCTTAAGTATGGCGTCGCTCATGCCAGTACTTCCAGCTATCCGTCGCGCGAATCCGGTAATGTCTATCTGTTTGCTCACTCGTCGCTTAATTTCTGGGAATTGGGCAAGTACGCGCAGGTGTTTAATTTGCTTAGAAAACTTGAGGTAGGGGACAGGATTCATATTTTTTATCAGCAGGACGACTTTGTTTATCGCGTGATTAATAAAGAGGTTTACAAGGGGTTTAACACTTACGCCTTAACCCGTCCCGTTTTAGAGCCTTTGCTGACTTTGCAAACCTGTGACCCTCCAGGGACGACACTAAATAGACTGGTTGTAACGGCAAAACTTACCGAAGTCCGATAGTATACAAGTCGGTTTGACCCGAGGATTTGAAGGAGGTTAAAACCACAAGTTTATCTCCACCGGGAGCTACAAAAACCTTGTTGGAGTAAAGGGTATTATTGTAAATTTCTGTTTTGTTTGTTCCGTCAATTCTTGTCATGTAAATTGTACCCTTCTTGTCTTTTTCTATTTCGCCTTCCACGGTGATTAAATGGAAGCTGTCGGAGTACCAAAAGACTTGGGGTTGGGGATCAGCCGACTTGATAGTAAAAACAACGGTGTCAACTTGTTCACCCACGGGTAAGGGCTTTTCCGAGTTATACACCCTGTACTCCGTCTGGTCGCCGACTATTTTTTTGTATAGGAATTTTTTTTCATCCGGCGCCCATAGCGAGTCTTTTGAAACCGCTTGATCTTTTAAAGCCTCATCAATGCCAAGCTTTTCTATAAATGCTGTTCGTTTTTTTAGCGTATCCGTCTCCCAGGTCGTTCTTAATTTGTCCACATCAGTTGGTAATAGAAGACTTCTAATAGTCTTGTCGATTAGATTGAAGATTTGATACCTGCCGTCGTTCAGCTGAATAAGTAAATATTTTTCATCAGGCGACCATTCTATGGATTTACTTTGTGAGTATTTTGTGATTGAGGTATCTTCTAGTACAACGCTTGGAGTGGATTTAAAGAGATTAAGGGTGCCTTCGGACAAAGAAACTACCCAAATGCCTGGATTTTCGGTGTCGCTAGATACAAAGGCTAGTTTGGTGAGTGTGGGGGAAATTGCAGGATTGCTGGCACCCGTATTTGTGAGAGGTTCTAATCTAGGCGACTGGGAGATAAGCACTGCCGTTATATCAGTGGCCAGTTCTGGGAAGACTTCTATCTCTTTAGACCATGGAGAAAAACCGTTTTTTACCATTTTAATAGTGTGTTTACCGGGCTCTACCGCAGAAATAGTATTGTTAGTGGCGGTTACTAAGACACCGTTAATATAGACATTTGCTCCTTGAGGTATAGACTTTACGCTTACCAATCCTGTAGATTTTAACGCTACAGTTTTATTGTCATCATCTTTTTTTAGTCTGTATCCGCCTGCATACAAAAAAATTGCGGTTGTTAAAGTTATAAGGCTTATGGCGGTGAGCGCCATTTGAACAAGTTCTTTTTTGGACATAGTTTTTTTATTTTAATAATAGAGACCTTATATATAATAAGAGTTTAGCTCTGATTTCGCAAGTTAAGGGTGTCGACACAATTTACCTACTTGTTATGGGAGTCGAACCAAGCAATCAAAAAAAATTTGGACAATACACATTTGCAATCATTAGATGTCAATTATAGAACCGGCAAAAAAATTAAATAAATTTTAAAAATCTTCCTGCTTTCATACTCTGTCATATTGACAACATGTTTTTATGTTGTAAAGTGTATTAAGTTATGCAACAAGATACTTTTAGCGAAAAACTTTACACATCGACAGAAGTTGCGGAAATACTTGGCGTCAGTCTTAGATCTATATACAGGTATCTTGATGATAACAAGATTCAAGCTGCTGTAAAAACTGCCACAGGGCGACATAGATTCACAAGACAGAATATTAATGATTTCTTGCACCCCAGTGAATCAAGAGCAGTTAAAGAAACACCTCATGAGAAAATACAATCGGCCGAAGTTCCAAGTTCCGCACTAGAAGAAGTTGAACAAGATGAGTTTGAAGAGGGTCAAAAAGAGGTTGAAGTTATATCTAAAAGTGTTAAAGAGCCACAAAGTGAGAAAGTGGCTATCCAAGACGAGCCGGTAGATTGGCTAGCTCGATTCAGGCAGGCGGCGGAAAAATACAAAACCCAAGATAGTGAAGAAAGTATAGAAAAAGTTACAAAAAAGACATTTAAAGCACAAGAAGCCCCAGAGATACAGGAAAAGGAAGAGGCGGAGCAGGAAGATGAGTCCACATACTACTATTACAGGAGTGGAGTAGGCGGTTTAAAGGAGATAGCCCAAGCTATAGACAAGTCAGCTAAAAACGCCTCACTAGACTACGCTTTTACCATGAGCGCGGGGTTGTCGCTTCACAAGCCTATCAAACCCTTTTCCCTGATTCATTCTTATGTCAGACCTGCGGATTTGGCGTATTTTGAAAAAGTCCTCCAACTTACTCCGTGTCAAAAAGATACTGCACAGTTATGTTTAATAACCTCAAGCGATGAGAAGTTGTATGCCCAAAGAAAAGAGTTGCACGGTTTGTATGTAGTGTCGGACAACCAAATAAAGACGGATTTGCTTAATGACGGCGAGACCGAGCTTGCCAACGAGCTAGAATAAAGTGTAGAATTCACTCGTGGATTCCAATAAAACCCCCAAAATAATTCAGGCGTTGGAAAAGGTTATTTTAGACCCTTCGGTAAATCAGCTTACCGGCAAGACCGCGCACCCGTTAAAAATTATGCTGGTTGCCGTAGAGGTTTCTCCCTATGCGCGGGTAGGTGGGGTTTCCATGGTAATTGGTGCTTTAGCAAATTCTCTTAAAGCCTTGGGACACGATGTTAGAATCTTTATGCCCAAATTTGGCTTTATTGACGAGCAATTGTATAAAACCCAAGTTATTATGCAGGGTTTAAAAGTCCCCACCGGTGATCAAAACACGCCTTTTTTGGAATGCAATGTCAAACGACATATAAGAAACGGCATTCCCACTTATTTTTTGGAAAACATGGAATATTACGAGTTGCGCGCCAATGTATACGGTTATACTGACGATGCTATAAGGTGGGCTTTGTTAAATAGAGGCGCATTGGAGTTCATTTTAAAGTCCGACTTTGTACCCGATGTCATTCATTGTAATGACTGGCAATGTGGTTTATTGCCAAATTATCTTAAGAGCGTGTACAAAAATGAGATTGCGTTGGCAAATATGGCAACGGTTTACACCATTCATAATTTAAAGTTTCAGGGTATGTTTGACCATAAGAATGTTTCGGAAATTGACTTTGACGACGGATGGTCGGACATAGCACCTTTTTTTGATGTGCGTTTGACTAAGCAGAACTTTATGCGTCGGGGGCTTATCCATGCCGATATGATAAGTACTGTTTCTAAAAGTTACGCTAAGGAAATATCTACCCCGGAATACGGCGAAGGTTTAGATAAATTAATTTGCGAGCTTAGGGAAAAGATTTTTGGCATAGTTAACGGGATAGATTACACAGAAATGGACCCTGCTAAAGATTCCCTTTTAGAGAAGAACTACGACATAAAGTCCATAGATTTAAGGTCGTACAACAAAGAGGCTTTGCAAAAGGAGTTTGATTTGGAGGTAAATAAAGATATTCCCATGCTGGGATTTGTTGGCAGGTTAGATGCCCAAAAAGGTGTAGATTTGATGGTTTCCGTATTGGAAAAGTTTTTAGGTAGGTATAACGCGCAATTTGTCCAAGTGGGTGGGGGAGACGGCTGGCTAATGGAACTGCTGCAGAATTTAAAGCTTAAGTATCCTGCAAAAGTTGGCGTCTACCCGTTTCCAAATTTTACTTTGCCTAGGTTAGTTTTTGGTGGGAGCGACATAATTTTGTTTCCTTCCAGATTTGAGCCGTGCGGTGTGGTTCAACTTGAGGCAATGCGTTACGGTGCCATTCCATTGGTTAGGAATGTGGGCGGATTAAAGGATACCGTAAAACAGTTTGACACATTAACACAAAAGGGTACGGGCTTTGTGTTTGACGACTTTGATGAGTTTGCTTTATACGGTGAGATTGTACGGGCTTTAGAGGTGTATAAAAATCCCATGTTGTGGAGGAAAATGCAAATTAACGCCATGCGGGAAGACTACAGTTGGACATACAGTGCTAAGGAGTATGAAAAGCTGTATTTAAGGGCGCAAAATGTTGTCAGTAAGAAAGTCGCTATATAACAACTTTTGACAATATAAGCAGAATATTGTATACTACCTAGTACATTGCACAGTCTTGTCCGGGGTGGTGGTATTCTCATTTTGTGGGCAGGAAAGTGAGGAGAGCCACTTCGGACTAGGTTGTGCAATTTTTTTGCTTGCGGTTTTAAAAGTTGCAGATATAATAGTTCCGTGAACATTTGTTTTTTACTCCACTTTTATCAGCCTTCAAACCAGTCGGAGAGTGTAATAAAAAAAATTGCTCACGAGTGCTATCTTCCTCTAGTCAAACTACTAAAAAACGATAAAAGAATTAGGTTGACGGCAAATTTTCCATTGGCTCTACTTGCGCAACTAGATGCTTACGGTTTTAGCGACTTAATTAAGGACATTAAAGATTTGGTTGATGCTCAAAGGTTAGAACTTGTTGGTAGTGGTGCGTATCACCCGTTGCTTACAAAAATCCCATTAAAGTTTGGGGAAAAACAGATTATGTTAAATGAACTTGCCCAGGGTTACTATTTTGGCGCGGACAAAGATTTTGAGGGCGAGGACTGCTATATGATTAAAGATCTCAAGGGTTTTTTTCCACCGGAGATGGCAATAAATATTTCCGTTTTGGAGATGCTGGATTCGTTGGGCTACTTTTGGGTGGCTGTAGACGAAACTTGTCTGCCAAAGGATGTAATAAGCAGTCATATATGCGGGACAATGTATAAATTTAGCAATCTATCTATCAAATTGATAATACGCGATAGAGACTTATCTAACCAAATTGCTTTTAAGCGTGATTTGGATATTGCGTCAATTACTGACAAAGTTTTGCAGGGAGATAGCGATAAATTACTGGCTTTTGATGCCGAAGCTCTTGGTCACCACTACCCGGATGGTATAGACATGTTTGAGGCTATTTTGTCGGGCATTTTTAAAAAGGGAATCCAGACTTCTACGGTATCACAAGCTTTTGACGGGACAAGTTGCAAAAACATCCCGCATATTCAGGAGTCAACATGGAGTTCTACCCAAAGTAGCATATACCCTTTATGGGAAAATAGAGAGAACAAAGTAAATTCCGCATTGTGGGACTTGTTTAACAATGTTCACTTGGAGCTGGGGGGACAGGAGGGTGGATCAGGTGGTGACACGGCAGACAATATCGGACAGTTTAACCATTTTGGCACCACTGGAAATCCGGGCGGTCTTGATTTTGATTTGATGGCAGGACCTGTTTGGAAAAAATCTTCTGCAGATTTAACTGGAAAAGATACCAGCGACAAGGATATTACATTGTTGGACATGTTAAGGCTTGAGCAAAGCGATCAGTTTTGGTGGTCTTCCGGAGTCGAACTTAACGGTAAAACTAATTTTAGTACTACAATGGTAACTTCCGTTTTGGACTACTATCGTAAAGTTATTGATGGTTTTAAATTATCGCATAGTTTGCTAGACCGTGTTAGAGAGCTTGAAGAGTTACTACGGAATTATAAGGACAATAGTCATGCAGTGGTGTAATTTTTTACATTTCTATCAGCCAGCTAATCAGCAAAGGGATATACTAGAAGCTGTAGTAAATCAATGCTATCGACCTTTGTTTACAGGTCTGCTGAAGAAAGATAGGGCAAAACTAACCGTTAATATTTCCGGTGCTCTCTTCGAACTGTTGGACAAATATAACTTTAAGGATGTTGTCGACGCTATTGTCAGCCTGCACGCTAGAGGGAATTTGGAGTTGACCTCTACGGCCTGTTATCATGCATTCCTACCTTTACTACCAAGAGAGGAAGTTGTAAGACAGATAGAACTCAATAATAAAGTATTAAAACGCTATTTAGGGAATGATTTTATGCCAAAAGGCTTTTTTCCACCCGAGATGGGTTGTAACTCAGCTTTAATGAATATTATAGATGACATGGGGTTTGAATACATTGTATTGGATGAAATAGCACACCCAAATTATGGGAAGGGAAATAGTTTAGGAAATAATCATTTTACATTTTCTAATACTAAATTACATATTTTATATCGACAAAGAGTACCTAGTAATATACTTATGAGTGGTATAGAGCGCAACAGCAAATCTATTGGCGCGATATTGAACAATTATAGTAATCAAGAGTACTTAATAACTGCCATGGACGGAGAAACCTTTGGACACCATAGACCAGGATTAGAGGTTCCGTTTTTAGAGTTATTCGATGACATAAATATACAATACGCTAAAATAGAAGATTTGTTGTTACAAAAATACACAAAGGCTCCCACTTCTGTTGTAGATTCTACATGGGCAAGTAGTTTGGATGATATATCCAAGAGGATTCAATTTATCTCGTGGAAGGATCCTGATAATGTATTACATACTTGGCAGTGGGAATTGGTTGAAGTTTTGTTAAATGTTGTCAATAGTTTAGGTAAGGAAGAACCTAATTATGAAAAAATTCGGTCTGATAAAGATAAGGCTCTAGCGTCTGATCAATTTTTTTGGGCGTGCGCAAATCCTTGGTGGAGTGTGGAGATGATTGAGGGTGGGGCGTACGCATGTCTTACCGTTATTGAGAAAATTCCAAACATCTCTCCGTCAATATTAGAACACGCCAGAACTCTTTACAGAAACATCATTTCCACGGCTTTTGAATGGCAACGAAAAGGAAAAATTAGGGAAATCAGTGCAAGTAGAAATATAGCCCAGAGAATTCCTTTTAAAGCCAGAACATTGGAGGTAGGTGGGGCAGAGGTTGCAGTTTATCAGGCTTTTATCGACATGATGAAGGCACAGGAAGTCCAAGCAGCAAAAGCAGGCGAATACGAAAAAGCCATTTTATGGCGTGATGCAGTATACAAAATAGAGACAAAAAACGACATTTACGATGCAATTAACGCCATAGATCTATTGAGAATAGAAATTTCTAACGAACGCGTGGAGGACATGATATCCAAGTATAAGGAGGATTACTACAAAATTAGAGGCGGTCAGCCTGAACAGAGGAGTAACTAATTATGCTAAAAGTTTTATTGTGTGGGTCTGAGGTGGCACCTGTAATCAAGCTGGGCGGTTTGGGTGATGTGTTAGGTTCCTTACCCAAGTCGTTGGAAAACATAGGCGTTGACGCCGATGTTGTGGCGCCGTTTTTTCCTTCTGCCAAAATTGAAGGACTTAAGCTTTATAAGAGCAGGGATTTATTAGTTCCGTTTACTGGAGTAAATCAGCGGGTTGAGGTTTGGGCGACAAAATTACCTGCTTCCAATGTTGACCTCTACATGTTAAAGAATGACGATTTTTTTGGCGGTGTTGGAAAAAGCGCTTTCCTAGGAAATTTGTCGGAAACGCAGGCGTTTTCCTTTTTTAGCAGGTGTGTGGTTGAGTTGGTAAAAAGTAGATTTAATACTTACGATGTAGTCCACTGTAATGATTGGCACACGGGTCTTGTAACTCACCTATTGCAGGACGAATTAGGCATCTCCCGACCCGCTACTATTATGACAATTCATAATATATCTTACCAAGGGTTGGGCGATACATTTGTGGCGCATGAGGCTGGTCTTGATCCGGCGGTTCATAAAACCATTAGTTGGGATATTTCCGACGGCGATTTAAATTTACTTATGCAGGGTATTATGACGACCGATTTTATCACTACTGTGTCTCCATCGTATGTGACGGAATTACTAGCTATGGACGATGGCAGTCAGATACAAGATGTGCTAATAAGTAGACAAGACAGATTTATTGGGATATTAAACGGCTTAGATTACGCATCTTTTCCAAGAAGTATAAGCAAGGGAAATTGGCAATCGCAAAAACAGAGTGACAAAAACGAGTTATTAACAGAACTGGCTTTTGTGAAGAGCGATGACGAAAAGTATGATAAAGAGTACAAAGAAGGACCAGTTTTTTCCATGGTTTCAAGATTAGACCCCAATCAAAAGGGTTTGGATATTCTTTTCGAGATCATTCCATACATAGTAGAAAACGGTGGAAGGTTCGTGTTACTGGGTTCTGGGGATAAAGCTTGGGAGGAAAAATTTAAACAACTGCAGACCGAATTAGGTCCACAAAAAGTGTCTATTAACACAACTTTTGACGCAGATTTAGCCATAAAAATTTACAAAGGGAGTGACTTTTTTCTTATCCCGTCAAAATTTGAACCTTGCGGACTTACTCAAATGATTGCCATGTGGTACGGAGCTGTTCCTGTAGCCCACGCCACGGGAGGTTTAAAAGACACTATAAAACACGGCAAGACTGGATTTCTGTTCACCGACTACTCTGCGGAAGCCTTTAAAGCCTGTCTAACAAAATGTTTTAATATTTACAAAAGTCCGGCGCATTTTGCTATAGTAGAAGAGTGCTTAAGTCAGGATTTTAGTTTTGACAAAAGCGCGCAGTCTTACAAAGAACTTTACGAAAAAGCTGTGCAAATTAGAAAGGATGCGTATGGGCCTGTTTATCTTTGACCCTCTAACCGGTGAACCAACAATATTGGCGACCAATAGAGCAAAGCGACACGATCAGACGGGCGTTGTGAATGCTAACGCTGTAGGTATGGTAAAAGCCGACGATGGAAAAGTTGACAACCTACTTAAAGAAGAACAAGCGCCACCTTGTTTCTTTTGCAAAGGTAGCGAGTCTATTACACCGCCAACCTTGTATCAGGATGAGGATGATTGGAATGTTAGGGTTTTTGCCAATAAATTTCCCTTGGTACCGGATCACGAGATTATTGTCCATTCGCCGGATCATCACAAAGACATGGAGGATTTTAATCACGACCAAAATGTCAGAATAATTAGGGCCTATTTAAACAGAGTGTCGTATTATGGCACACAGGACAAAGAGGTTATCATCTTCAATAACAAAGGTGGGCGGGCGGGAGCTTCCATCGTCCACCCGCACTCTCAAATTATTGCCACTAAGGGTTTTCCGGGCATTATAGAAAAGGAAAAAGCAGAAGCTCTGCATTATAGTAATGAGAAAAACTCCTGTTATTGGTGTGACGAGTGGCAGGAGGCGGTAGCGGGAAAAACTCGTGTTGTTCATGAGTCGTCACACTTTGTTGTATTTTGTCCTAAAGCTAGCAGGTGGAGCTACGAAATGGTTTTGGTGCCAAAAAACCACAAACCTAACTTTGGATTTATCGACGAGATGGAAATTAACGATTTAGCAAAAGTATTGCCGGGAGCTTTACTGGCCTACAAAAACTGCTTTAACAACCCGGACCGCAATTTTTGGATTCACACGGTTAGATACGAGCCTTATCATTGGCATATTGGCTTTTTGCCGCATATAAAGGTTTTTGGGGCATTGGAGATGGGCGCTGGAATTTGGGTAAGTGATAAAGCAACGCCGGAGGACGCAGGTCATGAACTAAAGGCGCATTTTCCGATAAACTTGTTTGCATAGGTCTACCTAGCCGTTTTTTTATCTAAAATAAAGGAAAAAGCGATGCCAAGGTTTTTTAGCTTGACAAGTCGCACTATTTTTGTAACAATGCACAAGTTGCCAAAGATAGCAAGTGTCCAGCACTTAATTTTCCTACAGGGAACAGCTTGCCGAGGTTACTATGCCGAATACAATTAAAATACAAAAAGTTAAAGACATCTCCCAAAAAGTCCAAAAAGCTTCTTCTTTGACCTTTTTTGAGTATACAAAACTAGGTGCTAACGCGCTAAACGACTTAAGAAACAAAGCTAAAGAGGTGGAGGCGGAAGTTTTAGTGGCAAAAAATACTTTGGTAAAAATTGCGCTGGGCGACAAAAAGTCGCAGGAGGGCGACCTTCAAGGTCAAACTGGATTGTTACTGGCTTTTGCCGACAGTTTAAGTCCCCTAAAAGTCCTATACGATTTTTCTAAAAAATTTGAGAGTCTAAAAATTAAGGGTGCTTTTGTGGACGGAAGTTACTACGAATCGACAAAAGTACTTGAATTAGGTCAATTGCCCACAAAGAACGACTTACTAGTTAGGGTTTTACGGGGATTTAATAACCCTGTAGCCAAATTTGTTTATGTATTGTCTGCTGTAGCTGACAAAAAGGGGGTGCAAGAGTAAATGGAATTATCTGCAAATGCACAAAAAGTCATGGAAATGGTTGAAAAAATGACTGTTCTGGAGTTAAACGACCTGGTCAAGGCTTTGGAAGAAAAATTTGGAGTTTCTGCTAGCGCCCCGGTTAGTGTTGGCGGTGCTGGTGCCGGAGCGTCTGCTCCAGCCGAGGAAAAAACCGAATTTGATGTAGTTCTTGCCGAAGCCGGAGGTAATAAAATAGCCGTTATTAAGGCGGTAAGGGAATTAAATCAAGCTTTAGGTTTGGTGGAGGCTAAAACATTGGTAGAAAGCGCACCAAAAGTGTTGCTTGAGGGCGCTAAAAAAGAAGCCGCGGAAGAAGCTAAAAAGAAACTAGAAGTTGCCGGGGCTAAGGTGGAGTTAAAGTAAGGTTGTTGCAGAAGTAGCTTAGAACCGAAGCAGAGACTTTTGCTACTTGATGCTAGAGTTGGGTTGTTTTTCGATTGACCGACCTACCGCGAGTTAACACCTCGCGGTTTTTGGTTCTATAGCGATCCTTTGGGGTGAGCATCTGGGACTAATATTTATACTTCCCGAGGGTTATTCTGTAGCGTATTGCAATTGAATTGCATTTGCAATCTATCTGCAATACACTGAAATTCGTTGGTATGGGGAATACATCAAGAGCCGTAGGCAAAATGGATAGGTAAAAAGAATAGAAATCTAGTTTATGGAGATACTAAAAAGCATCGGAAATTATAAATATCGATATCTGAAGCTGGGAACCGGTCATAAAAAACTGTTGGTACTTTGGGGATTTGCCAGTTTTAAAGAAAACGCGACTAAGCTGGTCGACCAGAATTTCTCCAATTACACCACACTTATACCCGAGTACCCTTATCACAATAATTTTGACGACTCGGGTATGGAGGACATTTCGATAGAGGCGCTTTCTGATTATCTAAAGGATCTATTGCGACACGAGGATTTTACCGACTTTGATGTACTAGGCTTTTCTTTGGGAGGACTCATGGCGTTGGAAATTGCTAAAAACTGCAGGGGTTTTAGAATCGGTAAAGCCATAATTTGGGCATCACCGGTCCTTGGTTTGAAAGGTGTGACCGATTTACCGAGTCAACTGGCAAGTATTTATACAAGGTCGCCAAAAGATAGGCTCCAAGCCGTCCACATAAATAAACTGTTTCAAAAAGCTTTACTAACACGGGGGATAAAAGTATTTGATCCGGATCAGGTTAAAAAGTATTTGATCGCTTTTCAGTCGTACAGATTAGCTACTTTGGAAGAAAACCTAAATTATCTATTTATTTACGACCCTTTGGACGCATTGGTGTCGATAAAAAATGCCCAGTACATAAAGAAATTAGCTGACCATGGTAATGTAGAGCTTGTAGAAATACGGGGCGGGGGACATTTTGGCACAAAAACCGGGTGGGCAAAAGCGTTAGCTAAAATAAAGGACTTTCTAGACAAGTAGGATCAAGACCAGAGTTCACAAATCAAAGTTATCAGGTTAAACAGTCAAGTATACGAGTTGTTATTTAATAAATCCCGGGATGCCGACCGCCGAACCAGACTCCCGCGTAGGAAGATGTGATCTCGGATCCGCCAGAGGCGGATACTCCCGATCTCCTGAAAATATAACGTCGAGAGAATACTTCAGGATCGGTTTAAACGAGCACCCTAGGAAATTTTCAAAGCACATATATTTAACTGGTTTCCGTGTCAAAAGTCAAGCCCAAAAATGTCAACCAAAGATTAATAAAGCGTATTGGTTAAAGCTGTAGCAGGTTGACAAAAAAGCTGACGATGGGGGAGACGATTTTGGAAATACTGCCCGTGGCTACCATAAAAATTAAGATAAATATGCCGTAGGGGGCAAGTTGTACCCACTGCACGGAGAGTTGCGGTGGTAAAAGACCGTTGACGATTTTAAAGCCATCTAAAGGCTCTATTGGAAGCAAGTTAAAGATGCCCAAAACGATGTTATACAAAATGACTGGATACAAAAATGTGGTCAGAATAAGAATAGGGGACACCAAGCCAGAATTTGTATTTGCGCCAAAAATTGACTCAATAATCTTTACTACCATCGTCAGTAAAGTCGCCATTAAAAAATTGCTACCGGGACCGGCAAAGGAAATTATGGCAGCGTCCCGTTTTGGATTTTTTAGGTTGTAATAATTTATGGGAACTGCTTTTCCCCAACCAAATCCCGCTATTAAAAGTGTAAGCGTGCCTAATGGATCTAGGTGCGCTAAAGGATTTAAGCTTACCCGACCAAGATCTTTAGCTGTGGAGTCGCCCAGTTTGTTAGCCACAAAGGCATGGGAAAACTCATGAATAGTAATAGAAAACAGCAAAGCCACGGCAATAACAGCAAAAAGTAGGGGATTTTCAAATAGCGTTCCCAAAAGTCCAGTCATTTACACATTGTACACTAGATGGTAGAATTCAAAAACCTATGAATGGCGTTATAAATTATTTGACGGCGGTGCGGGGAGAGTTTAAAAATGTAACTTGGCCTACCAGGCAGGAGGCGGTTCGCTTGACTCTTTTTGTGGTAGGTGGTAGTTTGCTAGTTGGACTTTTTGTTGGCGGGACTGACGCCGTCTTGCTAAAAGGTTTAGAGGCTTGGATAAAACTATGGACGATTTAACAAAAGATACAACAACCGATGTAAAAGATGTTGCGGATACGGCTGTGATTACGGATGCGACTACGGTAGCGGAGGATGTAGAAACGACTAAAGAGGTAGATGATGTAGAGGTTGAGGAGTCGGATACGGAAAAGAGTGCTGTTGATAAGCCGTCGGATGGAACATCGGAGCAGGTATCCGACAAGAATTTGAACATAGTTACAATATCCGACATGCCGTCCGAAGGAGCCAAGTGGTATGTTGTCCACACCTATTCTGGTCATGAAAATAAGGTGGCAGTAACTTTAAAACAGCGCGCGGTGTCTACGGGGTATTTGGATAGGGTTTTTAAAGTCCTTATTCCTACACAAAAAAAGATTATGGTGAGTGAGGGCAAAAAGCGGGAGGTGGACGAGCATATTTTGCCGGGTTATGTAGTGGTTCTTATGAAACTTTCTGACGAAGTATGGCATTTGGTAAGGTCGACTCGGGGGGTTACGGGGTTTGTGGGGATTGGTAGTACACCAACGCCTCTACCGGAGTCAGAAGTTAGAACTTTAATGAAGTTTATGCAGATGGAAGCGCCCAAGTTTGAGGCTAGGTATTCGGTTGGGGATGCGGTTAAAATTGTGGACGGGCCCTGGAAAGACTTTATGGGTAAGGTGGATGAAGTTAACGAAGAGCAGGGGAGGGTTAAGGTTTTGGTTTCTGTTTTTGAACGGGAAACTCCTATGGAGTTGGAGTTTTCCCAAGTTACTGCTATCTAGTTGCTTGGTTTTCATGCCCTTTTCGTCGCGGGTCCCGGTCCGCCTGTGGCGGACGCCCGACTCCTCAAATGGCAAGAAAACCTCGCACATTGCCAGTAGATCTAGGTTACTTTGAAAGGAAAAAAATGGCTAAAGAAAAAAAGATAAAAGCATATGTGAAACTGAATATTCCGGCAGGTAAGGCCAATCCCGCACCTCCGGTTGGACCTTCCTTGGGTCAACATGGCGTGCCGTTAATGGACTTTTGTAAAGAATTTAACGCCCGTACTAAAGATATGGGCGACGATATCATTCCCGTGGTTCTTACTGTCTACGAAGATAGGTCTTTTACATTTGTTACTAAAACACCGGTAACCTCCAACCTTATTCTTAAGGCATTAAAATTGCAAAAAGGATCTAAAGTGCCAAATAAGGACAAAATAGGAAATATTACCAGAATTCAGATAGAGGAGATTGCTAAAATCAAAATGACAGACTTAAATGCTAAAAATTTAGACCAAGCTGTTAAAGTGGTTGCTGGAACTGCAAGGTCTATGGGAGTAACCGTGTCATGACAATTAGAGACGCCTTGGAATTAGTAAAAAAGTCCGACAAAGCCAAATTTGACTCGACGGTTGAGGTTCACATTAACTGTGATCTTAATAAAGAGAAGCAGGAAACCGTTAGATTTAGCTTAACGCTACCTCACGGAACAGGAAAAAGTAAGAAAATAGCCGTAATGGCATCACAAAAGATTACCGGAGCTGATCTAGAGTTGGCAGAAGCTGATGTTGAGAAATTGGAAAAGGGTCAGATTAAACCTAAGACCGATTTTGAGCTTCTAATTGTTGAGCCAAAATTTATGTCAAAGCTTGCTAAAGCGGCTAAAATTTTAGGACCTGCAGGGTTAATGCCCAATCCCAAAAATGGAACAGTTGCAGAAGATGTCCAAAAAGCAGTTGAGCAGTTTAAAAAAGGTCGGTTAGAGGTAAGAACAGAAGCAAACGGCACAGTTATTCATACTATTTTAGGTAAAAAGAGTTTTTCCACGCAGGCTTTAGAAGAAAACTTTTTAGAACTAATCAGCGCTGTTAAAGCAAACAAGCCCGCTAAAGCACCTGAAGGTTGGATTAAATCGGTTTATGTTTCTGCTACTATGAGCCCGTCAGTTCAGGTTGACCTCTAAAATAACCTTAAACATCCAAAAAGATGTCCACTTTGTTTTGTTGGGCCTTTAGGATTCCAGTCGAAATGACGAATTTTTTTTCCTGCGGTGTGTTTTTGTCCAAAATTACATAGTTTCTTATTATAGATATAAAATTAGCGTGTTGAGGTAAAATGTCAAATTCTCCAGCGTCGTTTAAGCTTGTTACAGAGGTAACTTTGCCAGTATAATAATTTCTTTTAGCGTTTCTAATGTTTACTTGTAGACTAGTGCCGACAACTGTAGCAATCATACCAGCTCTCTTATGCCGCCGATATATGAAAATTTGTATGTAGGTATGTCATCGTACTTCCCTAAAATTATGTCGTTTACATCTTTAATAGTGGTATTTAAAGGAACATACTGACCCGGTCTGCCTGTCTGATCTGCAGATACAAAGAAGTTTTGGGTAAAGTAGTTTTTTAGTTTTTTAGCGCGTTCGTAGAGTAGCCTATCATCGTCTGAAAGCTCTGATTCTCCTACCAATGAGACGATTCTATCCAAATTTGTGGCAGTTTTTAACATACTTTGGGTGGCTAGAATAGTTTTATAGTGTTCCTGACCCAGCATAGCTACGCTTACCGCGCTTGAATTTGAAGCTAGTAAGTCAACGGCAGGCATCCGCCCTTCTCTATAAACATCGCGCGTCAATACGATGGAGGTGTCTAGAAAGTCATAAATTGCTTGGACACCCTGATCCACAATATCGTCGGCTGGTACATATACAGCCTCTATGGTGGTGATATAGTTGTCGTTTTTTGACACTAATCTTTCGTGCAGTTTTGCCATTTCGGAAACTAAATTAGCTTGATACCCATCCTCCGAGGGGATATTTTCCATTAAAACAGACAATTCGTTACCCGCTTGCGCAAATCTATATATATTGTCTATAAAGAATAAGACATTCTTATCCATCTGATCCCTAAAATATTCTGCTATGGTTGCGCTGGCGTGTGCTGTTAAATATCTGGTTGGGGGATTGTCACCCATGGTGCCGTAAATAAGTGACACGGCGTTAAGTATCCCGGCGGAAGAAAGTTCCCTGTAAAGCTCGTGACCTTCGCGAGAGCGCTCACCTATACCGGCAAAAACCGACACATTTTTTGCCGGGTCTTTATTAAGGATGTTATGAAGAATTTCCGTAAGTAACATAGTTTTTCCTACTCCGGCACCTCCTAGAAGTCCTGTTTTTCCACCTTTAACAATTGGACACAGCAAGTCTACCGCCTTTATACCTGTTTCTAGAATCTCTTGATCCGCTTTAACTTCTGCAAGTTTAGGGTTGTATCCTAGTATTGGTCTTTCTATAACCCTGGATATGTCTTCTAGTCCGTCAAGATCTTTACCAAAAATGTTAAGTGCTCTGCCTAAAACAGAAGGTCCTACAGGTATCATAAACGGTTTTTGCGTGTCGACAACAATAGCGTTTCTAAATAGCATTTCCTGATTTTGTAAAACTACACAAACTAGAGTGGTTTCTGATTTCCATTTTATGCCTATAAGTTTAGTTTCTGGATAGTCAACCATTGTTAGTAGGGTGTTAATAGTGGGTTTGAGCACATTAATAAACTCTACCTCAACAATATATTCGGAGATCTTTTTTATTTTCCCCTGTATGACAAGTTCTTTTTGTGTTTCTTGAGCGTTTTCCATATTGCTACCCTTAATTATCTGCAAACTACTGCCAAAATACATTGGCGCATGTCTGTTCCAGTTGTTTTTTGTTCTGGTTTAGGTGCTTTGATCTTATCAAAGAAGTCTGGTAAAGTTCCAGTCTTTTAGATATGTTATCACTGACCTTGTCCAAACTCATCATTCTGGATCCAAATTTTGCCAAATTAGCCTCGTTTACTGCTTGATCAAAAAAAGAGTACAAAAGTTGCTTCTCAAAAGTATCTAAAACCTTATCAATGCTTGGTTCAAAGATAAAAGATAGGGTTTGACCTACCACATTTTCACTAGTTGGCTTTTGCGTAATTATTGTTACTTTAGGCGTCTGGCTTGCTATGTTGTTAAACAGACCGTGATATACGAGCACCTCGTCGTAGTCGATAATTGCTGTAAATATTTCCCTGATAACGCTGTCTAAATCTCCTGGACCGTCCGGCATGTCATAGTATTTAAAAGGCTTAGACAGGTTTAGCAGTTCCAACCACTTTCTGCCAAGTCGCCCTGTAACTATAAGTTCTGCGTCGTCATTGGCATGGTTAGTTGCAAAGAGGTTAAAGGTGGACTTAATGATATCCCCATATAGACCTGTATTTGAGCTAACAAGAATAGCCACCCTTTTGCCGTTTGTGTTTGCTCTAAAGGGTTTTTTGTACGACTGGGCATAGGTGTTGGTTGTTTCCAGGTAGACTTTTGACAGCTGGTTATAAAAATCCCGGGTTTGAATAACAGCGTCTCTGATTTTTCTGGTTCTTATAGCTGCCACTTGTTGATAGGTGTAGGTAACATCCTTAAGTGTTTGTAAACTCATAATCTCGACTTTTGTATTTTTGTTTATCATAGTTTTTATGCCATAGTCTGCCTAATCAAGTTAAACCATGTCATTTTGTTTGGCACTTACATGCCCAAGTAATTTATTAAAATCGTCGCATTCTGCTATTAAATCGTCAACCATAGATTTATAACTGGGTTTTGTTTGGTAGGCAGTTATTATTTTTTGACAGTCTTCGGCTAACTTTTCATTGGTAGGGGCTTTTAGCGTCTGACTCCAGATAAGTGAAAAAAGTAACAACTGGAGGTTAGTTTCCAAAATCTGACCAGGCATTTGATTAAAAAAGACTTTAGTAAGTTTTTCTCCCATAGCTAGGGTGGATTTTATACCTTGGTTTATTTCCGCCCCAAAATGGACAAAACTTTGGGTTTTTTGAAGTAGGGTCAAAAAGTTAGCAAGCTCTCTACCAACCGACCATTTTAGCTTTGTCTGCGTTTGTCGTCCTACTCTAGTGACAGAAAGAAAATAATTAATAGCCGGTCTTATACCTTGCAAAAACAAATCTTCGTCAAAAAAAATATGTCCGTCAGTAATTGACATAAGATTGGTTTGAATGTAGCCGGAAATATCACCCTCCACAGTTTCTGCCACCGGTAGGCAAGTAATGGTGCCTATACCGTTGGGTGTTTTAAAACAACCTGCCCGTTCTAGTAGCCTTGAGTGGGTAAAAAATATATCGGCAGGGTAAGCAGACCTACTGGGAAATTTTCTGCCAACAAGTGACAATTCTCGGTAATATTTTGCATGATCAGTCAGGTCATCCAAAATTAATAAGACATCTTTGCCGTTTTCCATAAAATATTCCGCCAGAGTCATAGCGGAATAGGGGTTAAGGTAGACTAAAGCGGGCGGGTCGGAGGAATAGCTGGCAACGATAGTACAATTATGTCTAATATTATTGACATCCATAAAATTTTCTAACTTTTTAATGTCTAGAGCGTTTTTGGCTATACCTGCATAGATGCATATATAACCGTTTTTAACAGCGCTTAACATAGTTTGGAGTAGAAATTCTGTTTTGCCTGTTTTTCTATCGCCTATAATAAGTTCTCTCTGACCTTTACCTAGAGGAATTAACATGTCAACCATTGCCACACCTGTTTCAAAAAATTGGTTAATTTTAACCCTTTTATCTATACCTAGGGGATTGGGATTAACGCTTTTATAACTAGTTACGGTTATTTCTTCCAATTCGGAGTACATATTTCGACCCAATGAATCCACCACTTTACCCAAATATCCCTCTCCAACGCCAAATTCTATGGGTGCATTGGTTCTACAAACCCGTTCACCTATGGCAGGTGTGTGATGAGAAAAAGACACTATATGACATACTTCTTCGTCCAAACTTTCTACATGCCCCAGGGTTCCGCTCTCAAACAAGACCACCTCTTTTGGTTTGGCTTTAGGTAGACCTTTAATCTTAATATACGGGTGGTCATAGGCCTCAACAATGCCAATTTCTCCCGTCTGGTCGATAAATTGGTTAAAGTGCGACAAATTGTATTTTTTGTACTCGTAATTATGCATATACCGCTTCCTTAATGACCCTGTCGAGCGACAAATCTTTATACCAGCCTTTGTAACACAGTTTAACTCCTGCTGTAACTTCCGTTGGGTTTGTTTCTAGGTTTAGTATGGCAGTATTGCTTACATGTCTTTGTAACCACTCAACCATCTCAACATTGTCTACCGAGTTTACCGACGATGTCACTAAAACTTCTTCTAAATCTTCCACCAGTTTAGTTATTACATTAAGCAGTTTTTGATCAATTTTAGTGTCCAGACTATAATTCAGTGCAGTAAGAACGGCGTACAACATCGGGTAAGTAGTTTGGATGTTTTCTAAAACCCATCCACCGTCTTCTTGTGTAGAATTCACAGCATTTGTAGGGTCTCTATGAGAGTAAGACGCTTTTATTAGAGCATCCTCAAGAGCATCTATCTGGTCGCGCAGAGCATTTTTACCTTTTTGGTCTTTTAATATTCTGGCAAGTTTTTGGGCCCCGTTTGTTTGCAAGTCCTTTAAGCCTGCGGTATCCAAGTCATTTTCTGTGGGCATAAACTTAATATATACTATCCGCAAAAAATTACAACCTAGCAAAAGTTGCAAGAAGGCATTTTTTATCACAAAAACCGAGGTTTTAGATTACTTCTCTAATATTTAATCTAGTGACCGAGAATAATTCCAGAAAATTTCCAAAAATGCTTGACATATTATATACCACCACTTATTATTATTTAAGTTTCTCAAAAGCCCTTGTTAAGATGTTTGGAAGCTTTTGATTAACCTGCCCTATGAGTACAAAGTCTGTCCAAAATACTGATTTCCAGAACGACTCTAAATTTAGCGTCTCGCAGGCTTCTTCATACCTTAAAATCACACCCTCTACTTTGAGGCGACTGGAAAATGAGGGTAAAGTTAAATCAGAACGACTGGAAAACGGTTATAGGCAGTATAGCTTTGGGGACTTAGTTGCCTTAAAAAATTTACTGGATCAGAGAAAAGATACCAGGGAAACCAAGAATCTAGGTGGGGAATCTCCACCATCTTTAAGCAGAACAGCCGTTGGTGGACAAGAAACTAGGCACGATAATCATAAGAATAAGGTAAACACTCCAAGTTTACCTATTAACCACATTAAAGTCTTAAGAAAGCTAGCCCACGCCGGTTTGGCTCTATGTCTTGTTTTATCATTTTTTGTCACTGCCAAATTTCTTGGTTTTAACCCAACCGCTAGAATCCGCGCAGGTCTTTGGAGTGCAAAAACGCAACAAGCCCGTCAACCTAACCCAAGTAATTTATACGCGTACGCTACTGATGTTTTAGGCGATGAAAGTAGATTTGAGTCAGAAACTTTTAGTGTAAACATCAAGTCGCTTTTTAACAGATTCGCAGAATTTAAAGACGGTCTAACCACAAATAACGCCACCACAGGAAACCTAACGGTAGGAAGCATGTTGGGACTTCAGTCGGTTGATACAATTACCGAAAATAGTTTGGAAAAGTTCCTAGACATATCCGGCGATGTTAATTCTCCGGCGACGGGAGGTTTGTCAAATGTCGTAGTAAGTAAAATTAATGGCGTGTCATTTGGTGACATAAAGCCAGAGAGTGGATTTATTCTCATGGGCGACGGAAAACTATGGCAGAGCATGTCAACAGAGGAAATTACTACTCTTGGTGCCATAGAAACAGGTACTTGGAACGCTGATCCAATACAAACCGGTTTTGGTGGAACGGGTTTAACCGCCTACGCGGTGGGTGATTTACTTTACGCCAATTCCTCAAGTACTTTGTTGCAACTAAACATTGGTACAGCCAATCAAATCCTTTCTTCCGTGGGCGGGGTTCCTAAGTGGGTGGAACTTCCAGCAGTATCAGGCGTCACCGGCACAGGCGTTGCTGGTTATTTGTCATACTGGGACACAACAACAAATATAACTAACACAACAGGCATGTATTGGGATGTCACAAATTCCCGTCTGGGTATTGGTACAACTGCACCCGCCCAGGCTTTAACGGTAGTAGGGGACGGCTCTTTCACAACTAATTTGGACATTGGGGGCACACTTACCGCTCAAAATATAGATACGGGTCAGGGTGCGTACGAGATTCAAGATGCCACCGCTCTTTTAAAGGGCATGGCGTCATTTTCTCCCGCCAATTTTACCGTTATAAACGGCGCTGTTTCTGTAGCAACCGGGGGAATCGGTCCCACAGAACTAGCTTCTACAGCAGTAACGGTGGGATCATACGGCTCTGGTACAGCCATTCCTAATTTTACAGTTGACGCGGATGGCCGCATTACCAATGCAGGTCAAACCGATATTTCTCTAGAACTTTTACCCACAGGCACAGAAGGTCAAACCCTTTATAACAATAACGGAGTATGGACGGCACTTTCCAGCCTATTTTGGGACGACACAAATAGCAGGCTTGGCATAGGAACAACCAACCCGGAAAATCGTTTAGAAGTGGTTGGCAATATTAGATCCAGCGCAAAAGTTATAGCCGGGGACTTAACCTTGGGTTATGGTAATTACTCGTCATACTTTAACGGTACTGCTAAGGTAGAAAATTCTGACGAATATCTATACTTTACCTCCAGTTACGGTTCAAATGTGGCAATGGATCCAGAAAACGGCAATCTTACTGGGTACGCGTGGTTACAAGATTTAGGTTGGGTTGACTTTGGGACTACAGATAACGATTCGGGACCTGTAACAGTCAACCTAATAACCGGCGCGGTTACAGGCAAGGCACAGATTGTAAATACCGGTGGTTATTTAGATTTTAATGCCACTCCCTACGGTAGCGATGTAGTCTATAACACATCAACACATGCTTTTACAGGTTATGTCTGGTCAGAGGACTTGGGATGGATAAACTTTGGTGATACCGGTGTTTCCTATGGGGATCCGCCAAAAATAACTACCAGTGCTACAAATCAAGACTTACTTATAGACCCCAACGGTACAGGCAGTATTTATTTTCATGGCGACACCTACAAACTGACTTCCACAGGGGATTTAACAGTCAATGACATATATATGCAGGGTTACTTAGGTATTGGTACGACCAACCCGCTTTACGCTTTGGATGTTGCAGGGGCAGGAAGGTTCACCGGCGACCTTCATTTAACTGGCGCTCTTTATGATTCTGCCGATTCTGCTGGAACGGCAGGTCAGTACCTTAAGTCCACCGCAACTGGAACTGCTTGGGCAACACTTACCCCGGGTTTGGAAACCCTGCCAACCGGGTTAGAAGGTCAAACGCTCTATTATAATGCCAACACAGGTTTATGGACAGCAAATTCAACGCTATTTTATGACGACACAAACGCAAGAGTCGGTGTTGGCACCACAGCCCCGTCAACCCTGCTTTCTCTAGCATCGTCAACCTACACTTTTACAGGTAGTGGACTTTCTTTTGGCGACTTGGATACAGGTCTTTACGAGCTCGCCGACGATACCCTAGCTTTTAGAATAGCCGGAGCAGACAGCGTGGTTATTAACTCGCTGGGCTATCTTGGCATTGGAACAACTAATCCAACCTATCCATTAACGGTAGGTGGTGACGAGTCAGTAATAGCCAACGACACAGGCAATCTAACCATTACTCCCGCGTCAAATTTAATTATAAACAATGGTAGCGTTGGGATAGGTACTACATCTCCAAATTATGCACTTGATGTCACGGGTGGAGACATTTATACCTCCGGCGACCTGCGCATAGCGGGGGACGACATCTTTATGTCCACTAACAACGCGGGCTACCTGTTACTAGCAGACGGAACCAATTTTAACCCCACGCCAATAACGGGCGATATTTCCATAGACGGCAACGGTCAAGTAACCATAGCGCAAAACTCCGTAGTTTTGGGTACCGATACCACAGGTAACTATGTTGCAACCTTGGCTGATGCTGGCGGTGGGTTAATAACCGTAAATAACTCCGGTACAGAAACCGCAGCGGTAACTTTAACCATAACCCCAAACTCCCTAGATTTCAGTCAATTCAAAGACGCAATGTCGTTGGATGCGTCCACTTCCATAACTGCGGACAACGCGGAGGTTCTTTCTATTATTAACACCGGCACAGGGGCTTCCTTATTAGTGTACGACGAGGCAGGGGATGCCACTCCTTTTATAATAGACACCTCTGGTAATGTTGGTATTGGAACCACGGCGCCACTGGCAAAACTAGATGTTAACGGTGTTGGGGCGTTTGGAATCGGAGTGGTAGGAGCTCCGGGTATAGCCTTTAGGACAGATTTGGATACAGGTCTTTGGTCGTCTGGTGACAATACTTTAAATTTATCGACTGGGGCAATAGAAGCTATGCGGATTTCCAGCGCTGGTTTTGTAGGTATAGGCACCACCAATCCCACATACCCACTATCTGTTGGGGGAGATAATGCAGTAATAGCCAACGATACAGGCAATCTAACCATTACCCCC
>CAZBAJ010000006.1:0-60144 GCA_964490125.1 uncultured Candidatus Saccharibacteria bacterium
TAACCATTACTCCCGCGTCAAATTTAATTATAAACAATGGTAGCGTTGGGATAGGAAACACCTCGCCGTCGTACGCACTTGATGTTGCTGGAACTGGTAATTTTACTGGTGACCTCCGCTTAACCGGAGCATTTTACGATACTTCCGCTTCTGCAGGTACTTCTGGTCAGTATCTTAAGTCCACCGCAACTGGAACTGCTTGGGCAACACTTACCCCGGGTTCAGAGACCTTACCAACTGGTACAGAGGGTCAAACACTTTATTATAATGCCAACACCAGTCTGTGGACAGCCAGCTCCTCATTATTTTATGACGATGTTACCAGTAGATTGGGTGTAGGCACCACGGCACCCGCCTACAAACTTGATGTCAACGGAGACATTAGGATAGCCTCGGGAAGTAAGCTAATTGGCGCAACGCAAAGTTTTATTGACACCAACCGCCACGGCTTTTTAAACCAAACAGAAACCTCCATGTCGTTTGACGGTACAAAAATCTTTACATTAGCTGACGCCGGTTCTGGTTGGTCTTACTATCGCTCGGGAATTAAATACACAATAACTGGAAACAAAACCATTGACTTAACGACGGTTGATAATCCTTTAGTTGACGGGACAACATACTATATTTATATTGACTCAACAACAGGAGCGTTGTCTGCCGCCAGCTCGTCCTGGACGCTAAATGATACAAAGGTTCCTGTTGCCACAGTGCTTTGGAATAATACTTTAACGCCCAAATATCAGTTGGCAGAAGAAAGACACACGGTTCTAATTGACAGAAGGACACATTACTGGCAACACTTTTTGGTTGGCGCAAAAGCGGTAGTTGCTGGTGCAATTGACCCGGCGTCGTACGCGCTAAATACCGACACTAATGTGTCCAAAACCTTTTCCATTGCGCAAACCACCTTTGCCGACGAAGACTTGGTGCAAACCTTGTCTGCGTTACCAGATCCCAACGGAACTGCAGAAGACTATGTGGTTTTTTATAGGACAGGAGCTTCTACTTGGGCTTGGAAAAACTCTAATATGCCTTTTGTTTACAATGTGGGCAACACTAACGACAGAATTCAGTACGACAATAACGGCACCATGACGGATTCTATCGCAAATCGTTGGTATAACTCTTATGTTTTATTCACCAATTTTCAGGGATCCGCAAGATATGTAGTTATTCCGGGGAGAAATGTCTTTACCTCTTTAGCCAACGCCCAAGCAGAAGCCCCTTCATCTTTTTCCTTTGCCGGTTTTCCGGTTCAAGAGGCCCAAATTGCCTACAGAATCACCTGGACAACAACCAATTCAACTTCTCAAGGAAAATGCCGTTTGGCAGCAACTCCACAGTCAATTAACTTGTCTGCCATATCTACCGTTAGCTCCGGTTCCAGCGTAGATCATAATAGTTTAGCAGGACTGCAAGGAGGCGCCTCAAATGAGTACTACCACCTGACCTCTGCTCAACAACTAGGTTTAACAACTGTTGGTGCTGGGTATGTTCCTTATGCTACATCAGAAGGCGTTTTGGGAAATTCTAGTATTTTTGAAACCGGAGGTAGCATTGGTATAGGCACCACATCGCCTGGAGAAAAGTTAGAAATCGTTGGCAACCTTAAGTTCTCCGGCACGGATCCAAACGTGTCAACCACCACAGGTTTTGATTTTGACTTGGGCGACTCCGCAGGGTCATACAACTTTGACATTAGAAACTCCGGCGATGTCAATTTACTTTCCATAAACAGTTTAGGTGGACTAATTTTGGACGGAACAACGGGTTCCAGCGGAGTATTTAACTTTGCGCCAACTACCACAACCGACGCCTTTACTATAAATAAATCAGGCGCGGGTACGGGTGCGGTCTTTAGGGTAAATGACGCCGGGGCAGGGGACATTTCACCTTTTATTATTACCAGTACAGGTCTTGTGGGAATTGGAACTACAGCTCCCGGGAACCTTTTGGAAATTGTAGGTACCTCCAACCACTTGTCGCTAACCTATGATGCCGACAATTACAATGTATTTAGCGTAGCTAGCGACGGCACTTTGTCGCACATTAATAACGGCACCACTGTGGCAACTTACAGCGAGTCCACCATTAATTTTAATGTCCCGTCCAGCTTTAATGTGGTGGGTGATGTTAACATGGCATACAACCTTGTAATGGAAAATCCGGTAAGTTCTGCTATTTCTTTTGCGGGGGCGGGGACTGTTGCAACTACAAGTCCAACTGATAATCTTAATTTAACCCTTTCTGCCGCTAATTTGGGGACGGTTTTTGTGGACGACACCTTAACGCTGTCCGGTGTTATCCAACCCGCAACGGATTCAACAAGCGCTATAAAATTCCAAAGCGCTTTGGGTGCAAACATTTTAAGTATTGACACCACAAACGGGTGGGTGGGAGTGGGGACAACAAGTCCCACAGCCAAACTAACCATCGCCCGTGATTTCACTGGTTCCGGGGTAACAGGTTACGGATTTAATGTCATAGCTACAGATTCCACAAACAACGCTAACACAGATTACGGAGTTTATAGTTCTTTGGCGCTAACCGGCAATGCCGCCAAAACAGGCGTGGGACTTTATTCGTCCCTGTCAACCGCGTCTACAACGGCAGACACGCTAATTGGTGCAGATATTACTACCTCTACTTCCGGTATTATCACAACAGGAACTAGAAGTATTTATGGAATAAGAAGTCAGCCCGCCTCTACGGGTGCCTCTACTGGCGGGACCACCAATGTGTATGGCGGTTATTTTAAAGCCGGGGGAACAGTAGGCACGGGCGGAACCATAAATTCCTACGGACTCTATGTTGCTAACGGGACCATGAACACTACAGGTACAACCAAGAACATTGGCCTATATGTAGAAAGTCCAACAGGAGCAACCACTAATTACGCTGCCATTTTTGCTGGCGGTAATGTTGGTATAGGTACCGCCACACCACTGGCTTTGTTAGATGTTAACGGGGTAGGAGCTTTTGGACTAGGAACAGTAAGCGCGCCAGGTATAGCCTTTAGGACAGATTTGGATACCGGTCTTTGGTCTTCTGGCGACAACACTTTGAATTTATCGACTGGGGCAACAGAAGCTATGCGGATTTCCAGCGCAGGATTTGTGGGCATAGGTACCACGGCTCCAACCTATCCGCTTTCCGTAGGAGGGGATAGCGCCCTCATTGCTAACGACACCGGTAACCTAACCATTACCCCTGCGTCAAACCTAATAATAAGTAGCGGTAGTATTGGAGTGGGTACAACCGCGCCGGGCGCAAAGTTAGAGGTAGTTGGCGGGGAGGTTAGGGTAGCAACCTTGGCAAGTGCCAACTACTATGTTTGTGTAGACGCAAATGGCGAGTTATTTGAAAGCGCCACCGCCTGTGCCGGCTCCGATATTAGGTTAAAGGAAAATATTAATCCGTTTGCCTCGGCGCTTGAGGGTGTAATGGCCCTTAACCCCATCACTTTTAATTGGAAGAATAAGCAAGAATCTGGTTCACAGTTAGAAGTTGGTTTTATTGCGCAGGAGATGGAAAAAATTTTCCCTCAAGTCGTGCGCACTAATCCGGATGGCTTTAAGGGAATAAAGTACGATGTTTTCTCCGCGGTGCTTACCAAAGCCATTCAGGAACAAGAACTTAAAATTTCAGGAATGGACGACTTTATGATGCAAACTAACCAAACTTTGGAGGCTCTGTCTACCACCCAAGAGGAAAATTCAAGGCAAATTGCCCAAATTCAATCTTTGTTGGATGTATTGGGAATCCAAGACCCGTCCCAGTCAAGCGAGTCGTCAGAGTCCTCACAGTCCGTCGGACTTGCTGGCATCCTAAATGTCAATCTGCTAAACAGTCTACAAACTATGTATGACAATATTGTCCAGCTAGTAGAGGCTTTAGGACTTAAACAGGTGGATGGGGAGCTTGTAGTAGAAAGCCCCATGACCGTTTTAGGTGACGCAAGTTTTGCGGATGTTAATATTTCTGGCGATTTAATGGTCGGACTGCTAGAAGTAAATTCTTTGGAGAACTCTATAAATGTAATTGGACCTTCCTGTGTTGGCACAGCAAGTGAAGAAGACAAAGCGACATTAAACGACGAGATATGTAAATCACAGACAATATATTTGCAAAAGAACCTAGCTGGAAACATTAACATGTTTAACGGCGCAATTGTATTTAGTCCTAATGGAAACATTACCGCGGGAGAAATTGACGCTAAAAAACTCGTTGCCCAGGTATATGGAATAAATAGCATCGGTCAAAGCGTAGGGGAGGGGGTCATTCCTGCCGGGGAAACCAATATCGTTATCACCTCGTCAACTGCCCAAAGCAATTATAAAGTGTTTGTAACGGCAACCTCTAACACGGGGGGCGTGGAACTGTTTGTTAAAGAAAAATCGCAAGGGGATTTTGTGGTCGCGCTTTCTGGAATCTCCGCCACGGATATAAAGTTTGACTGGTGGGTTGTTCGAGTAGATTAATTTCTATGTATGTATAATTATATGTATTATGGATAAAATAATCTTGACTAAAGGTGGCACCCCATTTGCTACGCTAAAAGCCTCCAGAGAAGAAAAAAGAAAGCTACTTGCAAACTGCGCCGGTGCTTGGGCTAATACAGAGCTAGATAGCGATAAGTTTTGGGCTAAACCGTTGGTCAGAAAGTCCAAGAAGGCTATACCTAAATTATAATGCTAAACCCGTATCTACTAGATACATCTATTATAGTGATGTGCTTGCGCAACAAGCTCTCATTTGATCATCTTTTGTCGACTTATGGGGGTAGCGACATAACATCGTCCATGGTGTGCCTGGCGGAGTTGTATAGCGGTGTTTTTAAGTCAGCAAGAAAAGAAGAAAACGAGCAAAAAGTGCTGGAGTTTTTTAGTGGACTAGATGAAGTCTTTGGATTAGATGTTACGGTTGTTAAAAAGTTTGGGGAGATAAAAAATCAACTAGAAAAAGCAGGTAACAACATAGAGGACTTTGATCTTTTGATAGCGGCCACTTGTCTAGCACATGGTTGCGTTTTGATTACATTAAATACTAAGCATTTTGAACGGGTTCCAAACCTAGCCACGGTTACGCCAAAGTTACCATCTTTATCTTATGCACAAATGACGAGGTTTGGTAGGGTTTAATAAAGTCTACTATAGTCTAACAAATTATAACAGCATCCGCTTTACATAGCCACAATAATAGTGTAAGCTAAAAATATGCCCGCTGGTAAAAAACTTGCCTTACTCACCTTACTAACAGCTTTTTCTTTAGCAACTTTCTGTGTCACAGCATTGGCAATTAATACCAAGTTTAATGGCACGACGGGGAAGATACGGGCGATAGGGGAAACGGGGATGGTGGACAAAATAGGGGAGGTGGCAGGACTTGAAACCACCTCGATGGGTCAGGGCATTTTAGAAGACCAAGTGGCTTGGCAATATACCCAACAAACGCCAGATTACACCGCCTCTTTTGCCGTCACCCAGCAACAAACCATAGTCAAACTCCAAAAAGCAAATTTTACGGCAATTTTTAGCCAAAATTTGCAAAACCCCACTCTCCAAAGGGTGTACGATAAGGACAGTCAAGATAATTATGACAACCAAACCAATCAGACTGGTCAACTAGAAAAAATCCAAAAAACCCAACAAGTCCACCCAAAGTACATTTTTACCGATACTGTCACCAACACTCAATATGTCTACCACATAACGCCCCAAGGTCTAAAAGAAGACATTATTTTTTCAAGTCGGCCAACCGCGCTATTTTTACCGCTTACTGTGCAAGCGCCGGGTTTAATTATGCAGTTTGACGACGGGGGGAAGCCTGTTTTTTACGACTCTGCCATGCAGGAGCAATTCCATTTAGAAGCGCCTTGGGCAAAGGACGCTAAGGGTAGCCAAACCACCGCTTTGTTTTATGCCCAGGCAGAACCGTCAAAAGACCCTAGTGTTAATAACCTTTCTTTGGTATTAGATACCGCGTGGTTTGCCGACCCGGCTAGAGTCTACCCGGTAATAGTGGATCCCATTGTTTTTTTTAGGGGTATTAATTTGCGCGGGGTTAATGTTAACCGCATTCCTCCAACCACCTGTACAGCTTATACCGGTTGCGGTGAGGGTTTTGATATTACCTGCGTTCACACTAAATATAACGGTGTGGCACCTGTGGCAAAAACCGTAATTTATAAAACAGTGCAATCAAATTTAACAGGTACCAATATGTGCTGGCTGGCTCAAAATTTAGGGGCTACAGATCAAGCAAGCTCTGCTACGGACAATGACGAAGACTCCGCCGGTTGGTACTTCCAGTTTAACCGCAAACAAGGGTTTAAACATACCACCACCAGAACTCCCGCCACCACTTGGATACCAAGCATAAGTGAAAGCGCAAATTGGGCGGATGCCCAAAACCCTTGCAAACTGGAACTGGGCACAGATTGGCGGTTGCCTACCTCCACGGAGTGGCAAACGGCTGACGCTAATGGTGAGGTTGGCGGATGGGATAATTATAACGAGACTTACGCGTCCCCCCTAAAACTCCATGCAACCGGCTACATCGATAGCTCCTCTGGAGCCCTCGCCAATCGCGGTAGCTTCGGCAGCTACTGGAGTAGTACCCAGCACTCTGCTACTAACGGGTACTACCTCAGCTTCGCCAGTGGCAACAGCAACCTGAGTGGCAACAGTAAGGCCCGCGGTTTTCCCGTCAGGTGCCTTAGGAATCTCTAACATGGTTGGTAGCGTACCTCTTAGTCCCGCCAAAGGCGGGACCTTGATTTATTTGTCAATTTGACTATTTTGAATTTTTTCTCTCCCCCCTTGAATTAGCCAACGGGCTTTAGAAGAGTGTAAGAGCGGAAGGCGTGTACCCCAAAATGCCAAAAATCAATGTTTACAATTAAAATAAAACCCGCTTTTGGCGGACTTTAAGGTGAGTATGACTTGACGACATCTGCATCGTCAATGAGTATATTTTTACTCGTGGTGTATATCAGACCCTTGTTGGGAGAGCTCTTGAAACCCAGATATACCACTTGGATTCCTCGTGCAGTAGCTTCTTTAATAGCGGGCTGAAGGTCGGAATCAGAACTGCAGAGTATAACAGTGGTCACCGCTTTGTCGCAAGCCGCTAATACTAAATCTACAGCGATTTTCACATCCACACCTTTTTCATTAAAAACATAGTGTGGATTATTAGCCGTTAATGCTTTGCCGACCGTACTGGCTCTAACACTACCGGAAATGATGTACTTGTAACCCTTTTTTTCCAAAGTAGTTTTTAAAATACGCTGGATTTTAATTAACTCCATCGACTTGTTCTTAAATGCTGGATGGAGCTGGATTTTTGCAGAATAATACCTATGCTCTTTAATTTTATAGTTGGCTAAAACGGTGGTAAATAATTTTACGATATCGATATTCAAGATGGTTTTGCTTGATACTGTAATACCGGCACCTCTTAAAACGCCCGTTACTTTGTGTCTAAAATTTTCTCCGTCTATGAACAGGAAGTTTGTATTTGGTATGGTCATATTACATAAAACCCCGCCGAGCGTTAAGCATAGGCGGGGCGTTGATAGCTATCTTATATCCTAGTTTTATCTTAAAGTCAAGTTTTGTAAGGGCGGAAGGTATGTACCCCAAAATGCCAAAAATCAATGTTTACAATCAAAACCCACTTTTGGAGGTTTTTTGCTATACTTATGTTAATGCCTAAAGTCAAAATAAAATTTATAGGACTGGCAGTAGTAACTGCTTTAATTATTGCCTTGATGTTTGCGTTTGTAGGTGTAGGGCTTGGGCTAGTAGGTAAAAATTTGCCTTTTGCCCGGTTCAATACTATCTTTGGGTTTAAACAGGGCATTTTTGACGATCCAAGAAAAGATAAAAACCTTACCACCGATCAAATAAATGCCTTGTCTCTCCTGTCGTCAAACTACTTACAAACAGAGGTTGTCTCCAGCGGTAATACAACAATAACCTTTGCCACCACACAAGATGCCGTCCACACCCGCATTAAGGAACCTAACTTTGAGGGTCTATTTATAGAACCCATGAATCAGCCAAAAATGGAGGTTTTGGGAAGTCAGTCAGAAAATCAGGTGGACAATCGCGACGACAATCAAACGGACAAAAAATCAGTCAACCAGTATGTTTTTACGGACAGTCAAACGGGGACTAAATTTGTCTATACACTAAAAGAAGACGAGTTGAAGCAGGACATTATATTGCCCCAAAGTCCTCAAGCCAGCCAGTTTACGGTTTATGTTGTAACAAAAGGTATGGAAGTTGATATTGATCAAAAGGGCAGGGCGGTTTTTGCGGACGCGCAAGGGCTTGCGCGGTTTATTTTAATTGCGCCGTGGGCAAAAGACGCGGGCGGTAGTGAAACCAAAAAGCTTTCTTATAAACTAAACCAGGCAATTTTGTCGCAGGAAGACTTAGCAAGCAGTACGACTTTAGCGGATGGGGCGGGTGTCGCAACAAAAGCAACAAATATACCCAATACAGTTAAGGACGAGCAACTTGGCGGGGGATTTTCTAAATCGTTAGACACCCAAAATGTCCAAAAATTAGTGGCAGAAGGAAGTCAGCTGTTTAACCTTGAACTTGTGGTGGATGAAGAGTGGTTAAAAAGTCCACAAAGGGTTTATCCCATAACCATAGACCCCAGCGTGCAAATTGGTACACCGCTTAATTATTCCCAGCAGTCCAAATACTGTCCGCCCGGCAATACAGAAACAAATTGTGATGCGCTATACCAGCCCGCGCCACTAGCCGAGTATTATTTTGACGACGCCACGGGTACTACAGTTAAGGACTCTACCGCCAACGGTTATACGGGCACTTTTACGGGTAGCGGAACCGGTGGTACTACATGGACACGCCAGGGCAAAATTAACTTTGCCGGGCTTTTTAACGGCACAGACGACTTTGTGGATGTAGGCACAGGTCCTACTGGCATAAAAAGCGTGGGTTTTTGGGTGTATCCCGCCACCACCACGGAATATTTTGTAGACTTAAACGGCTCCGCTTATATTTGGGCAAACGCGGGCACGCTAACGGCAACAGGCTTTACCAGCCCGACTGTTTATATTAACGGCGTTAAAGCAACAACCATTGAGGCAAACAAGTGGCAGTATGTTGCGGTAACTTCTGCCACCGCTGTGGACGCCACAGATTTAGATTTAGGACGACTAGAAGGCACGGATTATTTTGCCGGCAGACTTGACCACGCAAGGTTTTATAACTATGTAAGGACGCCAGCGCAGGTAGCGTGGGATTTTAACGCCGGCGCGCCTGTAACTTGGTACAAATTTAATGAAAACACAGGTACTGCTATTGGCGACTGGGGCGTTGGGGGGGATGGTTACCGTGGTAATAACTTAACTTTAACCGTGGGAGCCGGGGGAACTTATGATACCGCAACCCAAGTTTGGGCAAACGGCAATCCGGGTAAAATTGCCATCTCTATGGATTTAGACGGCACAGACGACTACGCTTCTACCGCCAATGTGGCACTGCTTGCTTCCAATTCTACTACTTACACTAATTTATCTTGGGGGGCGTGGGTTAAACCTAGGATAACCGTTACCCGTACAATAATCCATAAAAATAATGAGTTTAGGTTAAGGCTAACGGATGTTTCTGTGCCATCTTGTCAAATATACGCAAGTAGCGCATGGCAGACGGGGGCGGTTTCCGGTGGCGTAATTCCAACAAATTCATGGTCACACATATTATGCGCTTACGACGGGGCAAATATAAAAGTGTATGTTAACGGGGTCTTGCGTGGTACACAGCCGTTAACAAACGCGGTAACTTCTACCAGCGCTACTGCCATAAATGTAGGACGGGACAGCGGTGGTAGCGAGTATTTTAGTGGGGCAATTGATGAGGCCCGCGTGTACTCATACGCGTTAACACCTATCCAAGCCAAAACTGCTAAAAACGATGGCATTGTAGCCTATGGGCGCGCCCCCGTTACCGCGGAACTTCCACAAAGTTTTATTTGTGGCAAACCCATTACTGTTCAACATGTGGCTAGTAACGGCGTTGCCCCGGTAGATAAAACCGTAAGTTACGGTACAGTGCTTACGGGTATTGGCGGTACGGGTGACAAATGCTGGATTACCCAAAATTTAGGGGCTACTAACCAAGCAAGCACGGTTAGTGACGCTACGGAGGCGTCCGCAGGGTGGTACTGGCAGTTTAACCGCAAGCAGGGCTACAAGCACGACGGTACTACCAGAACACCAGCTACTGCCTGGAATGCCACCGAGGATAACACTTATACGGGCTGGGACCCGGCAAAAGATCCATGCGCTTTAGAATTAGGTGCGGGTTGGAGGTTACCCACTTCCGCGGAGTGGACTGTAGCAGATGTTCCGTGGACAACTTGGCAAACTCCCGGGCCCTGGGATTTACCATTAAGAATTCATGCAGCCGGCTACCTCGATAGCTCCTCTGGAGCCCTTACCTATCGTGGTACCTTCGGCTCCTACTGGAGTAGTACCCAGTCCTCTGCTACTAACGGGTACCGCCTCCGCTTCGGCAGTGGCTACAGCACCCTGGATTTCTTCAGTAAGGCCAACGGTTTGCCCGTCAGGTGCCTTAGGAATCTCTAACATGGTTGGTAGCGTACCTCTTAGTCCCGCCAAAGGCGGGACCTTGATTTATTTGTCAATTTGACTATTTTGTTTTTTTCCCCTACAATGCCCGCGGTTAGAGATAAACGCTAGAGCTCGCGTAACCACGGTTACATTTAACTGATGCCCCAAAAGTCACCATGGAAAATGCCACAAAACCTAAAAGAATTTATATATTCCTTGACGAATCCGGCACCCTTCCCGATCCCAAAGATACCGTAGTTATTGTTGCTGCGGTGGGAACAGTTCAACCACAGCAACTATCTAGGGTAACCACTAAGACCAGAAGCCACTTACAAAAAGGTAAAAATAAGTCATCGGAAATTAAATTTTATAATGCTGGGGATAAAACTCGCATTACCTTTCTTAAAGAACTTATGGAAAAAGACATCCAACTGTTTACTTTAACTATTGAAAAGCCGGGTCAAAGTATACTCGATACACCAGAAAACTTTGCTCTTTTATGTTGGCTTCTTTTAGAAGAGTGTTTTTTATTTTACGGTCAAGAAAATTACGAGGTAGTTTTTGACAAACACTTTCACAAGAAAACAGACAGAGAGGTTTTTGATGCTGGGCTTATGGAGTTAATCGGTAGAAAGCTCTCTATCATCCATGCGGATAGTGTCAATGACACGCGGGTAAATACTGCCGATATGGTGGCAGGTAGCATTCTATACTATAGAACCGGGAAAAATAAACAGTTTTACGAGATGATTAAAGAAAAAATTATTAGCGAAAAAGTTTTGCACTGGAAAGTGGCAAAGAAAAGTCTATTTAGGTACGGAAAGTAACAAAATCTCGTCGAACCGATGCAAGCATCCATCCAAACGAGATAAGTGTGATAATTCTATCAAGTGGATACATTAAAGTCAAATTTTAGTCTACACTCCTTGACTATTTTGTTTTTTTCTCCTACAATGCCCGCGGTTATAGATAAACGCTAGAGCTCGCGTAACCACGGTTACGCTTGGAGAGCGTGTTAGAGTGTGGTTACCCACCCCGCTTTAGCGGGGTTAAAAAAGAAGACTACGCGTCTGGAAACTTACCCGTAGTCTCGCAAAATTTGGTGCAACAGCCAAACATTAGTGGTGACTTTAGCGCTAGGTTGCAGCCGGCTACCTCAATAGCTCCTCTGGAGCCCTTACCAATCGTGGTACCAACGGCAACTACTGGAGTAGTACCCAGAACTCTGCTACTAACGGGTACAACCTCAACTTCAACAGTGGCAACAGCAACCTGAATAACAACAGTAAGGCCAACGGTTTTCCCGTCAGGTGCCTTGGAGACTCTAAGTCTTTAGCCCCTGCCTCCTGTCCAAGTCCTACCAAATTCTGTCCACCAAAATATTATTATTAACTAAAAGCTTATGGCACTATATACAGCCTTACCCGTCTATAAAAGAACCTACCAACTATTAATGGAGCTAATTACCACCTGCGCGCTTTTGCCCAGGCTGTACAAGCATACTTTTGGTGAACGCATTCAGGAGGAAGCCATAGAAATGGTCCTTGATATTTACAAATCCAACTCTTCTTACAGCAAGGTGGACTATATTGGCAAAGCCCGTGAGCATGTAGAAACCTTGCGCCTGCTTATAAGGCTTTTGCACGACACCAAGAAGATCACCCAAAAGCGCATGATTTACCTAAATACTTATATAGAGGACATTAGTAAGCAGTTAACGGGTTGGCAAAAAAGTAGTGGGACTATAAAGCCGTCCGATTTACCGGACTCGTTATCTACAAATTAAGACCAAATATGTCAAATATCGACAGACATACCAATCTAACCAACCACGCCAACCATACGCATATGCCTAATATGCCTACTAACAAGTTTGCTAATACACCTAATACATCCAATACATCCGATACACCCAATTCAACCGCTTCTGGAGATCCCGCGGATTCTCTCATAAACGATCTTTTTACCGCGTACTATTGCGCCCGCAAAAACAAACGCAACACTTTTAATCAGCTAAAGTTTGAGTACGACTATGAAAGTAATTTGTTTAAACTTTACCGGCTTATTTTAAGTCGTACCTATAAACCCTTGCCGGAAATTGCTTTTATTGTAAATAAGCCCGTAAAGCGGGAAATTTTTGCCGCGGATTTTAGAGACAGAGTCGTCCACCACCTGATATTTAATTGTTTAAACCCTATTTTAGAAAAGTATTTTATTAACGACTGTTATTCTTGTCGGATAGGGAAGGGGACCTCTTACGGAATTAAACGCGCAGTTAAGCATATGCGGGCGTCATCAAATAATTATACGGAGGATTGCTATGTTCTAAAGTTGGATATTCAGGGTTATTTTATGAGTATAAATAAGACTATTTTGTATGGGGCGGTTAAGGGTTATTTGGCTAAAGAAAAGGCTAAAAGGGGTGTTTTACCGTTTGACGAGGATTTGGTGGACTTTTTGCTAAAGGTGATTATTTTTAACGATCCCACCAAAAATTGCCGATTTAAGGGTTGGCCACAGGACTGGTGCGGTCTACCAAAGTCCAAGAGCTTGTTTTATGCCGAGCCATGTTGCGGTTTGCCTATTGGTAATTTAACCAGTCAGCTGTTTGGCAATGTTTATTTAACAGGGTTTGACCATTTTGTTAAGCGAAATTTAGCCATTAACTATTACGGTCGGTATGTGGACGACTTTGTTTTAATGCATACGGACGAGCAGTATTTAAATTCGCTTATACCCGTAATGTCTAGTTTTTTAGTGTCGGTTTAAAACTTACCTTGCATCCTCATAAGGTTTATTTTCAACATTATGCCAGAGGACTAAAGTTTTTAGGCGTTATTATTAAGCCTGGCAGAATTTATATTGGGTCACGGGTTAAGGGGAACTTTTACCTCGCTATTATGGAGCAAAATAGGGTTTTAGATCAGCCGGGTTTGTGTCGGATCGAGTTTTCCCGTCAAGAGGAGTTTTCTTCACAATCGTTAGTTTTTAAGCAACGCAAGGATTGTAACACGGTTAATGTTGTTGCTCCTTCCGTGACGGAAATAAAGGGTTTTATTAGCGTCATGAATTCTTACCTAGGGTTGATGAAACACTATCAAACCTATAAATTGTGTCGTAAGTTTGTGCTTAAAAACCTAGACCCCTGTTGGTGGGATTATGTTTACTTAAAACCTTTGTAAGAGTGGGATGCGTCTACCCCAGAACGAGATAACATTACCAAACCTCCAAAATATCCAGTAAAGTAACCTTTAACGATCTGCGCACACCGGCTGGATAGATGTTGTAAGATTAAAACCCTACACTTCCCGTATTTAAGGTAGAAACCACAAAGAACCCTCTGCGGATCTTCTCTTGAATGTCCTTCGAGTCCTTATGCCGATAACTCTTAGCTAGGGTCGTCTTAGATATTAATTAGATGCCACCTAAATAGAGGTAAAGTTTTGCAACTGATCTTTTGTTTATGCAGAAGAATAAAATATGCCCCAAAGGGCACATATTTAAACGAACTAAGTCCCGTATTCCGTCAATTTAAGATTGTTACTAGAGCAAATAAAGTATGACAAATGCTTGTTAGTTCACTTATAAAAATACGCGAACTATTTCCGTCCTGTAATAACAACAAAACTCACATAATGTTAAAAAATAAGTGAACTATTTTGGGAGCCTGGTTTTAAGGTTGTCAAGATAACCTAAAAACACAGACACATAAAAACATATTCAAACACCCAAACAAACATCTAAATACAAAAACCTCCACCCAGCCACCCAAGATAAACAAACACTCATATAAATACATACATACATACATACATACATACATACATACATACATACATACATACATAAACAGACAGATTATTAGACGGGTAATAAATAAGTAAATACAAAAATACAAACTAACCCAAACACCCAACAGCATAAACAACAAAAACCAAAATTAAATTAGAAAACTAAAACACCAAAACTAAAACACCTAAAAATATAACTATTACTGCCAATATTAAACACTCCACCGCCGTGACCGTGATAACAGCCACCGTAGCCTATGATATTTAAGAACTAGGGTAGTTCGTTAATTATTTTAGAAAACTAGGTATTTGCTTTAACAACAGCTTAAAAATAGTTCGCAAATAAATATAACTGAACAATGTCACAAATGTCATACAGTTAACGCCGTAGTAAAAGCCTTAAATCTATAAAAAGCAGTTTATTGTTCGTTTAAATATAGGGTCTAAGACCTAATAAAAAAAGAACCTGCGACGACAAAAAATACTATAATATCCAGCGCGAAGGGTATAACATGTAAGTTGATTTTGCTAAAATAACCCTATGAACCTGTTTGTTATTATTACCTCTTATAAAGAGGAAGCGACCATAGGGAAGGCGGTTGAGCAGATTATTTGTCCAAATAGAGATTTGTGGTCGCAGTTAAGGCTTATAATAACTTCTCCAGATCAAGATACCTTAAAAAAGGCAGAAGAAGTATGTCAAACTTATGGATTTGTAAATTTCCAACTTTTACAAGATTTGGGTCAAGGGAAAGCTAGTGCCTTAAATTTAGCCGTGGAGACAATTACAAAGGTACACTCTATCAATCCCAAAGAAGATCTGCTAATCCTAACAGATGGTGATATGTACATAGCGGACGACGCTATAAACCATTTACTTAATAGCTTTAGTTCTGCTCAAAATCCAAGATCAGAACAAAATCCAAGCGTGTGCAAAAAACCGAAATCATTGACAAATACAGACAAAAGTATTTTTAATGTCGATACGGGTGACCAAGCTGACCCCAATGCCAAAATGTTAAGCGGGGTAGGGGGGCATCCGGTTTCTTTAGACAGCCGTACAACCATGTTTGGTTATTTTTCTCATTTATTTTGTGAGGCGGCTCATAAAAGGCGATTACACAACGATTCATTGTTCTGTAATGTTAAGTCCGATAAGCATGATGACAATGCATACTTTGGCTCGCAGAATTTTATCCCTATGAGCGGTTATTTATATGCTTTTAGTCTGGTTGACGGGCTTTTTCCCATACCGCCCCAAGTCCGTGCGGAGGATGCCTACATTTCCCAAAAACTTTTGTCGCTTGGTTATAGCTACGGTTACGCACCCAAAGCTTTGGCGTATGTAAAGTTCCCAAAAAATTTAAGCGACTGGTATAAACAAAAAACCCGCTCTTTGGGAGGAAATGTGCAGCTAAAGTCGCTAAGAGAGTCAACTAGCGATGTTTCTGCTTCAGTTGAGGACTCCATGAGATGTTTCAAAAGTCGCTCCATTTTGCAGGACTTGGAGATGGTGTTTTTTCCATTAACCTTTGCCAAAACCCCCAAAGAGTTTCTCTGGTCGTTACTCCTTTACCCTTTGCGTCTGTTTTTATGGTTAAAAATCTATTTTAACCACGCATTTAACCGCTATAAGTCTGGCATGTGGGAACGGATAGAAAGCTCCAAATAACTTTGGCAGAGGCGGAGAGAATCGGACTCCCACAAATGGTTTTGGAGACCATTGTACTACCATTATACGACGCCTCCCCGATTACTTTAATTTTTGTTTTTCTTTGTGTGCCGTGGTTTTTCTGCAAGTCCTGCAGTATTTTTTAAGTTCCAGTTTTTCTGCGTCGTTTATTTTGTTTTTAGAAGTCACATAGTTGGACGACTTACAGACACTGCATTGCAAACCTATTAGCACACGATTTGTCTTTTTAGCCATAACTACGCCAGTTTATCTTAAAAGACTCTGTTTTGCAACTTGTAGTCTTGTCGCATTAGATAGTATTGTTCGTCATCTTAGGTTCTTTTTGACTAGGTCATAGACCCCATATTTAAACGAACAATAAACTACTTTTATTAAATTTAAGGCTTTTACTACGGCGTAAACTTTATGACATTTGTAACATTGTTCGGTTATATTTTTTTTGCGAACTATTTTTAAGCTGTTGTTAAAGCGAATACCTAGTTTTCTAAAATAATTAGTGAACTACCCTAGTTCGTAAATATCACAGGCTACGGTGGCTATAATTACGGCTCTACAGGCATGCTTAACTTTCTTGGGTATTATTGTACAGTCTTGGTAATAATAAGTTGTCTCGGTGTCTGGGTGCCTAAATGTGTTTGGATATGTATTTATTTAGGTTTTTGTTGTATTTGAGGGTTTCAGTAAGTACTCGTTTGTTTATGTATTTAATTGTTATAGTAGCAATGTATTAATTTAAGTTTTGTTTGTACTGGGTGTTTGGGCAGAGATATTGCTATTTAGGTGTTTGAGTATGTATTTATGTGTCAGCGTTTTTAAGTTGTATTGACAGCCTTAAAACTATACTCCCGACATAGTTCACTTATTTTTTAATGTCATGGGGATTTTGTTGTTATTGCAGGAAGGAAGTAGTTCGCGTATTTTAATAAGTGAACTAACGGATGATTGTCATACTTTATTTATTGTAGTAACAACTTTAGATTAACAAAACATGGCTATTAGTTCGTTTAAATACCTGCCTTTTGGGACATACTTTGTTCTTTTGCTTAAACAAAAGATCAGTTGCAAAACCTTACCCCTATTTAGGTGACAAATAATAGTATCTAAAAAAGGCAGCTAAAAAAATGCCGTTTAGACGACATCAAATTAATATCTAGCATGTCTCCAGTATTTCTGACGCGCCGGGTAGTGTTAAGAAGTCTGTGTAACCCTCCTTCTTCTTTTAGATAGCGCTTTTCCCAATATCATCCCGTTGCCAAGCCATGTACCTCATCGTTTTATCCGTTGAATTTAGGAGTAGGGTTAAATCATTCTTCCAAGTCGTATACCGCTTCATAGTAAATTTTTGGAAATCTACCTTTTTTAATGACACGACCCTCGTCCAAAAGAATTTTTAGATATTTATAGATAGAGGTTTTTCTGACCTTACTTAAGCGTTTTTGAATAGTAGACGCCCGTAGTTTTTGCGACTGTGAAATAATAAGATACAGATCCTCTTTGACATATACACTCGCCTTTCTGCCCATTTTTGTATTATATCGACAAAAAGATATTTTAAAAGACGGTAATCTCTATTTTTACAAGAATTTGCTGTTATAGCGGGGAAATTAGCACATTGTGTTTTTTACTGTCGTACTTGAACCCAGAACCCTTGTTCGTTTATTCAATACTCGATTCGACATTTTGTTGTCATCGCAAGTCAAAATTAGTTCGCAAATTTGAATAAGTGAATTAATAGGTATTTTTACCTTGTTTTTGCTTGTAACGGCGGGGCTGGGGACTCTACAAGCGTTTGATTGTTCGACTTACTTTAGGAAGTCCAATTGTGGAGCCCACTCGCGGAATCGAACCGCGGACCTACTCCTTACCATGGAGTTGCTCTGCCGGCTGAGCTAAGTGGGCCCGTCAAACAAACACCAAATGGTGCCGAGGATGATCCGCCCTGGTGGGCGTGCTCTCCTCATCACCATTTGGATTACCAAATGGTGCCGAGGATAGGATTCGAACCTATGAAGGCTTGCGCCAACAGATTTACAGTCTGCTCCGTTTGGCCACTTTGGTACCTCGGCATAATGTGGAGCCATCTCCGGGATTTGAACCCGGGACCCACGGTTTACAAAACCGTTGCTCTGCCGCTGAGCTAAGATGGCAGACTCCGTCCAAGATGGCGGATCCTGGGATGTTTCTTTGCCGTCCTCCCGCGTCGCTCCATTTACTAAACTGACCATGGAATTTTAGCATTTCTGCCGTGGGGTGTATATCCCAGGCATTAGATAGCATCGGTCGTCGTCATGTCAGGTTCCATTTGTTAGACATTAATTCAATGTCATCGAGATAGCCTTTACCTTCAGCCTGCTTGTCCAAAAACCAAATCTATGCTTAAATAGCCCAGTTATGTCAAAAATATGCGACATTTGTGGAAAAGGGCGACTTAGAGGCAAGCTGGTGCCAAGACTTATTGGTAGGCGCGTTTCTCACAGGTCTACAACTTTTCAACAGGTTAATTTAAGAGAAAAGCGACTCGATTTGGGCGGTGGTCGCAAGGTTAAGGTTAAACTTTGCACTTCGTGCTTGTCATCCTTTAATAGAGCGCAAAAAGAATTAGCCGATCAAACTAAATAACCGTTTTTAAACTGTTCCCATGTTAGAACCTTTCCACCTTCCAGTTGTATCTGTCTAATGCCAAGTCTGCCGTCCAGCGATATCTGCGCCGAATATATTTTAGCGATTTTAGGCTTGTTCTCAAAGTCCTTAAGTTCTGTAAACCCCACTAATTTTTCCCGCGTATTCTGCATATCGCCCAAGGTCGTCCAGGCTATTGGCCACGGGTTAAATGCCCGCACCATAGCGTCAATCCTGTCAGCTGTTGCGCTCCAGTCAATTTTAGCGTCCTCCTTATAAATATAAGTGTTTTTTGGGTGACTGGGTGAGTAGGTGTAGCTTGCCCGCGCTTCATCTTGTGGCGTCGGGGTTATTTTGCCGTCCAAGTAACTTTGTAGGACGACTGGGAGATGTTCCGCCGATTTTTCAAAAAGCGTTTTGTAAAGCTCACCGGAAGTTTCTTTGCCATTAAGAGGGTAGGGGAGTTGATAGATTATTGGACCTGTGTCCATCTTCCTTTCCATGACTTGGTAGGTTATCCCGGTTATCTTATCTCGATTTAAAATCGTAAATTGTGCCGGACTTGCCCCACGATATTTAGGTAAAAGTGAGAAGTGGATGTTCAGTACTTTCCGTGGGAAGATGTCCAGTATTTTTTGAGAAAGAAAATAACTAAAATCTACCACCAATCCAATTTCTGCATCTGAATATTTTATATACTCAATAATATTATCCTCGTCCTCCTTAAGGGACTTGTTTATGGTTACAAAATTTACCCCATTTTCTTTTGCCCAGCGTTTTACCTCCACCTCTTTGGGGGTCTGATGTCGACCGACTAAAACATCTTCTTTTGTCACACAAAGCACTAAATCAAAGTTAGCTTTTAGCGCCTCCAAAATGGGTACCGATCTGTCTGATGTCCCAAAAAATACCACTTTTGTCATTGCGAGCGTAGCGAAGCAACCTAGTCCGCTATTTTAGTTCCTTTCTCCAACTCGTCGCCTTTATACATTTTTCCCATTATTCTGGTATTAAAAGTTATGCCACCCAAATGGTCCATTTCATGCTGAATCACCCGCGCCAAAAACCCGCTTGCTGTAAGTCTTTGTTCGTCGCCCTGCAGATTTTGGTATTTTAGTTTGACTTTTTTAGCCCGCCACACTTTGCCGTACAAATCCGGAAAGCTAAGACAACCCTCCCAGTCCAATTCTTCTTCTTTAGACAGGCTGACAAATTTTGGGTTGACTAGAATATAGTCGCGGTTTTGGTTGGCGGAAAGTTTTTTGTTGTTGACATTTTTACTGCCCGTAATCGATTGATTCAATTGAATGTCGTTTGACAAGCTATCCTGTCGATTGTTTTCCCCGTCCGCCTGCAAAACCGAAAAATCCCTGGCAATTAAAACGCGCACGGGTATGCCAACCTGAATGGCAGAAAGCCCCGCCGCTTCCGGATCCTTAAAGGAATTTACAGTGTCCAACATGTTTTGAACGAGCCCATCAAGCTCTTTGCCTGGCACTGCTTTTTGGCTTTTTTGCCCTAACTGCGGATTGGGATAAGTAACAATATCTAAAACCATGTTGACATTATACTAGATATCGGCTAAGAAATGCCGACGAGTATAAAAAGCTTTACTGTGGGTAAAGGGTGTTACTAAAAACATCGGTGATAGAAAGTTGGGCGACTCTAATTTTCTTTAGCTGTTTTGTCGCCCTCACACTTTTTTGGCGTAAATTCCCGTCTAACAAGAAACATAAAAATCAGCAAAAAAATCGCAGTGAGACCTAAACCCCACAGCTGTCCAATAAGTTGTGCTTTTTCTGCTTCCATGCTTTTTACTACCTCATTTTGTCTTGTTGTTACCAAATTTTCTTGTAAAACTAGAGAATTGCGGTCTAGCGCCTTTTGTAACCATCAACCATACGAGATAACAAGTAAGTTAGACCAGAAACGGCGATACAGCCCAATAAAACGCTTATCCGCAAGATATGCAGTTCAGACAGTTGAGGCATTTTTTCTCATCACCTCCTTTGCTTTTAGGGCAATCCTGAAATAAACATATCCCATAAAGAGATTATACAGCATCGAAAGTAACCCCTGTCCGTCGTAACTTTTGGCAAAAATGTTCCTAATAAGGGCAACGGCAAACCATCCAGAGGAGATATTAATAACAATGTTGTAAAAAGATTCTAAATAATCGCGTTTCATATTTCTTTAATATCACCGAGTCGGAGGGTCGTCAATAACATGTATTCTAATCTCATTAGAGAATACTATCTTGACGGCGCGCAAAAGTAGTTTATTGTGCTTGCATGGTGTTAAAAATTCCTTTTGAAGATTCGCGCTTTCCGGAGTCGGTCAAAAATTTTAAAAACCCGCCTCAAGTGTTGCATATTCTTTGTGACGACAAAGTAGGGCGGGATTTTGCGTGGCCAAAGCGCAGTTTGGCAGTGATTGGCAGTAGGACAATGAGTGACTACGGTAAAAAAGTGGTGTGGGATTTTGTGCCACAGTTGGTTGACGCGGGGATCGCGGTGGTTTCCGGCTTGGCGGAAGGTGTGGATGAAGAAGCTCAACGGGCGGTTTTGCGTTGTAGCGGTGTAACAATCGGAGTTTTAGGTTTTGGGGTAAATAAACTTGGCGATTTTAGCAATAAAGAGCTGGGTGAGCAGGTAGTTAAGTCGCAAAAAGGCTTTTTGGTATCGGGGTTTGACCCTTTTATGTCAGCCTCTAAATGGACTTTTTTAGAGCGCAATAGGCTTATTGCCGGTTTGGCAGACGCACTTTTAGTAATTGAAGCTACCCAAAAAAGTGGATGTATGTCAACCGTGGAGGCAGCGTTGGAAATTGGCAAGGAGGTGTATGTGGTACCCGGTAGCATTTTTGACTACACTAGCATGGGGGCAAACGAGCTTATTAAACAGGGCGCTCATTTGGTAAATCGGGTTGAGGATGTTTTGTCCGACTTGCAATTTTGACAGGTGTGGTATTCTTTAACAATGAATTTGGTAATTGTGGAGTCGCCTACCAAGGCAAAAACTTTGTCGACCATATTGGGTAAGGACTTTGTGGTAAGGGCGTCTATGGGGCATGTGCGCGACTTACCTAAAAGCGGTTTGGGTGTGGATGTTGAGCACGACTTTGCCCCGGAATATATAGTTCCTGACAAAGCTAAAAAAACCATAACCGAGTTAAAAAAATACTCTAAAGATGCTAACAAAGTTGTTTTGGCGACAGATCCGGATAGGGAAGGGGAGGCTATTGCCTGGCACTTAAAGGAGTTACTCAAATTAAAAGAGTCAAACTATGGTCGGGCGGTGTTTCATGAAATTACCAAAAGCGCGGTGCAGGAATCCTTTGAGCATCAGGGTAAAATTGACGACAATTTGGTGGACGCCCAGCAGGCCAGGCGCGTTTTGGACCGGCTAGTTGGATATAAACTTTCTCCATTGCTCTGGAAAAAAGTGCGGTTTGGACTTTCTGCCGGTAGGGTACAAAGTGTAGCGGTAAGAATTATTGTGGAGCGCGAGCGGGAACGACAAGCTTTTACACCAATAGAATATTGGTCGGTAGAAGGAAGTTTTTCTACCCAAGACTTTGGGACGGGTCCCCGCCAATCGGGGGTTCGGGCGTACGCCGAAGGCGGACTAGGGACCCGACCCGAGAGCGGGCAAGGCTCCACGCAGGAAAATATTTTCACCGCCTCGTTAGTAGAAAAAGACGGTAAAAAGCTAGAAATCGGCAATAAATCCCAAGTTGACCAAATCGTTAGCGAATTAGAAAAGTCCAATTACCAAGTCGCCAAAATTACCCAAACCCAAAAGCAAAAACGCCCGTACCCACCATTAAAAACCTCAACCCTACAACAAAGCGCGTCCAACCTGTTTGGTTTTCCCGCCTACAAAACCATGAAAGCTGCGCAAGCTCTGTTTGAAAAAGGTTTAATCACTTACCACAGAACAGACTCTCTAAATTTGTCGGCCCAGTTTATTGACGAGGTAAGAAAATATGTAGCCAAAAAGTTCTCTAAAGCCCATCTTCCGGAGTCGCCCAATTATTACAAAAATAGCTCCAAAAACGCGCAGGAAGCTCACGAAGCTATAAGAGTGACAAATGTTGACACTATTCCTTCTAGCCCCCAGCTGTCGACCTTTAGTCCGGAAGAGCAAAAGGTCTACTATTTAATTTGGCGTCGCTCCATAGAGTCTCAAATGGCGCCGGCGGTTTACGATGCTACCAGCGTGGATATTTTAAGCGACACGGGTTATGGTTTTAGGGCTACGGGTTCGGTAATTAAGTTTGACGGTTGGCTGGCACTTGCTAACTTGCCGTCCAAAGATAAAACAAAAAATGGCGACGCCGAGCAGGCAGGCGAAGAGTCTCAAAATGTGAGTGCTAACGGAGATGTCGACGAAACCCAAAACCAACTCCCACAACTACAGGAGGGCGACAAATTACACTTGGAAAAACTAAATCCAGACCAGCATTTTACCCAACCACCAGCCAGGTATACAGACGCTAGTTTAATTAAAGCGTTGGAGGAAATGGGCGTAGGTCGTCCGTCTACTTATGCGCCAACCATTCAAACCATTATTACGCGTGGTTATGTAGAAAAAGAGGCGCGGTACTTTAAACCCCAAGAAGTTTCATATGTTGTCATAGATTTACTTAAAAATCACTTTTCTAATATAGTCGACTACGATTTTACCGCGCTAATGGAGGAACAATTGGACGAGGTAGCAGAAGGCAAGCTCAAGTGGCAACCCGTCATTAAAGAGTTTTACGAGCCGTTCGAAAAAGTCGTCCAACAAAAGGACAAAGAGTTAAAAAAGCAAGATATTACTTTTTTGGGCGACTCTGACGAGCTGTGTCCAAAGTGCGGAAAAAAACTTATGTTTAAACTTGGTAAATACGGCAAATTTTTAAGTTGTTCGGACTACCCCAAATGTGATTTTGCCAAACCCATAGAGGAACAAATCACCTCAATTTTTGACGAAAACGGCAAAGATATTACTCCGGCGGTAGAAAAAGTGGACTACGGTAAGTGCGAGCTGTGCGGGGAAGGGGAGTATGTTTTAAAACAGGGCAGGTTTGGCAAGTTTTTGGCGTGTAACAAGTATCCAGGATGCAAGTCAACCAAACCGTTTTTAATAAAAATTGGCGTAAAGTGTCCGGAGTGTAAGGAGGGCGACTTAGTCACCCGCAAAGGTAAGGGTAGGACTTTTTATGGTTGTAGTCGCTATCCCGATTGCAAATATTCCACTTGGAAAAAGCCCGCCACCGACGCTCAGGCTGTAATTGAGATGCAACGCCCTAAGAAAAAGCGCGTTGGTAAAGAAAAGGAAACAAGCGCGTAATCATTAAAACGCAGAGTTTTAAAATACAAGGTTTAGTAATTTAATTGTATTTACAAATAACTTACGATGTAGTATTTTGTCCTAGTTATGGGGAAAAATAAGTTGCAAAGACCTAGCTGGGACGAGTATTTTTTAAACATCGCGGATCTAGTGTCCACAAGATCTACTTGCGACAGGTTGTTTGTGGGTGCAGTTTTAGTTAGAGATAGAATGATCCTTTCCACAGGCTACAATGGTGCTCCTAGGCATACCGATCAGTGTGATGAACAAGGTCATTACTTAAAAGACGGGCATTGTGTTAGAACGGTCCATGCGGAAGAAAATACGGTTGCTCAAGCTGCTTACCATGGAATAAGTACTAAAGGTGCGACACTCTACACTAATTATTTTCCCTGTGAGCTGTGCGTAAGGTTACTAATAAACGCCGGCATACAAAAAATAGTTTACAGGATTATGTATTCAAATTTGGATGCAGAATTTTCTCTTAATATGCTGAAACAGGCGGGGGTAGAGATTTTAAAGTTGGGAGTTAAGGACAATGTCAGTTCTATCAAAAAAAGAAATTCTTCAAAAAATTAAATCAAAACAGCTTCGTTTTACTCCAGCTCTGGACAGTTTTCAGCTTCGTATGCACTCTATAGATTTGCGATTGGGTTTCAATTTTATGTTGCCAAAATCTTGGGATATTAACGACAAAGGTAGGATTGCTTTAAACATAGATTACCTAAACAGAACAGACAAAAAGTATTTTGATTCAATCAGACTCAAGCCATGTCAGTATTTTGAGATTCTGCCTCGTGAATTTGTTGTTGTCGAGACATTAGAGCGAGTTAAACTTCCTTTAGATGTTATGGCAGTTTTATACCCCAGATCCTCTGTCAACAGGAGAGGATTGTCTGTAGATATGAGTGGAATAATCGATGCGGGATATGAGGGAAGCTTGATAATTCCGCTAAAAAACAATACCGGATCGCAAATAATCCGTGTTTACCCGGGTGAGAGATTTTGTCAATTGGTTTTTCATGCCCTGCAGACAAGCGTCGACTTGCAGACTAGTAGGTACGCAAAGAAGAAGGCTTCTTCAGGTTCATTAAAGGAAAGTAGTGTTGACGAGGTTAAGTACATATCAGACGGTCTGTTGTCCCAACTTAAGTCCGAACATTCTCTAGCTTTTTGAACTGACTTAATGAAAAATCGTAGTCTCTTAGCCAATCGCCCTGTTTATTGTCGTTTTTGATATGTTTTAATGTAAATTCAACTTGTTTTTGAGCGGTTTCTAAAGCTAGAATGTATACCAGGTCAACATCAACCATATCGTTGCTGTATTTTTCCAAGACAGAGCATGCGACATCTGTAAAACTTTCATTTGGCATGTAATTCCAGCAAAATACCGCAGTTCTTGCCAAGTCGTATTCTCTTGGTCCAATAGTTGCTAATTCAAAGTCCATAACCGCTACTAATTTGTCATACGACACCAGTACATTGTGCGGTGTTAAATCTCCGTGAAGAAGGACAGGCGATGTTAGCGGTTTGGTAACTGGCTTCATCACATTTTCGTTTTCCGTGTCCATTTGCATATTTAAGTTAGCCGGAATGTTTTTGACACTAAAAGCGTGGATTTTCTTTAGTAAGTCGACAATTTGTCCTAAAATGTCATACGACATGTTTAACGGGGCAAGACCAGAAATATAGTGCGACAACCTAATTATTTTGTCCTCAAATCGGCAAATATAGTCGCCATTTAGGTTCTTAATGTAGCGTGGGGTAGGTACGATGTCGCCCAACAAGTCAGAAAGCTCAATATCTTTTCTAACGCCAGCCTCCTTTTCCTCACTCCAGTCGGCAAGTTTTAATAAGTACTCTTTATCGTCGGACGACTTTAGATACATTGCCGTAGTGTGATAGCCCCAGGAAAGCACCTCCAAATATTTTATGTCGACTTGGTAGCTTTGATATACAAATTGCGTCAACTTGGTATGGTAATCTTTTAACCCCGCAATATATTTTTGTTCCGCGTCGTTTTGCATGCTGACTTTATACCTTACGCAATAGGTTATTACAATAGGGGAGTTTAATTATAAAGCAGTAAGATTTAGAAAAACAATCAGTCAATAGACTGCTGTTAGTAACAAGTAAATTCTAGCTGATGCAGTAAAGCTAGATTCTAATAGTAAAGGATATTGACAAAAACAAAGTCAGGTGATATAAGTCAGACATGCAAATATCAAAAATTTCGTCCAAAAACCAAATAACTTTAACCAAAGATCTGTTGGACCACTTGTCTATAGGCGCTGGCGATAGAGTCTTAATTGATTTAGCCCCTGATAACGGGGCATTTTTGCGTCCAATCCACAGCGATCCCATAGAGTATATTGCAAAAAACGCAGAGCTTTTTGCAAAAAGACTACCCAAAAGTAAGAGGGGTGCAACCGACAGGCAAATTATGGAGGCGACTCAAAAGATAGTAGCAAAGGAATTAGCAAATGGATGAGTATTTTGTAGACAGCAATGTCATTATCCGTTTTGTGGTAAAAGACGACCCTACTATGTATCAGGCGAGCAAAAAGTTTTTTACCCAAGTCAGAAACAAGGAAAAAAAGGGTTTAGTATCAATTTTGGTCTTTCAGGAAGTCGTCTGGGTTTTAAGTCATTACTACAAGCTAAAAAGAAAAGAAGTTGTGGACAGTTTACAGGAACTTATACTCCTTGAGAATATTTATATTTTTGACGCTAAAAAAGAGCAGATTTTAGATTTGCTTAAGTATTACGGTCAGTCCACTCTGGATTTGGTCGACATATACTTGCATTTAGAGGCAAAAAAAGTAAACGGTCAGATAATGTCTTTTGATGAACAGTTAATGCGGGTGGGAAACAATTTCCTGTCGACGGCTTGATTACCCTATAAATTATGGTATTATGCTCTAGTCAAAATGAACAATTACAAGTTTCCTACAGTTGAAGATCTTTTAGAGGCGGGCGTGCATTTTGGGCATTCTATTAACAAGTGGAATCCCAAAATGGAGCCTTACATTTACGCCGCCAAGCAGGGTGTGCATATTTTAGACTTGGATCAGACCCAAAAACTGCTTAAAGAGGCGGGGGAATATCTGTACGACATTGCCTCAAGAGGCGGGCAGATAATTTTTGTCTGTACCAAAAAACAAGTCGCCCAAATTGCCAAAGAGCAGGCTTTGCGGTGCGGAGCGTTGTACATGAATGAACGCTGGATTGGTGGGACAATTACCAACTTTAGTATTATTAAAAAAAGTGTAGACAAACTTATTAGTTTAAGAAAAAAGCGCGACGCGGGGAATTTGTCTATGTTTACTAAAAAAGAGCGAATTTTGATTGACCGCGAGATAGACAAGCTGGAAAAATATTTTGGCGGAGTTGTTGGACTAAAAGGGGAGCCTCAAGCTGTTTTTTTGGTTGACGCCAGGCGCGAACGCACGGCTATTAATGAGTGCAGGATTTTTGATGTGCCGGTTGTTGCTTTAGTGGACACTAATTCTGATCCTACAGGTATTTATAAACTTATTCCAGGTAATGACGACGCGGCAAAATCGGTGGGTAAGGTGTTTTCTGTAATTGCGGACTGTATTGAAGCAGGTTATAAAGAGTTTGAGAAAAATAAGGCTGTCGACAAGGCTAAACGGGGAGAGGGGGCTACCGCCAGTGGACTCAAGCAGTCCGGATCAGAGGCGGAAAGGTTGACGGATGCAGGTGTGGGTATTGATGCTAATGTTGATGTGGTCTCCGATATTCCTGAAGAGCTACTTGATTCTGCCGAAGTGGAGGTTGTTAAGGAGGTAGCGGGGTCAAAGGGCGTAAAGGGTGGGGGAAAAGCCGGTAAAGCGCAGAAGAAAGTTGGTGAAATTGAGGACGATGAGGTAGAAGAAAGTGCAGATAAAGCGTCGGAAAAAATAGTAAAAAGACCAGCTAAAGAAAAATCCGCAGGGTCAGTAGAGAAATCGCCCAAGAAAGTCAAAAAGGAGGAAAAATGAGTATAGATATTGAAATGATAAAAAAACTTAGAGAGCAAACCGGTGCAGGCGTCATGGATGCCAAAAAAGTGTTGGAAGAAACCGCCGGTGATTTTGAAAAAGCCGTTAAAATTTTAATGGAAAAAGGTTTGGCAAAAATAGAGAAAAGAGCTGACAAATCCGCCGGAGAGGGTTTGGTGTTTTCGTATATCCACTCTGGCGCTAAGGTAGGTAGTTTGCTAATGCTTGGTTGTGAGACTGACTTTGTGGCAAAAACCGAGGAATTTCAAAAGCTGGGTAAGGAGATTGCCATGCAGGTAGCCACCGAGGATTATGTGGACACCCAAGCTTTAATGGACGCAGAATATGTCCGTGATGCCGGTAAAAAGATTAAGGATTTGATAGGGGAAACGGTAGCCAAGTTGGGTGAAAAAATCGAAATCCGTGCTTTTACCCGGTATTCCATAAAATAATTAATCGCTGGTAATAGCACAGTCAGAGAACGCAACAAAAAAGCCCGCGTTTGCGAGCTTATTTGCCTTGGGGAAAAGCCGATTAAGGCTCCTCTTTGTCCGAGAATATATGAATGCTATCACACACTCTATAAATACAAATATGACAAAGTATGTGGTTAAATTAGTCTTGTTTTCTAGCTACTTTCCAAGTACAATGTCGTCAACATGGTTTTTAAAGAACTTAATCAAAAACTTACACTTTCCCTAGAATTTTTTGTGGCGGAACTTACTAAAATCCGCACTGGGCGGGCATCAAGCGCGTTGGTAGAAAATTTGGAGGTGGAAGCGTACGGAAGTCGCATGAAGATTAAAGAGCTTGGATCAATTGCCGTGCCGGAGCCTCAAACTATTGTAATTTCCCCGTGGGATAAGTCGCTCTTAAAAGAGGTGGACAAAGCTTTGCGGGAAAGCTCTTTAGGCGTAAACCCGGTTGTGGGGGGCGACAGTATTAAAGTGCCAATCCCTGCGCTTACAGAGGAGCGACGCAAAGAGATGGTAAAAGTGGCGGGGGCAAAGTTGGAGGAGTGTAAAAACTCTATGCGGAATTTGCGCCAGGATGCCATGAAGCAGGTTGACAAGGCTTTTGCGGACAAAGAAATAGGCGAGGACGACAAGTTTAATCAGCGGGAAGAGGTTGAGGCTATTGTTAAAGACTATGTGGACCGGGCGGAGAAGGCTTTGGAAACTAAAAAAGAAGAAATATTAAGGGTTTAGGATCTTACTTGGTTTTAAGGTGGTTTAGGGCATTAAACACTTCTGCCAAACCTCCAAAACATTATGATTGCACTTATTGTTTTTATTCTAATACTTTCCGTTTTGGTGTTAATTCACGAGTTTGGGCATTTTTTTGTAGCAAGAAAGATGGGCGTTCGTGTGGAGGAGTTTGGCTACGGTATCCCGCCCCGAATTTGGGGTAAAAAAATAGGTGAAACACTTTATTCTATTAACGCCTTGCCTTTTGGAGGTTTTGTTAAGCTGGCGGGGGAGGACGAGCATATGTCGGTTGACAAGGCAGATGCGGGGAATTACGCCAATAAAAGCCCGTGGCAACGCCTGGCGATTCTGCTTGCGGGTGTAAGTATGAACCTGCTTTTGGCTGTGGCAGTTTTTTACGCCTTTTTTGCTATTAATAACTTTACTACTTCCAGTCTGCCTCTTTTGTACGATTATGACTTTAAATTTGGAAAAGTGATTAAAAATAATACGGTGGTTTTTGGTTTTGAGGACGGTTCTTCTGCGCAAAAAGCTGGTGTGGAATTGGGCGAGTCTATTCAGGAAATTAACGGAACGCGCGTGTTTAATGTCTACGATGTAAGGTATCAAATTAAGGACAAGGGTGGACAGGAAATTTGGGTAAAACTTTTGGACACTAAGAAGATTAAGCCTTCTTTTAGAGAGGTCAAGATTGTACCAACAAATGACTCAAGCGGTGCAGGATTTTTGGGTGTGGCTTTAGCAACTTCGGTAAACATTGACTATGGTGGTGGTTTGGTTGACAAACTTACTGCTGGTTTTAAACACGCCTTTAATGTCCTGGCGTATTCTATGTCCACTTTTTCTCAGCTTATCAGCACATCCGTAGCACAAAAAAGTATGGAACCTGTTTCTGCCGGAGTTTCTGGTCCTGTGGGAATTTTTTCCGTGGTTGGCGTGATTTTAAACTATAAGGGGATCAATGCGGTTCTTGGACTTTTGGACTTTACGGCCATTCTTTCTTTGTCGCTTGCTTTTATGAATTTGCTGCCCATACCGGCTTTGGATGGGGGTAGGGCAGTGTTTGTAGTTTTAGAGGGCGTAACCCGCAAAAAAATAAGCCCAGCGTTTGAGGCAGGTATTCATAAATGGGGCATGGTAGGTTTATTGGCACTAACCTTTGTTATTACGGCAAAAGACATTGTTAACCTGCGTCTTTAGTCACTCTAAAATTCAGATTCCAAAGTCCGCGGATGTTTAAACATAACTCTTGACCTATGTTTAAACATTTGGTATAAAATAACTATGCCACAGTTACAAACCGCCTTCGCCATTGGAAACAGTGTTGCCGTAACTATACCTAAAAGACTGGGTGTTTTGCCGGGTTTTAGATATAGAAATGTTCCGTCAAAAGGTAAAAGAATAGTTTATGAACCCGTAGAGGAGGGGTTTGCTACCGCTAGGAGTGTCTCTACAAAAGGATCCGATAAAGCCGTTTTCCAATCTTCAAGCGAGTCTTCCCTTAGGAGAAGCGCAACCAAGTCGAAAAACGAGCAGTACAAACAATACTTAGAGTATTACAAGGCGCGCGCTGGTGCAATAAAGCTCAATATGACGACAAAAGAATTTATGAAAATTAAAAAATACTGCCACGATCATTTTTATGAAGAAGGATAACAATTCTGTACTTTTGGACAGTAGTTTCATTATTTCCAATCAGATAGTGAATGATTCCTTTAACGATAGGACAATTGAGTTATTGGCGGAATTCAGGATTGCAGGGCGATCTTGTTTAGTTGTACCTTTGATTATAGATGAATTTCTTTACATAATCGCCAGGAATTTGCGTGAGGTGCTTCCACCAAATCATCCTAAAGAAGTTACAAAAAGATTAACTATAGTGACAAATATACTACTCTCGACTAGGAACATAGTTTTTGTTAGTCCAAAATATACAAAAACTGATATGTTAGAAATTCCTAATATTATGTCAAAGTACGACTTAAGACCCCGCGATGCGATGATTGTTAAAAATATGGAGAAGCTGGGCATAACGGACATTGTTACATTTGACTCCGATTTTGATAGGGTTAAAGGTATAAATGTGATAAAGTAGCTACAATTATGGCTAAGAAGTTTATTCCAAAAAAGTCTGACAACATTTCCGATTGGTATAACGCTGTAGTCTTGCAGGCGGAACTCGCGGATTACGGTCCTTCTAAAGGTACGATGATTATCCGCCCTTACGGTTATAGAATTTGGGAATTAGTTCGGCAAGCTCTAGACGCAAAGATAAAAGCCAAAGGTGTTGACAACGCCTATTTTCCTTTATTTATTCCCGAATCGTTTTTAAAAAAGGAAAAAGAACATGTGGAGGGTTTTGCGCCGGAACTTGCCGTTGTAACTATAGGTGGGGGGAAAGAATTGGAAGAGCCACTTATTGTACGACCCACCAGTGAAACAATTATGTACGATGCATACTCTAAATGGATTTCTTCTTGGCGCGATCTTCCCATGCTTATAAACCAGTGGAATAATGTTGTGCGGTGGGAGAAGAGAACCTATATGTTCTTAAGGACTACCGAGTTTTTATGGCAGGAGGGACATACTGCTCACGCTACCCACGATGAGGCTTGGGAAATGGTTCTTTGGGCAATGGACGCCTATCAGGAGGTTTACAGTGATTTTTTTGCTATGTCTGGCTATAAAGGCATAAAGTCTGACGCAGAAAAATTTGCCGGAGCAGGTCAAACCGTTTCCTTTGAATCCTTAATGCCGGACGGAAAGGCTTTGCAAAGTTGCACTTCCCATGATTTGGGGCAGAATTTTGCCAAAGTATTTGATATTAAATTTCAGGACAAAGACGGAGAGCTAAAGTATGTGTGGCAGACTAGCTGGGGTTTTTCCACTCGGTCAATTGGGGGGTTAATCCTTGCCCACGGCGATGACAATGGTTTGTGTTTGCCACCAAAAATAGCGCCACATCAAGTTGTCATTCTGCCTGTAAAATCACAAGAAAATTTGTTAGCAAAAAGTAGAGAGCTGGTTAATTTGCTGACTGGTACGGGTATAAGGGTACTTCTGGATGATCGGGAGGATGAGACTTTGGGTTACAAAATTAATAAATGGGAATTAAAAGGCGTACCTGTAAGATTGGAGTTGGGTGATAGGGAGGTCAAGGAAAACTGCGCGACCTTAATTAGACGGGATACCAGTGAAAAAGTTAATTTGCCGATAGCAAATTTAGCAACTGGAATTTTAGATCTTTTGCAAACAATCCAAAGTGATATGTTAAGAAAGTCCGACAGATTTTTGCAGGATAATACCCACCTTGTTGACGATTACAGCGACTTTAAAGCCGTAATGGAGGGTTCAAGGGGGTTTATCAAGGCGTTTTGGTGTGGCAGTTCCGAATGTGAGTCCAAGATAAAAGCCGAAACAAAAGCCACAACCAGATGTAGACTTTTGGACGAGAAAGAAGAAGTGGGCAAGTGTGTTTATTGTGGCGGGCAGTCTAACCACCGTTGGATTTTCGGTCAGTCATATTAATTTTTGTAATATCCCAAAAGTGGGTTTAGAATACAAAGTATGTACGATAAAAATTGTTCAATTCGCGATAGCGATTGTTTATTCTGTAAAATAGTGGCGGGGGAAGAGCCTTGTCAAAAGGTTTTAGAAACAGATGACTTTTTAGTCATAAAAAACAAGTACCCAAAAGCCCCTGTGCATGTATTGGTGGTAGACAAAAAGCACCATATGAAAAAAGATACAATCTATGGTTCGTTCTCCAAGTCGCCAAATAATTACTGGGACAGGATGTTTGAGGCAATATTTGGTACAATAACCAAACTTGGTTTAGATAAGACCGGCTATAAGTTGGTTAACAACGGGGCGGGGTACAATCACTTTGAACATGAGCATTTTCACATTTTAGGTGGTTCCAAAGATGAACCGGGTGGCAGTACCTAAATAAGTCAATTATAAGTTTGACACTGAAACGGAGGTGTTTTTTAGTGGTCAGAATAAAAGTAAGAAACAACGAGTCGCTTGAGCAAGCTTTAAGGCGGTTTAACAGGGATGTTTTGCGCGACGGAATTCTAAAAGAATTAAAAGAGCGGGAACATTACACCAAGCCTAGCGAGTGGAAGCGTCTTAAAAACAAAGAAAAAGCCAGAAAAATATTTTTTGACAGACAGAGGGCATAATGTATATTGGTGTTTCTCTGGTCGACAATAAGACGATTAAGGCATTGAATAAAAAGCATCTGGGGCGGGATTACGCCACAGATGTTTTGTCGTTTAATTATGATGAGGGGGAATATTTAGGCGATGTGGTTGTATCAACGGAGAAGGCTAAGGAGCAAGCAAAAAGTTACGGGAACACTTACGAACAAGAAATTGCCGAGCTGGTTGCCCATGGGGTTTTACATTTAATGGGCGTTCATCACAAAGGAGACGATCATGAAGTTACTAGTAGGTCTAGGAAATCCCGGAGATAAATATAGAAATAACAGGCATAACGCTGGGTTCATTGTTTTGGACGCTTTTGCGCAGTCAAAAGGACTGTCTTGGTCCGTCAATAAAAAGATTTTGTCGGAAATTAGCATGTCAAAGGATAATGGTTTGATCTTGTTAAAGCCTCATACCTTTATGAACGAGTCCGGTGACGCTGTAGCAAGGGCGCTCCCGTACTTTAGCATCCAGCCGTCCGATTTGATAGTCATCCACGATGATGTTGATTTGGAGCCTTTGCAGTTTAAAATTTCCCGTAATTCCTCCTCGGCGGGGCATCACGGGGTGCAAGATATTATAGACAAGCTAGGTACGCAGGACTTCACCAGACTTCGGGTAGGAATTGGTCGACCTGTGGTTACGGTTGACGGGGCGACACGCACGGTTTTTGATGTAGAAAAGTATGTTCTGCAGGATTTTACCGACCCCCAGCTAGAAGTCGTAAAAAAACAGGGTTGCGAGTATCTTTTATCCTCACTTAAAGTTTAGTGGATTTTTTGTCCGCAAGCTTTATCTTTAGTAGGCATGTACTACACAAAATACCGACCACAAACATTTGCGGAAATTCAGCGACCCAACGAGATTGCCGACTCTTTACTTCAACAGATTAAAACCGGCAAAACCGTGCATGCTTACCTATTTACCGGTCCAAGGGGAGTAGGTAAAACCACCATGGCGCGTCTGTTAGCAAAGGCGGTAAATTGTACCCAATTAACCAAAGAAGGCGATGTGTGCGGAGAATGCGAGTTTTGCCTGGGGGTGCAAAATGGGAGTCTTTTGGACCTTGTAGAAATCGATGCGGCATCAAATAGGGGAATTGACGACATTAGAGATTTGCGGGAAAAAGTCAAACTGCTACCGGCGCAGGGCAAGAAAAAAGTCTACATTATTGACGAAGTCCATATGCTCACCAACGAGGCATTTAATGCCCTCCTTAAAACCTTAGAGGAGCCACCAAAACACGCGGTTTTTATTTTATGTACCACGGAGTTCCATAAAGTGCCAGAAACTATTAAATCGCGGTGCCAGGTTTTTAAATTTAGGCGACCGACAAAGGGTCAGATTGTGGAAAAACTTAAGCGGATTGCAACTACAGAGTCCGCTATGGAAAAAATTGCCGAAGAGGAATTTGACCGCGTGGCGACTTTGGCAGGTGGGGCATTTAGAGACGCGGAAACCATTTTGCAACAGTTTATTGAGGGTGGTCGTGGGGGAGAGAGCGGTGTTGGCGGTACGGCGGGAGGTTACGGCGATTTTATTGTCGGACTGCAGAATAACAATCCTAAAAAGTCGCTACAAGTTATTTGCGACAATTTTGACGCTGGTGCGGACTTGGCAGTTTGGACGGACGGACTTTTGCGCTATTTGCGAGACGCCCTGTACTTAAAAATGGGCTTTACAGACGATTTTTTTGCTTTAAGTGACGACGAACTGGTTCAAAGAAAATCCGTTGCGCAGGGAGTTTCGCAGGCTTGGTTGGTTAGTGCTGTGGAGATTTTTAACCAAGCGCAAAACGATTTAAAGTCGTACTCCATTCAACAGTTAGCGCTAGAGGTTGCAGTTGCCAAATTAACTATGGGCGACAATTTGGGACAGGTTACAAACGACAGACCTGTTACCCCACAAAAGTCCGATTCCAATCAACCGGCTGGTGATAGAAAACCTTTTGAGGGTAGTAAAAAGGGAGAACAATCAACCGAGCAGGTTGGTCAAGACAGGACTAAGGAGACTAAAGATGTCCAGAATGTTAAGAAAGTCGAATCCAAGGAAGTTCCGGTGATGGAGGAGGCGTCAGCCACTGAAGATAAAGGCTCGCCAGAAATTCAACAAGCCCAACCAAAGACAATTCAAACCTGCGTTGCTCTAGAAATTGTAGAAAATCGCTGGCGGGAGGTAGTTTCCCAAGTCACAAAGATAAATAATTCCGTAGGGGCGTTGGTTAAGTCCGGCAAGCCCGTGCAAGTGGAGGAAAATAGCGTGGTTCTAGAGGTGTCGTATAAATTTCACAAAGAGCGACTTGAAAGCTCCGCCAATAAAAAATTGGTGGAAAAAGTGTTGGAGGAGATTTTTGGCGACAAGCTGGGGTTTAGATGCACAGTCTGCCAGAGGATAGAGGTAAAAAAAGAAGGCGAGGTTGGCGATTTAACGGATTTAAATATTAGAATTCCGCAAGACATGGTAATTACGGGCAAAACTGTGGTAACGGATGTGTTTGACGGCGGGCTCCCGCTTTAACCGACTATGATTCCACGACCAATTCAAAGGTTAATAGACGACTTTAAGAAACTGCCAGGTATTGGACCTAAAACTGCCCAGCGATTAGCGTTTTACATTTTGCGTATGCCAGCAACAGAAGTGGAAAAGTTCTCCCAAAATCTGACTAGGGCTAAGAGTGATGTAACAATGTGTTCGGTTTGCAAGAATATAGATGAGGCAGATCCGTGTAGTTTGTGTACAGATAATACCCGACAGGAGAATTTATTGGCTGTAGTTTCTACCCCCCTGGATTTAATTTCTATGGAGCGGGCTGGGTTTAAGGGCAAGTATCATGTTTTGCACGGAGTAATAGATCCGCTCAACGGTGTTGGACCGGAGGAGCTGTTTATTGACGATTTAGTCAGAAGGATTGAAAATTTCTTTAATACAGGTGTGGTAAAAGATAGTTTAGAAAGCAGTGTTAGCGAGAATTCGTCAACTCTAGAAGTTTTACTTGCTCTGTCAACAAGTTTAGAAGGGGAGTCCACAGCGCTTTATATCCAAAAACTTTTGCGGGATAGATTTCCTCTCGACAAGATAAAGATTACCCGATTAGCTCGCGGTCTCCCCGTAGGTGGGGATGTAGAGTACGCCGATGAAATTACGCTATCGAAAGCTTTGGAGGGTCGTGTATTGCTTTAAGTTGCCAAAAATCCAATTTTGTATCACAATATAGTCCGTTATGGCACTGCAACTTTATAACTCGCTCTCCAAACAAGTCCAAGATTTTAACTCACTTGAACCAGACACGGTAAAAATTTACACCTGCGGACCTACGGTTTACTCCTATACTACTATCGGCAATTTTAGAACCTACACACTTTCCGATTTCCTTGTTAGGACGCTAAAATTCAACAGCTACACCGTCAAACATATTATGAATCTTACGGATGTGGGGCATTTGTTGGGCGACAATTTAGGCGACGCGGATACGGGCGAGGACAGGCTGGAAGTGTCGGCCCAAAAAGAGGGTAAAAGCGTAAAAGAAATTGTAAGTTTTTATACCCAGCAATTTATGGTCGACTATGAAAAGCTAAACCTGACCAAGCCAGAAAAATTTACCCCGGCTACCCAATACATAAAAGAGCAAATTGACTTGGTAAGACGGCTTAAAGAAAAGGGTTTTACTTATACCATTGACGACGGCGTGTATTTTGACACCTCCAAATTTAAGGATTACGGTCATCTTTCCGGCAACACGGAGGAAAGTGTAAAGGAAGGCGCCAGAGTGGAGCCAAATCCGCAAAAAAAACACCCGCAGGATTTTGCTTTATGGAAGCTTTCTCCTGCCTATTCAACCCGCTGGCAGGAGTGGGATTCTCCTTGGGGTAAGGGTTTTCCTGGTTGGCATCTGGAATGTTCCGCTATGATTTTTAAGGAATTAGGTGAGCAAATTGATGTTCATGTGGGCGGGGAAGACCTAAAAATGATCCATCACCAAAACGAGATTGCGCAGGCGGAGGCGGTTACGGGCAAAAAATTTGTTCAGTATTGGATTCATGGGGCTTTTTTGCAGGTTGACGGGGGGAGAATGGGCAAAAGCTTGGGCAACGCCTATACGCTTTCCGATTTGGAGTCAAAAAAGTTCCTTCCAATGTCGCTTAGATATTTGTACATGACAGGTCACTACCGCAAACCGCTAAATTTTACCTGGGAAGCCCTTACCAGTGCGCAAAACTCTCTAAAAAAGCTGTACGAGGCTATGGCATCATACAATATTTCTAAGGACTCGCGGGGTTTGGTGTCGGACGACTTTGTGCAAAAGTTTAACCGGGCGATAAGTGACGATTTAAATATGCCAAAAGCCCTCTCCGTGGCTTGGGATGTGGTTAAAAGCGAGCTGGATGAAGATATTAAAGTGGCAACGCTACTAAAGTTTGACGAGGTTTTAGGCTTGGGGTTTGACGAATTAGTGGGTTTTGAGGTTCCCAAAGAGGTTGACGATTTAGCCCGCACGCGATGGGAATATAAAAAGGTTGGTATTTGGGACAAGGCGGACTTTATTCGTCGCCAAATTGACGAGATGGGTTTTACGGTGGACGACTCGCCGACGGGGTATAGGGTGAAGAAGAAGTTTTAAAGCTAGCGGTTTTCATTTGTACTGCATCTGCAATCTCGTCTGGGTAATGATTACGCGTAATCTTAGGTAACGATAACCGTCATAGAGTTGCTCTAGAAGCATATTCCCGCTATTGCATTTAGGTAATGAATAATGGGAATGATTTTATGTTGCCAAGTCTAGTTTTTAATGTATTGCAATTGAATTGCATTTGCAATCTAAACGCAATACGATCAAATTTCCCTCCCCAGGAGATGTAAAGGAATATTTTGCCTAAATCCTCTATAATTCCGTCCATGTTAGATAAAAAACCTCAAATGCCAAAGCTGGTTTGGGTAGGTATCGGTATTAATTTTATGTTGGACGACCCTTGTTACAAGGAGTTTTTCCAACTAAACCGCTTTTTAGTTGACAACCGTGGAAGTACCTTCGTATTTAATGCCGTAACTAACCAGCCCCACCTCAACCTTTACGATGCTGATGTTCCTCGTGACAATCTTGCCGATATCAAAGTCGCGCTCCAACAAGTCGCACAGACAGCCAAGCCTTTTATATTTCAGTTGGACAAGTTTGATTGTTTTGACTTTGGGACAATTTTTGCTTCCTGTGTTCAGACGGAGGAATTGAGCCGGCTAGAAAAAGTAATCGTTGAGAGTATAACAAGCTTTAGGGATGGTTGCAGAACAGAGTACTACTGGAAACCCGGGAGGAAGTATACCCAAGCTCAAATTGAAAATAGGGCAAAATACGGAAATCCTTTTGTTTTGGACACATTTTTGCCACACATTACCGTTGGGTTTATAAAAGCAGGTAAGCAAAGACTTAATGACATTATTGACGAGGTAGGACACAAATTTTCCGTCAAGCAGTTTGAATGTAATCGGTTGGATTTAGTTGTCCACGATGAGTTCGGAAAACTTATAAGTCAAAGCAGATTTAAATTTGTACAGGGGGATGGGCTGTGAATTTAAGTTTAGGGATCATTGGACTTCCTAATGTCGGCAAGTCTACTTTGTTTAACGCGCTGTTAAAAAAACAGGCGGCGTTGGTTGCTAATTATCCTTTTGCTACCATTGAGCCAAATGTGGGTGTGGTAGATGTTCCGGACGAACGGTTGCAGGGGCTTGTAGAAGTCGTCCAAAACGATTTTGGACAGAGAGTGGGGGATAGGGAAGTGCCTCAAAAAATTATTCCCGCCACGGTTAAGTTTTATGACATTGCGGGCCTGGTTAAGGGCGCGCACAAAGGTGAGGGTTTGGGCAATGAATTTTTGGGACACATTAGAGAGGTTGACGCTTTGGTGCATGTTCTGCGCGACTTTGCGGATGACAATATAATCCGTTCTGGCGCGGTAAATCCGGTGGAGGACAAAGAGACAATCGAGACGGAGCTTGTATTGGCGGACATTTCTATTCTGGATAGAATATTGCGTAACGCCAAGGACGAAGCCAGGTCAAGAACCGCGGAGGCACTTTTGCGGGTGGAAGTATTAGAAAACTTGCGCCAAATTTTGGATCAAGGGAAACCTGCCAGAGGTGTCGAGTTGTCACAAAAAGAGCAGGACGCCATAAGAGGAATCAATTTACTCACCAGAAAACCTATGATTTATGTCTACAATGTGGCGGAAGAGGATTTGAGTAAATTAATGTTACAAGATAATGCATTAGGCTTTAAAGACAGCGTATACATAAGTGCCAAGATTGAGTCGGAAATTTGTTCATTACCTTTGGAGGAGCAGGAGGAGTATCTAAAATCCTTGGGAATGCAAGAACCCGGCTTAAATAGATTAATAAACTTGGGTTACAAGGTTTTGGGTTTGCAAAGTTTTCTTACCGCCGGTCCAAAAGAGGTTAGAGCCTGGACAGTAAGGCAAGAAGCCAAAGCCCCGGAGGCTGCGGGCGTAATTCACACCGATTTTGAGCGAGGTTTTATAGGCGCGGATATTATTTCTTATGTCGACCTGATGAAGGTAAAAAGCTTTAAGAAAGCCAAGGAACAGGGTCTTATTAGACTAGAGGGGCGTAACTACAGCATGCAGGACGGGGATGTGGTTGAATTTAGGTTTAATGTCTGATAATATAGCCCGTTACTTGGGCAAATTCTATTCAGATTAGAGACAACTATCTAGACTAAATCTGAAATTTGTGCCATAGTGTCTGTGCCATTCGGGAGCAAGGTATATAGTCAATCAACGACTGCGCTGTGGCGTCACACTTCCCGTTCGGCGTTTTAAAAAGTCAAAAATAAACTATGAAAAGATACGAAACAATGTTAATAGCCAAGGGCAAGTTGAGTGAGGAAAGCGCTAGAAGCCTTTCTAATTCAACCAAAGATTTACTAGCCACCAGTGGTGCCAGAGTGTTAAACAGCAATTTTTGGGGTAAGCGTAAATTTGCCTACGAGATAAAGGGCGCAACGGAGGGTTGGTACGATGTCATTCAGTTTGAAGCCGAAGAACCTGTTATTTCCAAATTGAAGCAAAAACTTAACATTGTTGACGACCTTGTTAGGTACATAGTAATTATTTTGGCTGATGAGCCTGTAAATGGAGGAAAAAATGGCAAGAAGTCTTAATAAGGTTATTCTTATTGGTAATTTAACAAGGGATGTGGACTTAAAGTACACGCCTCAAAGTACGCCTATAGCAGCTTTTGGTTTGGCGACAAATAGGCAGTGGAAGGTCGACAATCAAGTCAAGGAAGCCACAGAGTTTCATAACATTGTGGCGTGGAATAAACTGGCAGAGCTTTGCAACCAACTTTTGGTTAAAGGTTCCAGGGTGTATGTAGAGGGTAGGATTCAGAATAGGGATTGGGTTGATCAAACCGGCAACAAGCACTATAGAACAGAAATCGTTATTGACGAAATGATTTATTTGGGTGGTAAGTCAAAATCCGGTGCATCGCTTGATGAAGTTGCAGGAAGTAGTCAAATAGATTCTGCTCCAGCCCCAACCGCTTCCGATGACCTAACGGATCTAAATATTGACGATGTTTTAGCTCAAGATTCTGTAGAGGATAAGTAATTATGGCAATGTCAACCGACAAAAAACTAGTAAGCGTGCCTGACTACAAAGAACCTTTAGCGTTAAAAAGGTTTATTACCGATCGTGGAAAGCTCCTGCCCATAAAAAAGACAGGTCTTACGGCAAAAATGCAAAAAGAAGTTGCCCGCCAGGTTAAGCGGGCGCGCTTTATGGCACTTTTGCCGTACACGGATAGACACGCTTTGTAGGGTGTGGTTTAATCTTTGGGTTATGAACTCCGCATTCAAAAAATTTCAGCTTGGGTTGTTTGTGTTGCTTTTTGCAGGTTCTACTTTTTTTGGCGGACTATACTTGGGTAAACGGGGTTATCAGGTTGACATCAAAAGAAATCCTCCAAAAGTCGAGTTTATAAATAAAGCGCCAGATGCACAAAAAGTAGACTTCTCGCTTTTTTGGCAGGCTTGGGATCAAGTATCAGCCGACTATTTAAACAGACCCGTTGATCCTAAAAAAATGTTGTATGGGGCAATTAGCGGGATGGTGGAGTCTTTAGGCGATCCGTACACCTCGTTTTTGCCACCAGATGTCAATAAGGTTGTGACAAATTCTCTAAACGGTTCTTACGAAGGCGTCGGTATGGAACTGGGGATTAAAGATGGTCAGTTAATAGTGGTGGCGCCTTTGGACGGTTCACCGGCAAAGTCGGCAGGCATTATGGCGGGCGACAAGATTTTGGAGATTGAAGGCGTTAGTACCGCCGGCATAACCGTAACAGAGGCGGTGTCAAAAATCCGTGGCGAGGCAGGGACGCTTTCCACATTAAGAATTCAGCGCGACCTTATAGAACCGTTTATTAAAACCGTCAAACGGGAAAAAATAACAGTAGCTAGTGTGACTTGGGAAGACAAAGGACAAGGTACCGCCTACATTAGGGTTAGTAGGTTTGGTGCGGATACTAACGGTGATTGGGATAATGTGGTAAAAGAAGTTAATGTTAAAATGCGTGAGCTGGACTCCATCGTTTTGGATTTACGAGGAAACCCGGGCGGGTATTTACAGTCGGCAGTACATATTGCCAGCGATTTTTATACCAGTAAGCCCGTGTTATACGAGGAAACCGCGCTGGGAGAGCAGTTGCCGTTTAACGCTCAAGGAACGCCGGATTTTGCCAGGATTCCGGTTTTTATTTTAATCGACGGGGGTAGCGCGTCGGCAAGTGAGATACTTGCCTCCGCGCTCAAAGAAAATATTGACGCAGTGCTTGTAGGTCAGCAATCCTTTGGTAAAGGCACGATTCAGGACGCCAAAGAATTTAAGGATGGCTCCGGGCTGCACATTACCATTGCCAAGTGGCTCACAAGTCAAAAAAAGTGGGTGGGCGACAAAGGTGAGAACGGCAAAATCGGTTTGGCGCCGGACGAAGTAGTGGAAATTACCACGGATGATATTAACGCCCAAAAGGACCCCCAGCTGGACAAAGTGTTAGAGTTAGCATCAAAGTACTAGATTTTGTTAAAGTACACGATGATAAGTAAGTCGTAGTTTCTAAGTCAGTCCTAAGTTTGGTTGCTGCAGTATTGGAAGGAGTCTTGCGCATAGGTGTAAAATATAACCATGTCAGATATATCACAAGAACAGAAGTCAACCAAAAAAGTTAGCGGAATTCTGTATTTCGTTTTGTTCGTCCTTATTATTCTTTTAGCGGGCGACATTTTTGGTTCTCACAGGGCGCGCATTGGCAATTCTCTAATCCAAAAGTGGCATCAAATCCAACAAAAATTGGGGCTTAATCTTAAAGTCGACCAAAAACAGCCATACAGCCAAAATTTTGTCACGCAGGAGGTTGTGCAGGAGGAGTCGCAAGTAATTAATGTGGTGGACAAAGTTTCGCCCGCGGTGGTTTCTGTGGTGGTAAAAACTGTGGATTTTGACTATTTTAGTGGTCCAACTACTGATGAATCGGGTATTGGTACGGGCTTTATTGTGGACGCGGGTGGGCTTATAGTTACTAACAGTCATGTGGTTGACAATGTAAACGGGGAATATTCCGTGGTGCTTAAAGACGGCACCAATTACGAAGTGGACAAAATTCATTTGGATCAGCAGAACGACCTAGCGATTTTAGAAGTTACGGCGCGGGATTTGCCGGTTGTAGAACTTGGCGACTCTGATAAATTAAAAATAGGGCAAAAAGCTATTGCTATAGGCAACGCGCTTGGACAGTTTCAAAATACCGTTACGGTTGGGGTGGTTTCCGGCATCGGTAGGAGCATTACGGCAGGTAACGGGTTTGGTTTAGACACCAAAACTTACGAAAGTGTTATCCAAACCGACGCAGCAATTAATCCAGGCAATTCGGGCGGTCCTTTGTTAAATATTGCGGGACAGGTTATTGGTATAAATGTGGCAACTTCTAGTGGAGCCGACAATATTTCCTTTGCCATTCCTGTCAACCAACTAAAACCCGTGCTGGAAGGTTTTGTTAAAGAGGGTCGCATTGTAAAGCCCTATCTTGGCGTGTCGTACACTATGATTAGTAAGGAAATTGCAACAATTAGGCGACTACCAGAAGGTGCGTTTGTGTCCCGTGTTGCCAAGGATACGCCCGCGGACAAAGCCGGTTTGCAACGGGGCGACATTATAACTAAATTCAACGGCAAAGATTTAAATGTAGGGCATTCGCTAAGTCAGGCAATATCTAAGCAAAAAGTGGGCGACGAGGTTACTTTGACGATTGATAGAAGCGGAAAAACCCAGGAACTAAAAGCCACTTTGGCGGAGATGCCACAGGAATTGTAAGGACATGCTAAGAAGATCTCCAAGCGTAAAACTAACGCCTGAAAAAATCCTTAAGGGTCAAAAAGCCCTAGGGGAAATCAATGTAATTAACCGTGGCAAATCCAAATTGGATGATCAAACTATACTTGATTGGATCAGAGAGGGTAGGAGATGAGTGGCATAAACCCAAAAGATCAGCTTAGCGGACAGTTGGATAGATTAAACCGCCAAGTTGAGGAAATTACTACTCAACAAAAACAAGAAGCGGACAACCAGCTAAAAGCCATGTTCGACGAGGAGGTTGACACACTTAAAAAGGAAATTTCCGCGTTAGAAGAATCCTTAAAGGTTATGGCGGGGGATTATTCTGCAGGCGCCCAGCATGATGATCAAGCGGGTGGGGCAGGGGAGGTCAGCCCAAATATCGCCATTTTAGAAGTACGACCGGGTACGGGCGGAGATGAAGCGTCACTCTTTGCCGGGGAATTATTTGAAATGTATACCAGGTACGCTGAAAAATCCGGCTGGAAAACAGAAATTATTAACATGACAGAGGGTAACGCTGGTGGGGTTAAGTTGGCCACAGCGGAGTTAAAAGGTTCAAACGCCTACGCGCTACTTAAAAACGAATCAGGCGTACATAGGGTTCAGCGCGTGCCTGTAACGGAGGCTGGTGGACGGATTCACACTTCCACGGCAACAGTTGCTGTTCTTCCAGTTGTCACAAAAGTAGAAATAGAAATTAAGCCGGACGACTTGAAATGGGATTTTTTTAGAGCGGGCGGACACGGCGGGCAAAATGTCAACAAAGTCTCTACAGCAGTACGACTCACACATATTCCCACAGGGATTGTAATTGAGTGCCAGGAAGAGCGATTTCAAGGGAAAAACCGCGAGAAGGCCCTGTCAATATTAAAATCCAGACTTTACACCGAGATGCAGGAACAGCAAGTAGGGTCAATTTCACAAATACGAGCCTCGCAAGTGGGTACAGGCGACAGGGTGGAGAAAATCCGCACCTATAACTTTCCGCAGGACAGGGTAACCGATCATCGTGTTAAAGAATCTTGGCACAATATCCCGTCAATTTTAGCAGGCAACATAGATGACATACTTAGTCATATTGACAGTAAAGAGTCCAGCAACTAATATTCTTTCAACATGAATACAGATTACGAAGAACGCATGAAAAGAATAGAGAGAATTCTTGACCAAGTTGCTAACGAACACGGTAGTTTGGCAAATAACTTGGGGGATGTTGCAGAAGAAGCTTTTTATAGCGGGTTAGAAAACACCAAACAATTGGGTTCTCAAAAATTTACCTCTATTGCTAGAAATGTTAGGGATTTTGATGGACATGAGTACGACATTGTGCTTAGAAACGGCACGACTGTTGCAGTGGTAGAGGTAAAGCATAAAGTCCATCCAAATGATGTAAGGGAATTGATGGAAAAAACTATCCCCGCGTTTAGAAAATCGTATCCGCAGTATAAGGATCACAAAATATATGGCGGACTAGCGGGACTTTCTTTTCCAACCGACGCTAGGCTTGACGCGGAAAAGCAGGGACTTTTTGTACTAGCCCAGAATGGAAGGTCTGTTAAGGTGGCAAATTCGGCTGGGTTTAAGCCCAAGGTATTGTAATTTCAACTGAAATAGGCGTTATGTAGTTGCTAGACCAACTCTACTCCTTGTCGGATTTACAACAGTGGTGGGATTTTTGCGTAGTAATTTTGGTATAGATAAACAGCTCGCTAATCCAGCCAATTTGGCTTTTGAGGAGATTTCGGATTTATTCGGCTTATAACTCATGTTTACATACTCAAACTCATCTAAATAATCGGCAACACTATGAGTATCCCAAAAGGCGACCTCTTCGTTGTAAGTCATAAATTTTGGTATTTTGCTAATTTTTGTACCCTTATTTTTCATGGCGTTTACTAAATGTAATACAAACTTAACTGCTTTACAACAAAGGATGGGGTTTACAGTATCGCGACTTGAAAGTCTTGTTTAAATCTTTTTTGCGCCTCGGTAAAATAATCCGGGTTATTAGCTTTTTCATCGTAAACAAAACCAGTTTTGGCTTTTAATATTCGTTTATAATCCTCTATGGCAGTGGCTTCTTTGTAAGAGTTGAGGATTAACTCTCTACCAAAAAGATATCTTTCTCTAACATCTCCTCCAAAACCCATGTTTTCGGCAATTTCGGCGGTCATCTCATACATCCACAGAAAGCATAAAGCATAACCTGGGTTTTTGCTTACCGTTACAGCCTCAAAACTGCCATGGTCGTAACCATCGGCTAGTATTTCTACAGGTTTGGTAGCGCTGGCCGATTGTAAATTTGCAATAAAGACGGTCGATTCAGTCATTTGGGGGTTTGTTTGGAGCATTAAGCCGAGCCTTTCGTCTGCCTCTGGTAAGCCTTCTATATCTAAAATTAAATACTCATCTTTAGTTTTGTCGACGGTTGTAAGAAGTAAAGATAGTTCAGCCATAAATGGATGGATTAGTTCGTGTCCGTAAAACCTTTCTTTGTCTGCATCACAGGAGAAAGATGCGCCTAGTTTAATAAAGAACGCTTTAACTCTAGCGCCTGAATCTTCAAGCAAATCGATGTCACCTTCTGACCATTCCACCCATGGCGCTGGATCAAAATCCTCTCTGCTACTTTTTCCAATAAACCGTGTAGTGTAGAATCGTGGTTCACAAAATACAACTCGTTGTTTCAGTCTAGAGTCGGGAAAAAGCTCGCTAATGCGGTCTAGCACCGTATCAATTTCAGTCATCTTGGCGTCTATCTCGGTTCTGATATCCTTGTTACATACCGTTGGGATGTAATACTTTACTCTTTTGGACTCTTTTAGTTCAAAATCTAGCCCCTCGATATTAACTATTGTAGTTGATACTTTTGATTCGTCTTGGGTTTTGTTTGCACACATTACATGTTTCTCAAGTCTTTAAGAGTTATAGGTCCCTTTTTCTCCGCTACCTTTTTTGCCTCTTTTTTGGCTTTAGAGGCTTTTGTTGCGACACCGCTTTCTTGGGCAATCTTTAGCTTTTTGGCAAATTTGTCAATTTGACCCTCTGTGTCAATGTATCTCTTTTGCCCGGTATAAAAAGGGTGACAAGCGGAGCAAATTTCCACCTGAATGTCTTTTTTGGTCGACATGGTCGTAAAACTATTCCCGCACGCGCAGGTTATTACAGCGTCGCTATAAATTTGAGGATGAATGCCTTTTTTCATGACCGCGTTATTGTATCAACTCTTTTTGCGTTCCGCAACCACAATGCCTACCACTATTATTGCCGAGCCTAGCAAAATGTCCTTGGTAGGCAGTTCGCCCAAAATTAAGAAGGCGACGGGTAGGGTAAAAATAGGGGAGATATAGGAGAAAATTACCGTGTCAGTGACTTTTAGGTATTTTAGCGACCATTCAAAAAGGTTGTAAGCGACTATTGAGGATAGAAGCGACATGTACAGGAGTCCCAGCCAGCTAGCGGTTGATAGGTTCAGGATGCTAAAACCGCTGGAGCCGATTTTTCCCATAGACTCCAGAAGGTAAAACGGTAACATAGCTACAAGTCCGACATAAAAGGAAACTCCGGTAATAAGTTGCGAACTATATTTTTTGCGGGGAATCGGGATGCCAAAAAATTTAGCGACCTCGTTAACCTTGTGTGAGTTTTCACCTCTTATGCGCTTTGACCATAAAACATGCGCTGTCCAAATTAGGTTATATATGACAATTAAGGTATTGCCTATAATTCGGGCGTTCCTGGAGGCAGTGGGAGCAGATGAGTCTAAAATTGGTCCAATTGCTAAAACCAAAGTTCCTAGTGAGGTAATAATTAGTCCAACTTTAATGTTTTTGTTGATTTTATCATTAAAAAAATAATGACCCGCTCCCACCATAAGCAGGGGGGCGATAATTCCTATTACAGCTACTTCCAAAGACGAGGTGTAATTTAGTCCATAAAATAATAAAATTAAACTTGCCTGACCCAACAGACCAGAAAGCGCTAGTCCTGGAAAGTCGTGCAGACTAATATTTTGTCGTCTAAGTTCCATATATAAAAAGGGAAAAATCACCAAACACACAATAAGAAACCGGTAAAACAAAAAGGAAAAAGGGGGAATGTAATCCAGCGTGTACTTAATAATTGGCGGGGCAAAGCCCCAAATGGCAGTTGCGCCTAGCATAGCCAAAAGCGCGTAATATTCCATATTTTTAGGGCGACTGGGCAGTCGGTTATGCATTAGTTTATGGTATCATACTGACATATGGAAATAACATACTTTGGTCACTCGTGTTTTAAGCTTAAAACAAAAGATGTCACTTTGGTTATAGACCCTTTTGACCCGGCAAAAATGGGTGTTAAATTGCCAAAACTTGAGGCGGACGCGGTGTTAATCACGCACGACCATCTTGATCATAATTTTAAGGACGGGGTAACTGGCTATCGTTTGGTAATTGATGGACCAGGGGAATACGAGCTTGGTGGAGTGACCATCTTTGGTATTGCTACCAAGCACGACGACAAAGACGGTAAAGAGCGGGGTGCAAACACTATGTACTATATAGAAACGGCAGGAGAGTCGGTGTTGCATTGTGGCGACTTGGGGCATTTGCTGGACGAGCCTGCGTTGGAAAAATTTGGTCAGGTTACCGCCCTCTTAATTCCGGTAGGCGGGGTTTATACGCTGGATGCGGAAAAAGCGTCAAAAGTAATTTCCAGCATCGAGCCTTCTTATGTCGTCCCCATGCACTATAAAATGGCAGGTTCTAAATTGCAGGATATCGACACCCTAGAAAAGTTTTTGGACGAAATGGGCATAGAAAACGGGAATGTTAAAAAATCGGCGACGCTACGGATTTCCGAGGCAGATAATGAGAACGAAACGCAAGTTATTGTGTTGGAACAGCAATAATCTTGCAACCAGTGTTATTGTTAGCAAAAAATTATGTCAAATAAAACCAGTCAACTAAGCTCTAATTCTACCGCCCAACGCAATTTAATTCCGCCACATGATTTAGACGCGGAAAAGTCCGTTTTGGGGGCAGTGCTTATTAGCGAAGATGCGCTTATTAAGGTGGTGGAAACTCTAAAGTCAGAACATTTTTATAAAAGCGCGCACGCCAGCATTTACGAGGCGGTGCTAAATCTGTATGAAAAACGCCAGCCTATAGACCTTATTACCTTGCCGGAGGAACTTAAAAAGCATAAGTTGCTTACGGAAATTGGCGGACTTTCTTATCTTACGGAGTTGGTCAATTTTGTGCCCACCGCGTCAAATGTGGAATTTTACGCCAAAATTATTGTAGACAATGCTTTGCGACGGAGTTTAATTACCGCTAGTGCCAAAATAAATGAAATGGCGTTTGACAAAAGTGAGGTGGAAGGCTTGTTGGACGAGGCAGAGCAGGAAATTTACGCGGTTTCGCAAGACAGGTTGCATCAGGATTTTGTGCCGATTTCTGACACTTTACAAATAACTTTTGAGCGACTTGATGAGTTAAGCAAAACCAAGGGCGCGCTGCGGGGCGTACCCACAGGTTTAAAAGGTGTGGACAGGATGCTTTCTGGTTTCCAGCGGGAAAACTTAATAATTTTGGCAGCGCGCCCGTCTGTTGGTAAGTCGTCCTTTGCTATTAACTGCGCCCAGTATGCCGCTACTACCCATAAAAAATCAGTCGGCATATTTTCTCTAGAGATGGGTAGGGAACAGTTGGTGGACAGGATGATTTCCGCGCAGGGCGACATTGACAACTGGCGGATAACAACAGGAAATTTGCACGAGGAGGACTTTGAAAAATACGGCATTGCGGCGGGGGAGCTAGCAGAAGCGCCTATTTACATTGACGATACGCCGGGCATTGGCATTTTAGAACTTCGCACCAAAGCTCGTCGCCTTCACATGGACAAAAAAATCGACTTGGTTATTGTGGACTACTTACAGTTGATTCACGGTCGTACTACAGAAAGTCGCACCCAAGAAGTATCAGAAATTTCCCAGGCGTTAAAAAATTTGGCAAGAGAGCTAAAAATTCCCGTTTTGGCTCTGTCACAATTGTCCCGCGCGGTAGAAATTAGGGGAGGGGATAAACGCCCGCAACTAAGCGACCTTCGTGATTCGGGATGTTTGCTGGGCGACACTTTAATAACCCTTGCCGACTCCGGAAAACGGATACCTATTAAGGATCTGGTCGGCAAACGCGACTTTGATATCCTTGCGGTGGACGACGATTTTAAGTTAAAGCCCGCAAAGGCATCAAGAGTATTTTCAAGCGGTAAAAAACAAGTTTATAGGCTAACGACTGTTTCGGGAAAACAAATCACTGCCTCCGCTAATCACCCCTTTTTAACTTTGGCGGGTTGGGTAAGGCTGGATGGGTTAAAAATAGGGGATGCCGTTGCCACGCCGAATTATATTCAAATTCAAGGGCTAGTCGGTACATTAAATGACAACAAATTAATTTTATTAGCCCATCTTTTGGGTGACGGGTGCTTTGTAGAAAGGCAACCTTTACACTACACAAATTCAGAGATGGAATTAATCAACATAGTAAAAGACGCGGCACGCGTGGAATTTAATATCGAGCCGCGGATTGTACCGCAGGAGAGTTGGTTTCATTTATACCTTAGTGCAAAGGAAAAATTAACGCATAATAAAAGAAACCCTATTGTAAAATGGTTGGACGAGGAAATGGGCATTTATGGACTACATTCTTATGAGAAATTTGTTCCTGATGCTGTTTTTGCCCTACCTCCAGATAAAATCGCTCTGTTTCTTAAACATCTTTGGGCTACAGATGGTTGCATCTACACTTCAAAAACAGCTAAATCCACTCATTCTGCAACTGCTCATTATTCTACCAACAGCATAAAGTTAGCAAGAGGCGTCTCACATCTACTGTTACGGTTGGGGATTATAAGTACAATTCAAGCAGGTCATAAAAAGGGTTACAAAGATGTTTATATGGTTACTATTCAAGATAAGGACAATTTAGAAAGATTTTTAACTAAAGTAGGCTGTACTGGTACCAAAGCTACAAAGGTAAAAGAAGCTCTAGCTATACTGGTCGACATAAAAGGAAACCCCAACAACAATATAATTCCAAAGTCTGTCTGGTCGTACATTAAACGGGTATCCAAAGAAAAAGGCTTTACAACAAGATCTTTTGCCGAGGAGCTGGGTATTAAATACAACGGAACCGCAATATACAATAACGGGATAGGTAGAGAGCGACTATTAAAGATCGCAAAAATTTTGAAGGACGATTACCTTACCAACCTTGCTACATCGGATGTTTATTGGGATAAAGTTAAATCCATAGAAAAGCTAGGATTGGAAGAAGTATACGACATGACGGTGCCGGGAATGGTTAACTTTGTAGCAAACGACATTCTTGTACACAACAGTATCGAACAGGATGCGGATGTTGTCATGTTTTTATTTAGACCAAACGAGGAAGACCGCATAAATCACAAGTTACTAATCGCCAAACATAGAAACGGTCCCACCGGGGAAATCGACCTTTTCTTTAAGGCCGACAGAACGCGTTTTTTTGAAGCCGAGACTAAAATTAAGGACAAGTGATATAATCCCCAAGTAAGCCGTGGTGGCGGAATGGCATACGCGGTGGTCTCAAAAACCACTGGAGGCAACTCTGTGTGGGTTCGACTCCCACCCACGGCACCAAATTATGGTTGTAATTCTAAAGCTTTTTGATACCAATAAGCTAAATCTCCTTGACTAGAAGCCCAACGATAGAATTCTGCCACCGCCCAGTTCTGAAAGTAAGTTACATCCGTAAGCCCATATTTAGTTTTAACCTCGTCAAGCCATACATAAAGATCCTTTTCGCCACTTTCTAAAGTTTCAAAATCCAGTACGACTCCCTCTGGCGGTTGTAAGTCATCCCAGAGTTTGGGATCTAATGGACCTGCCAAAGCTTCAGAAATGGTCCAGCTTTGATCGGCTCTAAAATCCGGTTCCCCGTTTGAATCGAGTATGTACAAATTAAAGGCGGGGTGTGTAGGTTCGTGCAGTACTGCCCTGATTGTTGCAGGATTATCTAGACCTTGCTCAAGAAAATAGTCTGTGTTTAAGTAACAGGTGCAGACGTTGCATTGTGCGGGCGGGATCGGCTTTATACCTAAATCACCGTAATATTCCAGCATCGTTGCCTGATCGCCAACAAAAATCAGTATTGGTTGGGTTTTTGCACCTGTAACTTGCTCGATTTTATTAAGCGTGGGTTCGGCTAAATTGCCCACAAATTCTAAAAAACGGGGATCTCCTATAACAACACAATGTTCTAGCTTTAATGTTTCGCAACTCTCTCTCCAAGAAGTGTGAAAAGAATTTTATATCCTGTTCACGGTAGAATCCATCTGGTTTTTGACCGGGAAACATGCCCTGTAGCCTTACCTCATCGGCATTTCCCGCCGTTTCAAGAAGTCGTTTTAGACCTTCGTCCATTTGCTGTTTTTCGTCTGACATAATATGTCGCAATTATACAATAATAGAGGTTGCCAGTGTAATTTGGTGTTATAATTCCGTAAACATGATCGCATCCGACCTTAAAACAGGAAAAGTGTTTAAAGAAAATAACGCGCCGTTTTTGGTGGTTAAGTACGAGCATGTTAAATCCGCTAGAGGTGGGGCGGCGGTTAAGGTGATTGCCAAAAATCTGATTTCCGGTTCCGTTTTGGAAAAAGGCTATAAAGCAGGGGATTCCGTGGAAGAAGCCGATGTTTACAGAAAAAATGCGCAGTACCTTTATAAAGACTCGGCGGGATATAATTTTATGGATCCCCAGTCGTACGACCAATTTAGTATAGACGAGTCCACCATAGAGTCCGAGGGCAAGTATTTAAAAGACGGCATGAATGTTGTGGTAGTTTATTTTGAGGACAAGCCTATTTCCATAGAACTTCCTAACTCGCTGGTTTTTGAAGTTGCCTATACCGAGCCTGGTTTTAAAGGTAATACGGTTTCTAATGTCTACAAAGATGCAGAGCTGGATAACGGCATGAAGGTAAAAGTACCCATGTTTATTAAAATAGGGGAAAAGGTTAAGATTGACACTAGGACGGGGGACTACTTGTCTAAAGCCTAGGTTAGTAAGTATTGGCAGAAGCATATTCAGAGCGATTGTATTGATTGGATAAATAGAAAGTAGCGATAAATAGACATAAGAAATTACTGTGAAGCGTAATTTCGTTGGCTATTTATCGCGATGGTTGCTTGTAATAATTGACTAAAGCGACCCCATAGCCATAAAAAGTTACTGCGAAGTGTAACTTTGTTGGCTATGGGGAGCGTTACTTAAGATGCTTAACACTACGGTTCACTCACTTGTAATAGCCATAACAACCCTCACCGGTCTATACAGCTTTTGGTCGTCCTGCAAAAAAGACGGCTTTGACCAAGAAAAAGCCCTTGATTTAGTTATTTTAGGACTTTTGGGAGGCGGGGCGATTGGCGTAGTAACAGGAATAATTATATCCTGGGCAGTTGTGGTAAATTTTGCCAATATAAACCCGTTTAGCGTGCTTTTTGGATTTGTGGGCACAGTCTCTTTTGTCGTCCTAAAATGGAAGTGGTCTCTGTACCGTGTTTTAGATAATTTAGCCGTTGCGCTTACCCTTTTGGCAGGTTTTTGGTTACTTACTCAAAACCTAGTCGGTCAATTTAAACCCATTTATCTTATCGCGTCGCTTTTACTTTTTGTCATTTACGCTTTGCTCCAAAAATACCGTCTGCTAGTCCTAAAATCGGGGTTTACTTTTTGCCTTACCTGCGGGGTTTTTTGCCTAGCCAGCGCCCTGTCGTCGCCCAAATTTGTCAACTTGATATTTATTGGACTTTTGTTTACACTTATCTTGACCGTATTAATTTTTAGGGTGAGGAGTTTATATGGCAGAACTAAAAAAAATGGTAGTACCCCCGTTAATGCTTAGAGATTTAGTTTTACGACTTTGGAAGCGAAGCAAAGAGCTTAAAAAAGAAGAAGAGCTAGTTAAGCAGTCCGACCCGTTATTGCAAGAGGAAAGTGCCGACAGATCAGAATCAGCAGAAAGTACTGCCGTGGATGTGGAAAAAAATATTCATGACGCCAGACTTAATTTAATTCAAGGTGCTAGGTTGGAGATTAGAAAGGCTTTGGCTAAGGTACGGATTGGTACTTACGGCATTTGCGAAGTATGCAAAAAGCCTATTGATTTAGCCAGACTTAAGGCTTTTCCTCAAGCGACAAAATGCTTTGATTGTGCCAAAAAGGACTAGTCGCTTAAGGCTGTTTTGGTAGTTTAGGTAAGGTTTGGACAGAATAAAGTGGATATGAACAAAGTTTTACTAATAGAGGACGAAAAAGATATAAGAAGCGTTTATGCGGAATATTTGCGCGACAGTGGCTACGAGGTTTTAGAGGCGCCAGATGGGGTTATCGGTTTAAAAAAGGCTTTGGAGGAGGCTTGGGATGTTATGCTTTTGGATATAATGCTCCCAGGTGAGGATGGTTTGCAGTTACTAAAAAAACTTAAGGTCACGGAGACGGTAAAAGACAGGCCGGTTATTGCCCTTACTAATTTAAATATCGACTCGGTAATTAATGAGATGTTTGATTACGGTGCGGACGGCTTCTTGGTAAAATCGGAGATTACGCCCGACAAGATTGTGAGTGAGATAGAGGCGGTGTTGCAAAAATACTCTTAATGTATTGCTTTGGCTATGGACATTCCAATTATATTTGAAGATGACTTTTTGCTAGTTATTGATAAGCCTGTTGGTATAAGTGTGACGGAAGAAGAGGGGGGCTTTGTGACGGGTTTGCGGTCGGAAAAAAGTGAGACGGTTAAGGACTGGGTAAAGCATAGGTACAAATTTGTGGATTGTGTGGGCGGACACGAAGACCAGTTTGAACAAAGATTTGGTATTGTACATCGGTTGGATAAAGAAACTTCCGGTGTGTTGTTGGTTGCCAAAACTAAAGAGGTTTTTGACTATTTAAAAGGGCTTTTTAAGTATAGAAGAATTCACAAAGAGTACCAAGCTTTAGTTTACCGAATTATTACGGACGGCAGATTTGAGATTTCTGCTCCCGTTGGAAGAGATAAAGATAGCGGTACGGCTTTTAATGTGGACGAGGGGGGTAGGCAGTCCACTACAGAATTTAAGGTTGTTAAGAGAATTCAGATTCCGTTTCCGTCAACCTACCTATTTGCTTATCCTAAAACAGGTCGCACACACCAGATTAGAGTCCATCTTAAAGCCTTTGGTCACCCGGTAGTAAATGATCACAAATATGCCTCAAGGATATTTTTAGAGTCGTCCAAAAACTTCTCAACCAGAATGATGTTACACGCCAAAAGCATTGATTTTACTGATTGGGACGGCAAGAAACGGCTTTTTGCGTCGTCCATAAATCTTACTGACTTTTTTTAGAAATAGGTCTTCACAAATTTTATAGAGTGTGATAGAAGTTATATGTGCGTAAGAGTACTGCCCAAAAGAGAAAAATACGCTCTTTGTATGTCAAAAGGCGAAATAAAAAGGTTAAAGCTACTTTATTGGTAGGAATTTCACTAGGACTTTTGGGACTATTTTTCCTCGGCAAGTCAATTGTTGCTCCCGCAGTTTCTGCTTATAGTGCTGGCTCCAGCGACCTTAAAGACAAAGATATTTACTCAACATTATTGGTAGAAAAAGATGACGCCGATTTTGTTAAAACAGCAAAAATCTTAATTTTTCAAAAGAAAGATGCCAAATTATACTCAATTAACATTCCCGTTGATTTAAAAATAGACTTACCTGGTAGGTTTGGCGAGGAAGAATACCAAAAAATCCTTAAGCTGGCGGAGACAACGGGTGAAGTCGGTAAGAGCGAGGAATTACTTATAGAAGCAACAAAAAAAGTACTCAAAATTAATGTCGACCGCTATATTATAACTACCAAAGACTCGCTGGATCTAATTAACGGGGCTATTTTTAAAAAAGAGTTTGGACTACTTGCGCCTTGGGAAACTACTAACCTTATTAAAAATTCACAACTTAATTTTACCGGTGGGGAATTATTGGATATGGTTATGTTTGCTCGCGGATTAACCGATCGGGATATAAGTTACATTGACTTAAATCAGGTAGCGGATTTAGGATTAAAGTTGCGCGACATTACGCTTAGTGGCGCAATGGCAAGGGAAAGCCTGGGTGTGGTGGTGTTAAACGGTACAGGTAAGCCCGATGTAGCCAAAGAGGCTTCCCAAGTTTTTCAGAACATGGGGGCAAGAATTTCCCTCACTGCCAATGCGGAAAACGAGTATGAAAAAAGCTATTTGATAACGGACGATCCCTTAAGTGCCACCGCAAGATATATTAAAAGTTACTATCCCAACATAAATATTGTTAATACCGCATCCGCGTCATCTTTAGGGGAGGACCTGTTGGACAGGGGAGACATTTGCGTAATTGTGGGTTTTGACATTTTGGCACAGCAGGAATAAACTTTTATAAGTCTCTCCTTTCTAACCCTTAATATTTTGGCGCGTGACTGGTTTGTTAAGCTAGCCATAAGAAGTTACTGTGAAGCTTAACTTCGTTGGCTATGGTGAGCGTCGTAAAACAAAGTTATGTTATATGTAGTCCTTATAATAATTGCGCTGGCAGTAGCTGGAAGATTCCTCGCAAAGAGGTTTAAAAAGTCGTACAAAACCTTAAACTTTGTTGCCGACCGTGTCATTTTTGAAATAAAAGTCCCCAAAATTACGGACGAAGAAGCTACATTTAAGACCGCAGCTATGGCAATGGAAAGCTTTTTTGCTTCACTTCACGGACTTTTAAAGTCCAAAGGTGAGGACGACGAGTATTTTAGCTTTGAGGTAATTTCCAAGCCAGGTTTGGGTATTAAGTTTTATGTGGTGTGTTCAGAAAAATCGTCAAACTTTGTGGAAGGTCAAATTTACGCCAATTATCCCTCGTCGCAGGTTGTTAAGGTGGACGACAATTTTGAGGATTTTTCCAAGGACAGCTACTGGGAAATGGCGCAACTAGAAGAAATAAAAAACCATATTTTTCCGCTAAAAACTTATGTGGACTTGGAGCTGGACAGCATGTCGTCGGTGACTTCGGCCATGTCGCAGTTGGTGGACGGGGAAGTGGTGGCTTTTCAACTTTTAACAAAACCTGTGGGCGACATTTGGCAAAAAGAAGGTAACGATTATGTAGCCATAATGAAAACGGGCAAAAATCCTCAAGAACGCAGTGGCGAGCCAAATTTAATTGTTTTGGTGTTGACGGAGTTTTGGAGTATTTTAGTTAGAATTTTAACAGAATCAGCCAGAATTTTTGGTGGTTCCGACAGTGGGGAAGGCGACCGCGGAATTAAAACTTCCGCGCCTGCGCCCAAACTAACCATTGTTCAAGAAATGGAAGTTAATTCCATAGAAAATAAAATGGCAAAAATGGGTTTTACGGCGCAGGCGCGCTTTTTAGTGTCAGCCAAAACGCCTGATCGGGCAAAGCACAATATGCGCTCGGCAGTAGCCTCCATGAATCAGTTTTCCACTACCAATTTAAATAGTTTGGTCGTTGGCCAAACGCTAACGGGTGTAGATGCCTACAATAACTTTGTCGACAGGACTTTTGATGAAGCGCGTGCCTATGTCTTAAATGTGGAAGAGTTAGGATCTTTATATCATCTGCCGTCCCAAAAAGTAGAAACTCCCAACATCGGCTGGTCGTACTCCAGAAAAACCGAACCTCCCGCGGGTCTGCCCACCCAAAACTGCACCTACATTGCTGATACGGTCTTTAGAGATCAAAAAGTTCGCTTTGGACTTGATAACGGCGACGACCGCTTGCGTCACATGTATGTTATTGGCAAATCCGGTACAGGCAAGTCCACCATTTTTGAAAACATGATTTCCCAGGATATTGCAAACGGCTTTGGCGTTGGTGTTTTGGATCCACATGGTGAAACAATAGACAAAGTATTAGACCGCATTCCGTCAAACCGCGTGGATGATGTTATCTATTTTGACCCGTCCGACACCGAAAGTCCCGTAGGTCTTAATCTTTTAGAAATGACCGACTTGTCGCAAAAAAACCTTATGGCCTCCGCGCTAGTGTCGGCCATTAAACACCATTTTGACTATTCTTGGGGTCCCAGGCTTGAATACTTATTAAATTATGCCATTCTAACCCTCCTGGAGGTCCAAGGCACCACTATGTTAGGTATCACGCGACTTATGGAGGACGACAACTACCGCAACTTTATTTTGCACAATGTTAAGGATCCTGTGGTTTTAAAATTTTGGGACACCGAATTTAAAAACATGAAGAACAATCCCCGCCTTATTACAGAAGCCGTTGCGCCTATTCAAAACAAAGTCAACCGGTTTCTTGCGTCGTCCACTATTAGGAACATTTTGGGTCAGCGCAAGTCCACTATTGACATTGAAGATGCCATGAATAACGGCAAAATTCTGCTTATGAACCTTTCTAAAGGCAAAATAGGGGAGGATAATGCGGACTTGTTGGGGGCGCTCCTTGTTTCCAGAATCCAGTTTTTTGCCTTACAGCGGGCTAATATCCCATCCAGCGAGCGGAGGCCGTTCTATTTATATGTGGACGAATTTCAAAATTTTGCGACGGGTAGTTTTGAGTCTATTCTGTCCGAGTCGCGCAAGTATGGGCTTGGACTTTATTTAACCCACCAATACACTGCCCAACTTCCGGAGGAACTGCTAAAAGCCGTTTTAGGCAATGTCGGCACAATTATTGCCTTTGCCTTAGGTACGCCGGATGCCAAGGCTTTGCAAGGTGAATTTGCGCCGTACTTCACTGACACGGACATTATTTCTTTAGAGCGATTTCATGTCTATATGAAACTTATGATGGACGGGATGACCTCGCTGCCGTTTTCTGCCAAAATTTTGCGCCCGTGGGTGGAGGAGGAGTGCATTGTGCCAAAGTCAGACAACAAGCAGTGGGTTTTAGAGCTTAGCCGCCAAAAGTTTGGGGTGGACAAGCTTGCGGTGGAGGACAAGGTAAGAAAATGGGTGGACACCCCGTTTGACAAGGGGATGGCCATTTCTTACGACGCCAAAGGTGGAATAAATAATTACGCGGGACAGAATACGGCTCAAAAGCCGCAGGTTCAGCAACCCGTAACCCCACCAAAACAGGTTACGACGATATCACAACTATCGCGACCGTTAACCTCGACAGAACAAATTGCTCCAGCACAAACTACCCCTGTGGCGATACAACCCCAACCCCAAAACCAACCCTCACGATTGGTAACCCCGCCAAAGCAAAACATCCAGACACCAGCACAATCCCAAACACCCCAACCGATTGTCGAAAAAAACCCAAAGGATCTAGTTACTTCACATCACACCTTATCAAAGGAACAATCACAAGAACCGGTACAGAAACAATCGCCAGAACGAATCAAAATCGATGTTCCAAGTCAGCCGATGATAAACCCAGCCAGCATTATCGACCGAGGTATTTTCGACGGGATAAACATGACGACAAAAGACGGCAAGAATTATTCCGTCCAACCAAATTACGCGGCAAAAAGTGAGCTGGTGTTTGGTGACGAGTTGGAGATGTATAAAGAAGGGGAGAACGACAGGTTTAGACAGGCGATAAAAGTTCCAAGAAAAGATATTGAAGGAACTTTGCAAAAGAACGACAAAGGACTGTGGGGACTTCTAGCCACGGACGGGAGATTTTATCCAGTTTCCCAAACCGCCGTGGAATTTAACGAGTTTCAACCAGGTCAGCACATGTACGGTATTCTCCCTGCTAATATCGACTTTCCGCCTTTTTGTACTTTAGCGCTAAAAAAATATCGTAAGGAATTGCAAAAGCAGAAAGAACTCCAAAAACTCAAAACCGATCAAAGTTTACGCTGATTACTTGTGATAATATAGCTCTAACGCCTCATTTAAATTGCTTAACGCGTTTTTTCTAGTTTTACCAAAGCTGGCAACATCCACATCAAGGCATTGGGATACAAAGTAACGCCCTTCTTTCCAAATTGAGAACTGGTGGTGTTTTCTAGGGTTTTGTTTTTCCATTCCTTTATTCTACTACGACGCGGATTTTAACAGAAGTCAGCGCATTAGATAGTATTTTATTGTCATCGTAGATTCTTTTTTGGTAAGGCCACAGACCCTATATTTAAACGAACAATAAACTACTTTTATTAAATTTAAGGCTTTTGCTACAGGGTTAACTGTATGACATTTGTGACATTGTTCAGTTATATTTATTTGCGAACTATTT
>CAZBAJ010000007.1:0-49462 GCA_964490125.1 uncultured Candidatus Saccharibacteria bacterium
GGCGCTACCCAAAACAAGAAGAAAGGGGGTTTACACAGACCTCTTGACACTACCACCTCGCTCTTTCTGACCCCTCTTACATAAAGCACGATACTGGGAAAGTTCTCTCTTTCTAATAAATTACCTCTTCCGACCTTTCCGTAAACAGGCAGGTTGGAGAATTGAGATCCTAATATTTCGATCGCACCGGGTACTTTGTTTGGAGGGATGTCTAAACATATTTTGTATGTATTTTCAAGGCTTGGTGGAAAATCAGTACCACTCTCTATTGATTCTAATTCAGCTAGATCTAAGTCATCCCATACGCTCTCAATAAATTCTGTGTGACCTCTCCTAAACCCTAACCATGCGCTATTCTCACCCGTTATGAGAAACGCCCCTTTTTTAAGTTGACTTTTAGTTTCCTTTTCTAATTCTGTTGTTTTCAAAGGACCCTTTGCTCTACCGTGTGTCTCTTGGGGTTGGGTGTTTTTAGGACCGAACCTTTGAAGATTTGCTATTTCTTGGAGATCGCTGAATGATGTTTCTATCTTATTTTCGTTGGGCATATGGTTATTATGACAAAAAGAACTACCGTGTAAAGTGCTATAATTTAATCCATGCTTCTTACACCCCATGTTTTAGTTGGCGTGGCTATTGCCAAAACCGTGCCGAATCCCATTATAGCCGTTCCGCTTGCCGTAGTTATGCATTTTTTTGGCGACTTAACGCCCCACTGGGATTTTTATTCCAACACGCCAAAAGAGCAAAGGCTTAAAGGTTGGCGTCCTATTGCGGTTATGGGCGACTTTGGGCTAGGTATTGCTGTAGGTTTAATTTTTACCTTGCACGCGTTGTGGGTTAAGGACGACTCCGGTTTAGCTTTGCGGACTTTTTTGTGCGGTATTGCCTCTGTTTTGCCGGACGCATTAGAAGCACCGCATATTTTTACTAATGCCAAAATAGGCTTTGTGGAAAAGCTAACATCCGTCCAAAAGAAAATGCAAACCCAGGCGCCGTTGCCGTGGGGGCTTGTTACACAAGCTGTGGTAATGTTTCTTTGTCTGGCGTTAATTCTGTAAGTTTTTTCTTTTTGACTTTATTAAACTGGGACGCCACATTAAGAACAACAATTCCCGATGCCACCAATCCTCCAATAGTTAGCGTGACTAAAGCGCTAGATTTATCTGCTGACAAAAGTCCAATAATACCAAAAATTGCCGTAGCTACCCAATAAAATATAGCCACCTGTTGCGGACTCCAACCCCGTTCTAATAATAAGTGGTGCAGGTGTCCCCGGTCGCCTTTTAACGGGTTTTTCTTTTGCAGAAGCCGTCTTAAGACTGTAATAAAACCGTCCAAAAAAGGTATTAAAATTACCATAATAGCAGTAGCAACTTTAGCGCGGGAAGTTATAGAAAGGGACGACAGCAAAAGTCCAACAGAAACTGCTCCAAAACCCCACATAATTTTAGACGGATGCCAGGTATGTTTAATAAAGCCAAACGCTATGCCAGAAGCCAAAAACCCCAATTTTGCGGTAGTAAGCTGGGCCGGTTCTGTTTCTACAAGTCGCAATGCTAACAGACTAATAACTAAAATTGAAATGCCTGCTACACCTCCAAACTGTCCGTCCACCCCGTTTGACCAAGAAATCATATTCATAATTGCTAAAGTCCATATTAGTGTAAAGACGATGGGGAGCGGGGTAAAGATTTTTCCAAAAAGGTTTAGAGAGAAGGTAGACAGAACAAAGTCGCCGTTAAATGGATTATTAATGTAGTCGGCTATAATCCCAAAGGACATCATAACTACCACAGGAATTGGGAGAAAAATTAAAAGTCGGACGGCGGGATTTTCTAAGAATTTAAGTTTGGATTTTGTTGCCGTGTTTTGAAAGTCGTCCAAAAGTCCTATAAGTCCACACACAAAAACGGAAAACGCTGTTCCAATAACTACGGGGGTTTTTTCTAAAAATACTAGCGCAAGCAGGGCAAAACAGACGGAAAAGACAAAGCCACCGCCACGGGCGGACGGCTTAACTAAAATCATGCCGGGGTGTTGATGTTTGCTTGGATCCGTGACTAGATTTCTTTTGTTAGCCCAAGCAATGAATTTTGGAAGCGTAAAATACGAGGCAATAAAGCCCACAACCATAAGTCCTAGTAAACTTTGAGTTTGTGGAGTAAGAAATGTTAGGTTGGTTGGTGTTAGTGAGGAATTTGTGACTATTTGCCAAACAGTTAATAGAGAAACTATGTTAAAGGTTACCGCTCCAGTAAGTAAGATTTGCGACAAATAGGTAAAATACAGCTTTTTAGCAAAATAGGACAAAATAAACGCCACAGCAGTAAGAAAGGTTGAAGCCAGAGGGATTAAATACAAATTAATTTTGTTGGAAAGCACGCCCTCGCCCCAAGGTTTGGTATGCCATAGGGGGACGGTTTCTGTTAGGTTGCTGAAGGAGTAAGCTATAATAGCGTAGCATAGGATAACCGGCAGAACTGCAAAAAGTCTAATATGCAAATCTCTATCCTTTAGTCCTTTTTTAAAATACTTCTCTAAATTGACTGTAAGTTGCTCGATTGCTTGAACACCATTTTTTGAGTTTAGACGGTTTAGTATATTCATGTTCTGGCCATTTTGGGCGTAAAATATAAGTCCTTCATTTTTTTACCTAGCATCATTCTGGTTTGAGCTTCTATAAAAGGAAAAAATGAAAAAGTCAGTAAGTTAATAACAATTAATGGACCTTCTACCAAAAACATGGCTTTTCTCCACCACGGGAGCGACCTTGGGATACCGCCAACAATCTTGGTTTTTAATATTGTAATGGGGATTATTAAAAACAAAATGGATGACAACATGATGCTGATAGAATAGGGAAGACTATAGGCAAAATTGGACTGTTTAATATCTTTGTTAATGGCGGTAAGAATATAGAAGCCAAAAGTTACCAAAAAAACTATGCTTACTAGGAGCGTCTTATTTTTAAGTTGGGTGTAAATCCAGATAACCTTTTTGCCTAACGGGATTTTTCTATACTTGACAAAACCCCTAATTGATAAAGGAAACACTATAACACCCCATCCCCAGCGTAATAATTGTTTGTACAAACTTTGGTAAGAATTAAAGTAGCTGGTGCCTTCTACCGCGTCGGCGGAGTATGGAATGTAATGGCATACGCCGCTAAACTCACCGTTACGGACAAAAAACGCACGCCAGAAAAACACCGTGTCGTCAATGCCCAAAGCTACATCCCAATAGTCAGCATCAATTAAAGTTTGGAGCGACGAGGAGTAGGCAGAAAAAGTTTCCCTGGTCTGCGGAATGCCGGAAATCCAATTTGAAAGCGTTGCCAAGGTTACGGAGGAAGCCTCTATCCTCATAACTGTGGGTACGCGCCAATAGTTATTGCTAAATAAGTGAACCGCGGTGGAATAAAAATGGTTGTTTCTTTTGTCGGTTGACAAGTATAGATGCGTTAGCCGGGCTAAATATTGTGGGTGCATGACATGATCGCCGTCAATAGTGCTAAAGATAAAGTTTTTAATGTCGACATTTTCTTTTCCCGCTATAGACTTTTTTAGCTCCTCCACAGCGTGTTTTGCGCCCCAAGTTCTATTAGCGCCGCCCGCGCCTTTGGCCTCGCCAGCAATTCCTGCAGGATGGACAAAAGCGTAAAAACCATATAAATCCTTTTTTCGGTCGCCAAGCGCCGTGTCAATGTCGTGCAAAACCCTCTGGGAATATTTTTCTTCCACCGCACACACCAATAAAATTTGGTTATGAGGCATAGTTTGGGCAAAAATGCTGTCAATAGAGTTTTTAATTACATCCGCGGGTTCATTAAATGTGGGTATAAGTAAAAAATGCACTACGGAATCTAAATCTTTCGGACGGGTTTGGGAGTCCGGCAATTTTTCCCAGCCGTCCTTAAGTTTTAAACACTCACCCCACCAATCAACCGCTAGTTCCGCTTTATGCTTTTTGTAGCCCAAGTACAGCCCTCTAAAGTGCTTTACCGCCATGTACGCCCAATAAACGGAAAGAAAAGTAAGCATGTAAATAACCAGTTCCGGTCGCCAAATTCCAAGCCATATTGGGGAAAGAATAAGCCCCCAGGTTAAAAGTCCCGGAATAATTTCTAATACGCGTTGTAAAATAGCGTCGCCTGTAGAAGTTAATTGACTTGTGTGCATAGTTTTAAATTTAAGCTGACAAGCCAAAAAGTTTACCGGCGTTGGTACGGGTTTGCTCTGCGACCTCCTCTAGGCTTATTTGCCGTACTTCCGCCACTTTTTGTCCCACCATTCTAACATATTTGGGTGTATTTTTCTGGTTGACGGACTTTGCGCGCGACTGCGATTTGGCTGGCTCCGGTAAGAGGTACGGCGAGTCGGTTTCTAATAAATACCTGTCTGACGGGATTTTTTGGGCGACTTCTTGGAGATATTGATGCGATTCATAAGTTATAAAGCCGGAAAAAGAAATATAAAAACCCAGGTTTAAGAATTGTTGGGCGACTTGCCAGGCAGAGTCAAAGCAGTGAATTACGCCTGTTGTTCCGTTGGAAGTTTTGTAGTAGCGCGAAAGGGTTTGGAGGACGATGTCATCACCGTTGCGGTTGTGAACGATTATTGGCAGATTTAATTTTTGCGCCAGTTTAATTTGGGCTTCAAAAAGGGTTAGTTGTTCTTCCAGAGGTCGTTGGTTTTTCCATTGCGTTACATCTATGCCACATTCTCCAATTGCTAAAACCTTTTTTGACGAGATGGCTTGGATTTCAAGTTGATCGATTAATTCTTCTACATCTTCACCGCGGTGTTCGTGTGGAAAAATCCCCACAGATGCGTAAATCTCTGGATATTTTTCCGCCACCTCTACAGCTTCCGCGTTTTCTTTTAAAGAAGTTCCAATGTTTATAAATTTTTCCACGCCCCGGCTTTTAGCGTCAATCAAAATCCTATCTAAATCGTCCTTATGATGCAAATTGGGCAAATGGCAATGTGAGTCTATAAAAATCATAGCCTGGGGAAAAGGGCTTCTCCAGCTTTAATTGGTTGACGGGAAAACTGCTCTATAATTTTTTGGCTGGTGGAAGGCATAAAAGGGGCAAGTTTTTTTCCGATTTCCAAAATCTGCTCTGCTTCCCAAGTCAAAACCTCTTTAGCCTTTCCAGATTCGGTAATTTTCCAAGGTTCGTTTTCATTAATATATTTGTCCACATGTTTGATTTGCTCCCAGATGTTTTGCAAAATAACATCGACTCTAAAATCAGCAATGGGTTTTGCCCACTCGCCGTCCCAAAGGTCGCTGGCTTCTACACTTACATCGGCGGATTTATTTTCCAGCGCCAGTCCCCATTTGTCGGCAAGCTTTGCCACCCGCGCCACTAAATTACCAAGTCCATTAGCCAAATCTGCGTTATAAATTTCTTCCAAAGCTTTAATAGAAATGTCCGCATCATCTAGCATCGGTCCGTGTTTAAGCATATAGTATCTTACCGGGTCTACGCCGTACTTATTGACGAGATCAGAAGGCAAAATCACATTCCCACGCGATTTACTTATTTTTTCTCCCTCCAGCGACAAAAAAGAATGGACACATACTTCATCCGGGAGTCTTAAGCCCGAGCTTTTCAACATAGCTGGCCATAGTAGCGTATGCCATCTGGCAATATCCTTGCCAACCACATGGATAATTTGCGTCCCGTCGTCCCAAAAACCCTTTTGCGAACCTTCCGTGTAGTAATTAATTAACGCGTCAAACCAAACATAAATTACCTGGTCTCTATCCACAGGACATTCAATGCCCCAACCCACCTTATACTTTGGACGCGTAACCGGAATGTCCAGAATGCCTTGGTCAATAAAGCCCAACATTTCTTTTTTCTTACCTTCAGGGGAAATTCTCAAAGTGTCGGACGAAATTAGTTCCCGTAAAAAGTCGCTATATTTTGACCACTTAAAAAAGTAGTTTTCTTCTTCTACCTTTTGAATTTGGCGGGTTTTATGGTTTGGACATTGACTGTTTTCGTCCAGTTCCGATAGGGTTTTGTAGGCTTCGCAACCCTCGCAGTATAGTCCTTGGTAGGTGGATTTGTAGATGTCGCCAGCATCGTACGAATTTTTAAATACTTTCTGTGCGACTTTGATATGATCCGAATCCGTGGTTCTTATAAACCGGTTGTATGAGATTTGTAGGCTGTCTAACTCCGCCTTGTCCTTGGCAGAAACTTCCGATGTATGAAGTTCAACTCCTACATTTCTTGCTTTTGCGGCCTTTTCGTTTGTTGTGCCGTGTTCGTCGGTTCCTACAGTAAAAAGAACTTTGTCGTGGCCGTTTTTAAGTCGATAAAACCTAGCCAAACTGTCCGCCAAAATTTTTTCATACGCGTGACCGATGTGGATAACGTCGTTGGTGTAATCTATGGCGGTTGTAATAAAAACTTTGTCTTTCATAGTCGCTAATTATACGATGATTGAATTAAAAATTTTAGATACGACTTTTTCACAGGGTCAATGTCCAGTTCGTCAAAGTGTTCCTTGAGCTCGTATTTTTTGATTTTTTCTCCGTTAAGTCCAAAATTAATTAGTTGTTCAAGTTTCCATTTAGTGTATTTAGCGGGATTTTTCTTTAGTTCCGTTGTGTCGGTTGACCAGTTGTACATACGTGTATTTTACCATTTCTAGGCACGGAAGACCTAAGAAGCGCCTACATCGTTCACCTAAAGATTGGAGTGTTATCCAATCTTTCCACCTAAAGATTGGAGTATGGTATAATCTTTAGGAAAGAACGCCATGAAAAGAAACTTAGAAAATCATATCTACGACGACCTAAAAACCAAAATGGTTCTGTTAGGAGGACCTAGGCAGGTGGGAAAAACTACTCTAGCAAAAAACATCGGTGAGAACTGTTTTGGGGGATCCTTTAAATATTATAATTGGGATTTTGCTCAAGATAAAAAAGAAATAAAAGCATCACAGATTCCAGCGGAATCAAAGCTCATAATATACAATGAGATTCATAAATATCGAGGTTGGAAGAATTTTCTAAAAGGTATGTATGACACCTATAAGGACTCGACCAAGTTTATCGCTACCGGAAGCGCGAGATTAAACCTTTACAGAAAAGGCGGGGATTCGCTACTAGGTCGATATCATTATTACAGACTTCATCCACTAAGTTTAGCGGAGGTAATGGAAACAGAAAACTCCTTTGCTCAACCCATGGATAGTTTGAAATTTCACAATACCGATTCTAAAAGCCAACAAACAATAGAAGAACTCTTTAAATTTGGAGGTTTTCCGGAAATATTTTTGGAAAAAAGTGAGAAAAACCTTAGAAGGTGGCATACAGAAAGAAAAGAACGCCTTATTAAAGAGGATATTAGGGATATAAGTTTGGTTAAGGATGTTTCAATTCTACAAAATCTTTCGGAAATGTTACCATCACGAGTCGGATCATTACTTTCTATCAATACACTGTCTCAAGACTTGCAAATTAGTTTTAAAACCATCAGGCATTGGATAGAAGTGTTTGACAATTTTTACTACACTTATAGGATCTATCCTTACGCGAGCAAAAAAATTAAGTCGTTAAAGAAGATGGGCAAGCTTTATTTGTGGGACTGGAGTGAGGTTGAAGATGTCGGCGCAAGGTACGAAAATATTATTGCCTCTCATCTTTTGAAATACGCACATTTCTTAAAAGATAATCTTGGTTATAATGCGGAGGTTAATTTTGTGCGCGACTTAGAAGAACGCGAGATAGATTTTATGGTCTCAATAGATCGGAAGCCTTTATTTGCAGTGGAAGCTAAGTATGGACAAAAAGAGGTTTCTAGAGAACTGCTGTATCTAAAAAGAGCGCTTGGGTTGGAACAGGTTTTTGTTGTGGTGATGGAACCGGATATCGATTATTTGGAGCAGGGTGTCCGCGTTATTTCTGCTTCAAAATTCCTCTCTGCCCTTTTTTAAAATCTATTTATGGATCATGTAGCGATTTTAAGAAAAGCCAGCTTTGGCGATCACATTCTGTCCGACATCATCGCAGGCAGAAAAACCGTCGAATCTCGTTGGTATGTTCATAAAGTAGCGCCGTGGGGTAAGATTATTGCGGGGGATACGGTTTATTTTAAAGAGTCGGGCTGCCCGGTTACTGCAAAAGCACAAGTTTCTAAGGTTATGCAGTACGACAATTTGGACACGGAAAAAGTAACGGAAATTATCAACACCTATGGCAAACACATCGCCCCGAACTTGCCGGAAGACGAATTTTTCCTTTGGGCGCAAAATCATAGTGATAAAAAATACTGCATTTTGATTTTCTTGGAAAATGTCCAACAAATATCGCCTTTTAATATCGACAAGACCGGTTTTGGTTCCGCTTGCGCCTGGTTGTTAGTAGGAAACATCGACAAGCTAAAACTTTAATGCTCTATAATAATCCCATGTTCAACCAATTAACCCGTTTTTCCGGTTTGTTCGCCATCGCGACAGCTTGGTTTTTTCTTATCGTTCCACTAATTATTACAAAGGCGGACTCCAGAACAGAAACAGTAACCACTGTTGCGGGGAAAAGCAGGTTGTTACGACTAGTTATTACAACAGGTCTTATGGGGGGGGGCAGCCATGCAGGCGCTTTTTATCTTTTATGTGTGCGACAAATTTATGCTGGACAGGTGGAATTTTGGAAGCGTTTTGTACCTGACTGCTAACCTTGCCACTGTTTTTGTAGGACTGGTTTATTACGAAAAATATCCTCGGTTGCACACCTTTTTCACCAGGTACTATTTTTTTACCATGCCGTTGGCGTTGTTATTAATTGGTTTTATACCGGGCGACGCACGGCGGGCGATTTTTATTACGACCATCGTGCTTGTAATAGCCTACATTTTGGGTCAGTTTAGTTTATTTAGAAAATATCAAACTGGAAATGCCATAATGGAGGGTTGGGGATTTATTATTTTGACCATTTGGACTTTGATGATGACTTTTGCCCAGCCGTGATAGAATTTCTTTATGGAAAATCAAGAAGAGGGTTTTAATATAATCAAGCTCAAATTGTTGCAATGGCAAGATTACAAAAACATCAGATTGGTTGCTCTGAAGTCAGATCCCCAAGCTTTTTTGTCGTCCTACGAAAGAGAGGCAGGTTGGTTGGATGAAAAGTGGATGTCCAGACTCCAAGAGACTTTTGAACCAGGGAGCTGGTTACTGTTTGCCAAAACATCGTCAGGTGAATTAATCGGCATGATTGGTGGCTACAGGGATAGCAACGATCTAGTTAGCCACACCGCTCAAATTTGGGGAGTATATGTTAAGCAGGAGCATCGTGGCAATGGTGTGGCAAAAGCTTTAATGAAAGCAATTCTTGAGGAATTTAATTTGGTGGACGACATTGACACAGCAGTTCTAGAAGTAAATACAGATCAAAAATCAGCTAAAAAACTTTACGAAGCCTTTGGTTTTGGGGTTTCAAAAACATATAGACAAAAACTTGGCGACGGACTAGAACACGAAATTTCCGAGATGAGAAAATCATTAAAGAAGGAGTAAAATAGAAGCAACAGAATTAACACAAATACTACCAATTAACAGGCTTATTAATTGTTCCGTTGCTGTCTGTAATTGTAGGAGGGAACAGACTATTTTTGAGTGTATTCACGCGAATTTTTCTGTAAAAATCCGCTGTTCGCATTAAAACCCAGCTCGTCTTTTTAGGATCGGATTGTGGGTTTAGCACCCCAACTTTTAGACCGAGAATCGCCCTGACCTGTTTAATAGGCTCCATTAGATCGGAGTCATTTGAAATCACGATCGCCAGCTCGTAGTCCTTTTGGAAACCATCTACTAAAAGATATGTTGCCAAATTAACATCGGACCCCTTTTCTTCAGTTTTTATTACTTTGGCAAAACGAGATCCTGTGGGATTTGGTTGGGCTAGTGGCATCTGGATATTGTGTGACAGGAAGGTGCCGTAATGAACGCTTAAGCAACTTATTGTATTTAACGCCCTTAAGTATATTGCTTGGCGTTGTGGTTCATCTGGATCGTTTGGTTGTGCGTGTACCCTTGCAGTAAAATAACGGATTTTGTTGATTTGGTGTTTGGGGAATATAGCCTTACAGAGTCTTTCTGGGTTAACCCATTTGTATGGTGTACCTTTTAAGCAACCGTAGTAGAGATTAAAACCGTCGATATAAATATTTGTACGCATTTAGGTCTATAAAAGCAGAGACCGCCTTGTGGGCGGTCTCGCACTCCACACCCTAAGGCATGGAGGGAATTGCAGTCATCTTAGCACCAAGTTGACGGGAAATCAAATACAGTTTTTTATAAAAGGCGCATGATTTCTTTTCGAAGCCAAAGTTTTTTGGTTTTTCCAACATTTCCTTCAAACTTCGCATCGAGGATTTTTGATAGTCTAGCTTTTAACCCATCGTCCAACGCTACCAAATAGTTAAACCCTTCCGAAATACTTGGGCAAGTTAGAAAGGTGTTTGGTAGATTCCAGTCAGCCAAAAACTTAATAATCGCACCGTAATTTTTGCTAATAAATTGTTTGCTATCCCAAAGCTCAAGCTGGGTTATGATGTACTGTTCTTCGTGGATGTATAAAGTTTTTGTGTCGTTGGTCATAGCACCAATCGGGTCGTACATAATTCCTTGAGAAACTTCGTCAAAATAAATTTGTCGCCAATTTTTCGGTAAATTTATATGGGCGACAAGTTGGGAGAAGGCATCGATGTCGCGCTGACTAGTTATTTGAGCCTGCAAATTTAGGGTGTTGGACAAAATTGCTGTGTACAGCAAATTAGCGCTTACCGGATTTATTTTGTCGCTCAAACCTGCTTTGACGAATTCTTCCCAAATTAAAGTGGCGCATGCACCAATTAAGTCAATTTTTGCCCCGTCACCCAGTTTTGCCTTCCAATAGTCCTCAAATCCGTGGCGATGGTCGTAAACCTCAATTACATTTTCCTCCACCACAAACTTGGCAAAATGCCCCGGCTCGGAAACATCCACTAGAACATATTGGTAATCGTTTGGTTTTCCTTGCAGATTTTTCTCTATTGCAAAATCCCACGCTTTTATGGTTTTAGTAACGCTTTCGTTTAACGGCCCGGGAAATACTATTTTTGCAGAACGGCTTTGTAAATCGCACAGGTTTTTATAGGCGACTGCGCAAGATAGAGCGTCTATGTCGTTGTATTTTTCTCCCGCGGTTATAATAATCATCGTACTTCCGAGCCTTCTTTAACAGGATCAATAATTTCAATTGGAAATGGTTTTGAGGCGTCGTCCACCATTAACATCATACCTTGGCTTATGCCCTGACCCATCTTCTTTTCCGCTAGGTTGACGACAAAAATATACATGCGACCTTTAAAAAATTCCGGGTTGTAGTATTTTTTAATGCCGGAAAAAATCGTCCGTCTGCCAATTTCCTGACCAAAGTCCACCTCAAATTCCAAAAGTTTTTCACTCCAGTCGGGTGATTTTGCTTCCACCACGCGTCCAACCCTAATTTCCATCTTCTCATAATCAGTGTAGTTTATCACTTCTTTCATTGTTATAGCACATCTTCAATAACTTGCCCTAGGTAAATAATTTTACCATGGATTTCTTGTTTGGTTTCCGGTGATGGGTTGGAGTCGCAAGTATGTGGTTCTAAAAGTACCAACTTTTCGTTCTCACCACTACCTATAACCAAATTATTTTTTCCAAACAGGTCGACCGGATAGTCATTGATGTTTTCCATACACACAGTGGTAAAACCAACCATCTGATTACTTAAGTTTGGATTATTTCTAATGCGGGTTTGTAATTCCTCCCTTGAAAGGTCGAAAACATCTCTAATCGGTCCCTCAACGAATTTTCTAAAGAACATTACTCCTGGTTTTCCGTCATGTCTGTCGTATAAGATCCTCCATTCTTCAGGCACGAGTTGCGGTATCTGAGAAAACATGTCCGTTACCCTCTCATAGTCCCTCTGTTGCCCGATTGCGTACTCCCAAGCAGTATTTGAGGTTTCAAAGCCACTTCGTCTTACTCCCACAGCCCAAGACGATGCTCCTTGCCCTTCCAATAGATAGACGGTGTTAATGTAACCCGAACCAACTTTTTTCAGCACCCGTCCTTCAGCAGTGTCTGGAATATCTAAGGGCATGTGTGCGAAAAGCCTTTCATGTTGTTGTGTTACCAAACCTCTGGGGAGTGCGTTTCTTACAGAGGTTAACATCGCCCTTAACAAAGCCCTTTCTTGTACTGGTTTTATTTTCAATGTTTGAACGAAAAATGTAAGGGGATTTTCAGGCCCGTCCGCGAATGTAAAAACGCGGTCAACTTCTTTGTGGAATTTTTGTGATAGCGTTCCTCCCGCCTCCATCTCTGAAGCTAGCATATTATTTTTTTTCCCAAGCCTTTAAAGCCAACCCCGCCTCCTTAGCGGAAATTTTCTTAACCACCACACCCATTTGCACCATTACATAGTCGCCAACGATTGCCTTAACGTCGTCGCCCAAAAACGCACGCCTGACTTCGCCGGGGTATTCCACCACCGCCTCCCGCCCGTCAATCTGCTTAATTTTCCCCGGAATCGCCAAACACACGTATGCTATTATAGTTTACATGAGGTCGTCTGCCAAAAAACTTGCCGTGGGGTGGTTTTCCTTTACTTGCTCGGAGGACAGCACAATTTTACTCACGGAACTTTTAAACACTTATTTGGACGACTGGAAACATCTGGTCGACTTTAAATACCTAAAAGCACTCAAGACAAAAAATAGCATGGAAGGTTTGGATGTGGCGTTTATCGAGGGGGCAATTTCCTCTGATTCGCAGGCGCGGGAAGTTAAACGCATCCGCGAGCATGCAAAATATGTTGTAGCAATTGGTGCGTGTGCGTGTACGGGGAGTCCGTCTGCGTCCAGAAATAATCTAACGCCGGAACATATTACGGAAAAAATTAAAGACTACATGAGTCGTTTTGATTATAGCGACAAGGTAAAAAAGCTGGAGGATGTTATTAAGGTAGACGACAAAGTGGACGGGTGTCCCATGAATGTGCCAGCATTCTTGGCGGTTATGTTTAAGTACCTAAAAGTTTTTGAAATTGCGGAGGAATAGTGCAATGCACAGTGGGGAAATTACCATTGACAACATTACTAAAATAGAAGGTACGGCAGGGCTTAAAGTTACTGTGGTGGACGGCAAAGTTGCGGATTTAAAGTTCATTATAAAGGACTACCGTCGGTTTTATACCGAGGCCGTTAAAGGCAAGCCGTTTATTGCGTCCCCAACTTTTTTGTCGCGCATTTGCGGGACTTGTTCGGTTGCGCATTTATTTGCGTCGATTGAGGCAATAGAGAAGTCGCAAGGGCTTGTGGTTAGCGAGCAAACTCGTTTGCTTCGTCGGCTGGCTTATAACGGTCTAATGATTCGCGACCACGCCTTGCATTTATACTTTTTTGTGTTGCCAGATGTTTTGGGTGTTGATTCTATTTTGGACATTTCTGACGAGCCCGACGATCCTGGGCATATTTTGTTGCATGATTCGTTTGACATAAAAAAGCTTGGTTCCGACATTACGGAGGTTATTATTGGGGCGGCAATTCACGCGCCATTTCCTACGGTAGGGGGTTTTTTACATTTGCCGGATCCAAGTAAATTTGCGGACTTAATTAGTCGACTTGAGAAAATTCGTCCCCAAGTTTTCCGGGGCATTAAAACTTTTTACGACTGGAAGCAACCTGCCTTGGTGCGCAATTCTGATTATCTTTGTTTGCGGAACGACAAAAATTTTGACTTTTTGGAAGGCGAGGTTGTAAATTCCTCCGGTAAGCGTGTCCCGGAGTCCCAGTTTCACGACTTTTTAAAGTCCGTGGTAATTCCATATTCCCAGTCAGAAGGCTACATTTTTTCCGATGTTCACGAGGATTATTTGGTGGGGGCTTTGGCTAGACTTAATATGAATAAGGATTTGTTGAACTCGCGGACTAAAGCCGACGCCAAGGATTTTATCAGTGTTTTTCCGTCCAATAATGTCCATCATAATAATTTGGCGCAGGCGGTAGAAATTTTGCAATGTGTGGACGATGCTTTGGACATTTTAAAGTCGCTAAAAATTGTGGACGAAAAACCTGTAAGAAAGGCTCCGCAGGCCGGCATTGGCGTGGGCGTGGTAGAAGCTCCCAGGGGTATTTTGTATCACATGGCAAAAGTTAATGAAAAAGGCTTGCTGGAAGACTACGATGTAATAGTGCCGACTTCTCAAAACCAAATTAACATAGAAAACGACCTTAAAAAATACTTTAATGAAAATTTGGACAAGGGCGAAGATGTTTTAAAAACCGAGGCGGAAAAAATCATCCGTTCTTACGATCCCTGCATGTCCTGCGCCACCAACTTTCTTAAAATGGAGTGGATCCGGTTGTAGTTGATTCTCCCAGTCATCGGCAATCCTATTATTGCGACCTTGCCAAGTCGCCCCAACTTTTTTAAATATTTAAGCTGAAACCCCAAGTCAAAATCGTGAGCGGTTGAACGGGGTGGAAGAATTATTTTTTCTATTTCGTCGTTGCAAATTAGCGTTATCTCTTTAAGTCCTTCCACCACATCCATCATCACCACATCCTGCCCACTGGTAAAAGGCAAATCCTCGTTTGGTTTTAGAGTTGTCCACTCGACTTCGGGCAGGTCGTCCATAAGTTTTTTTGCTACTAAAAACGCCTTGTCATCAAAGTCTACATCCTTGTTACCAAACACAAATACCTTCATAGTTGATTTAATCGTCGACAAGATGTCGATAGTTTACATAGTCGTCCTATCATGCATTCGATTTACCTCCAATTAAATTTTTGTTCTGTGGACTTTGTAGATAATTTTCCTTGGAAACAACCGGCTTGCCCAATTCTTTCTCCGTAGCTTTTCTGGCCACGCCCGCCACCGAACCGCCTCGTTTTGCCACCTGTTTGCTTTTGTCAAAAGTGGTGGGCTTTTCTTGTTTGGAAAGCTCTGTGGTCACCTTTTCGCCCAGCATGTTAAAAATAAGCTTCAAGTCCGTCATGTGGTCGCGCAGATTCTCCTGCTTAAGGTCTTTAAGTTTCTTGTGTTCGCTTGGTGTAATGCCAAAAGTTGCTTTGGAAATCTCCGCAGTCAAAATAGCAAAATCTCGGTTATCTGTAATTCCGCGTTGTTTCCATTCCTCGGTTAAATCCTGCCTGATAGCAATTCCGCGGAGCCTTTTTTCTATCCAGTCCTTTGAATAGCCTTTCTGCTCATAAATTCGCCTCATCCGTTCTTGCGCTAGTTCCGGATTTTCAATTTCCTGAATTCTCTCGTAACCCACTTGGGATAGCCAGCGTTTAAAAGGTTCTGCTTTGGGCGACGGGAGGAATTGGATGATTCTTAGAGTGCCAGCTGTGGTAGCGCAACTCATCCTTTGGTTGCCACCATCAGTCAAAACCGAAAGGGTATGGACAAATTGTCCATACCCTTTGTTTAATTCGTTGTCACGACGGCGCATTTTATTAATATAGTCTTTTGGGTTAGAAGAATTCGTTAACGCGCCCACTACATCCTCTACAACAAACCACCATTCCCCGTCGTGCAGAGTTCTGCGAATTTTGTTACCCTCAAACAGCACAATTTTATTTTGGTCCATGTGGACTCCTTTCTTTAAATTAATATGCTGCGTGTGGGCGTTACTATGAGTATTGTAGTGTTATTTAGAAATAAATCCAGCAATTTTTGTTTAAATATCCCAAAAAAGTGTATAGTATTATTATGCAATCAGACGCTTTACAACTAGCTTGTCGATTTTCTTTACCGCCTAATTCCTTGGGTTATTGCGGGCAAGATTCTGCGCCGGAAAAGTTTAAAAAGTGTGTGGTTGACGGGGTTTCTGGAGTCGACCAGCAAGAAATCCAGCAGGAGTTGGAAAAGTTTATTGTACTAAATCCGTATTTAGAGACTTTGGCGACGATAACCGGCAAATCAAAATTCTCCAGTCAAGTTATAGAAGCTTATTGGCTGGGCAACGACGAGTTAAAAAAGGCAAAGCCGGCGGATTATTTACTTTTGCTCGACAATTTTGTCAAGCAGGGCGTACCAAGTTGGTTTGTGGAGGAATTGCGGGCTAAAAAGCCTAAAAAGTTTATTCCGCACCATCTTTTTCAGGTTTTGCATGTGGGCGTGGGGCGGGCAAGTGGTTCCGTGCCGTTTAATTTGGAGTCGGTCAATAACTGCATGATTAGGTGGGGGAAAGTTACGCAAATTTTGGGCGACAAATTGGAGGCGGATTTAACTTTGCTTGACGGGAAAATTGGCAACGGAAATAATAGGAATAACGATATAAGTAGTGGAAATAATAAAGACGTAGATTTAGATGCAGACGATGCGAACATCAGCGGTAAAGGTTTCGGCGATCTGAAGTTAGTCCAAAAAACCTGCCAAGCATCCTTTTTGTCGATTTTTTTACCAAATTTAAAAATCGGCGATGTTATGGCCGTACATTGGGGTCAAGCAGTAAAAATTTTGACTCCTAAAGAAGCCGCACAGCTGGAATTTTGGACGCAAGAAGTTATTAATTCGTTGGGGTAATATTTGCGTGTTTGCGTAATGAAGCCTTGCCTAAGGAAAAGGCGAGAAACACAATTCCCACAAAAATCAACAATCCTTGATAAGTTAAAGTGACATTCCACACATGGGTAATAAAAATAGCGGAAAGAATATTGGTAATTAAAGTAGCCGACACTAAAATAGCGGAAACACTAATAGCCGAAGCCTTTTTTAGCGCGCGGTACCAACAACTAACATAGCCAAAAAGTGTGACGGCGGTTAGAGAAATCCAAAACCATTGTGTGCCGGTAAGAGTGACGATTCGTGTAAAACCTGTGGGAGAGCTAATCGCTGATGCTGTAAGCAGGAGTAGCGAACCCAAACCCATCCGAGCCGTCGCTAGCAAACTTGGGCTCATACCGTCAACCAGTTTTTTAACCATAACAGTCTCCACCGCCCAAAGTAGCGTGGCACCCAAAACCATCAACTCGCCGGTAGAAAGATTAAGTCCTTTAAACCCGCCAACCAGTAAATTGCCGGCAAAAAGCATCAGCACCGCCAAACCCTGAATTTTAGTAAGTTTTTCTTTAAGAAGCGGAATTGCCAATAGCGTCACCCAAAAAACCAGCGATTTGTGGATAATAGAGGCGTTAACGGCGGGAATTTGGGAAAGTCCTGTAAAAAATAGGTAAAAGGGGAGCGCTCCGCCAATAATTGCCACGCCGGCCAGTTGAAGAATCTGTTTTTTAGTGAGCGACTTTACTTCTGCAAGGCTTTTTTGCCACCTGCCAGCCACCACTAAACTTGCCAGAAACAAAAGCCCCACCAAACTATTTTTAATTGCCGGAAGCATTACAGGAGTTTCAAACGATGCCACGGCAAATTTATTGACAAAAATGGAAACGCCGGAAATAAGCGCAGTTAAAAAAGCCAGTTTTAAGCCTTGGGCAGAACTTTGCATAGTAGTTACGCCGGCCAAACTTGCTGACCGGTTTCCGTATCGGTAATTATTATTGCAACAGTAGGACAAGATTGCGCGGCCATGAGAATGTTATCTCCGGCGTCCTGCGAATCTTGCAAAACTACGGCTTTATTTTTGTCGTCCAGCACAAAGGTTTGGGGCGACACCGCAATGCAGGAAGCCGCGCCAATACACAAATCCCGCACGACTTTAATTTGATACTTACCGACTTGGACAATTTTATCTTGATTTTGTGAGTCCATGAATTTAATTTACACGACTTGGGGATTTTTGACAACTAGCGTCATTGCGAGTTTACCGAAGCAATCAATGTAGGTTTGGAGAAGATTCCAGAGAGAGTACTTTATCAGCTGATTGCTGTGTACTTTCCTCCTCCGGAATCTCCTCCTTTAGAGTTATTACCGTTACTTTCCTTCCTGCTTTTCCTCCTTTTGATGCCCTTCTGCGTCGGCTTTTTTGTTAACTTCATGTGCCGCCGGAGCGGAGGCTTGTATCGCTTCGTTCAGCTCTTCAGGAGTAAAATCGCCAGACACCGTCTGTGCCTGGCCAGTCTTGAACATCGTCTCCAACATCTGTTGGAGGGCTTGCTTACCGTTTTCCATACAGTCCTCCTCAAAAGTTAGGTCAGGATTGACCAAGGAAAATTATAGCATCTTCTTTGGAAAAAGTTTTACGCGTAAGGTCTAAATAAATCGGTTAGGTTTCTTTCAGTACCGGTTTGACTATGTTTGTTGGGGTTATTTTCCGGTGTAGGCTTGTCGACCTTATGAAAAATTCCCAACGGGATTTGTTTGGGACCAAACTCGTGGGATTTATCGTAGGCTAATAGTTTGTTTGTCGCGTCATACTTGTCGTCCAACCAATATGTATTTTCCTGAAAAAATTGGTGGGTAAACTGCTTATTAAAAGTTACACAGGGTTGCAGGACATCTATAAAAGAAAACCCTTGATGGTTGTTTGCTTCAATAATTATTTCCGTAAGTTTTGGAATATTGCCGGCATAGGCTCGGGCGACAAAAGTTGCGCCTGCCGTGATTGCTAGGGCAAGCGGGTTGATGGGTTCGTCCGGATTTCCCTGTGGCGTGGACTTGGTTATAAAGCCATGCGGGGAAAGCGGGGAAGTTTGACCCGTTGTTAAGGCGTAAAGAGCGTTGTCGTGCAAAATAACGGTAATATTGTGATTTCTGCGCGCGGAATGCAAAAAGTGATTTCCGCCCTCACCAAAGCAGTCACCGTCGCCTGTAAATACAAAAACATTAAGTTGGGGCTTAAACATTTTAAGTCCGCAAGCAACCGGCAAAGCTCGACCATGAAGTCCCTCAAACGAGGTAAGTTTTGTAAAGCTGGTAATGTGTCCATGACAGCCGATGCCTGCAACCATAGCGGTATTTGTATTATTCCAATTTTCTTTGACCGCCGCGTTTTTAAAAGCGCCCCAAATGCCCATATTCCCGCAACCCGGACACCATGTGGGTGAGCAGTAAGTTTTTAAGTCGTCTAAGGTCATTTGGTGCCTCCTTTTAGCGTCGCGTGGATTTTTTGCGTAATTTCTTCTACAAAAAACGGTCTGCCGTCGTACTTTAATAAGTTGTCAGTTATTTCAATACCGGTGCGCTCTTTAACGAGTCCGCCAAGTTGAGCGGTGTAATTGCACTCTATGTTGACCAAGCGTTTTGCTTGATTTAGAGCTTCGGTAACGGCTTTTGTTGGGAAAGGACTTAGCCAGGTCATGTGTAAATAATTGACATTGGGGAATTCTTTGAGCGCCTGTAGAATAGGTCCCTTGTTACTGCCCCAGGAAACTAGAGTTAAATCCGCGTTTTTTGGTCCGTACAATTTTGGTCTTTGCATGTGGTTTTGGGCGCAAGTTGATAGTTTTTGCATTCTTTTTTGGACTTGGAGATTGCGCATGTCGACTTCTTCTGTGCTGATACCGTGTTCATCATGTTCGTCGGAATTTGCGACAAAAAAGTTGCCGGATCCTGCAGAGGCGCGCGGGGAAATTCCATCCGATTCTAGTTTGTAGCGTTGGTGGTTGGAATCAACATCGGTAATTAATTTACCACGATCAATTTTGTATGCTGAGGTGTCAAACATTTGAAAATTCTGATCATTGTCGCAAATATTTTTGTCGATTAAAACTACAACAGGTGTTTGGTAAATGTCCGCCAAGTTAAAAGCTTCCATAGTTAAATCAAAAGCTTCTTTTGCGTCGCCCGGTGCCAAGACAATTCTGGGGAAGTCGCCCTGATGTGCGTGTAAAACCATCCGCAAGTCGCCCTGCTCGCTCCAAGTGGGAAGACCCGTTGCCGGACCTCCGCGCATACCCTCAATTATTACAATGGGGGTTTCCGTCATGCCAGCAAGACCGTAACTTTCTGCCATAAGACAAAACCCCCCGCCCGATGTTGCTGTTAACGCGCGTGCTCCGCCAAAAGACGCACCGAGCGCCATATTGATGGCGGAAATTTCGTCTTCTGGTTGTTTATAAATGTAGTTATAATTTTCTTGGTTGGCGGCTAAAACCGCTAAAATGCCGGAAATGGGCGACATGGGGTAAATGGCCGAAAATTCCAATCCCGCGGAGATGGCGCCTAGCGCACAAGATTCATTCCCGTTAATAATAATTTGCGGGACTACAGAGGCGGTGACGGTTGATGTTGTTAAAATTGGTTTTGTCGACTTGGCAAAGTTTTCCCGCGCAAAGTCAAACCCTGCCTGTAAAGCTTTTATATTGGACTCTCGAATCTCGTCGCTTTTATGGCCAAAACTTTCGTCGATGAGCCCAATTAGCCCATTAATGTCGCCACCCAAAAGTTTGATGGTTGCTCCCAAGGCTACGGTGTTGCTTAGAAGTTCTCCACCACCGGAGTCCTTGGCAAGTTTTGCTAGTGGTACGGGATACAACGCAATCTTCTTGTCGACTTTAGACAGGTCGTACTTTTTATCAACATCAAACAAAATTCCCGCGGTCTCCGTCAACTCGTCGCAATGTTTATTAATAGTATCCTGATTTAGCGCAATCAAGAAGTCGCACTTTTTATAAGTTCCGCTAACCGGTTCCGCGGAAATATTAATCTGCATCATATTATGACCGCCTCTAATGAGCGACGGGTATTCTATATAGTCGTAAACATTTAAGCCCGCCCGTACGGCGAATTTTGCAAGCATAAGCCCTGCAGATTTTATACCCTGACCGGCCTCCCCGCCTATTTTTATTGAGAAAACCTGTGGTGACATGTGTTAGGCAAATCTTTCTGTGTAAATTCTTTCTTTTTGACAGCCCAATCTTAGCAGAAGGTCAGTGGCGTCGGCAATCATGTTTTTATGGCCACATAAATACGCGCTACACTTACTGGAGTTGGGATAATCTTGTTCCACTAGTTTGGTAATAAAGCCCGTGGGACCTTTCCAAGAGTCGCCCGGTTTATATAGACAGATTTGGTAGCTAAAATTTGGGTATCGACTTTTTAAGTCGTCCATGTGGTCCTTCCAGAAAATTTCTCCTTCGTGGGTTAGGCCAAAATATAGTTTGACGGGTTTAGTAATTTTTTGGTCTACTAATACCGAGTCAATTATGCATCTGATAGCGCTCATGCCAGAACCTGTTGCTAAAAACAATAAGTCTTCTGCTCCGTCGCCTGGTCTAAAAACAAATTGACCGAAGGGTCCCATGTAAGTTAGAACATCACCGATTTTAAGATTTTCAAAAAACTGCGAACCCGGACCTCCGGGTCTTGTGTCTACCAGCAAGCTAAAATGGCGATCGTCCGGTTGTGTTGCAACCGAATACGCTCTAATAGTATTTGGCGCAACCTTAACATTTACATATTGACCTGGTTTAAGCGCCAAGGGTTGCGCGCTTTCAAAGTCGTACTGATTAAATTTACTTGCTAAAAGTTTATGACCAACGCAACCTGCCAGTTTAAAGGGTGACACGGGTGTTTCTAAACTCGCACTTTCCGCCAAAACAACTTTAGAATCCACCGCCCAAACATTATTTAGATCAATTATCACGGGATTTATTTCCAGCTCGCGGACTTGCGGCAGGCTTTGCGACAGTCGCCCAAGATTTACAATTAGTTGGTAAAGTTTGTCCAGCGCGTAGGGAGGCTCTTGATTTTTGCCCTTTAATACTTTATAAACTTTGGATTTTTCCACCAACTGCTCTGCTTCTTTCAGGCTAATGGGCAAAAGGTGCAGGTTTCTGTCGGCAATAAGTTCTGCAAACATGCCGCCTGCGCCAAAAAGTAGCACACTGCCGAATGTTGGGTCCTGCTTTACGCCCACAATAAGCTCCACGCCCTTGGAAACATCCTTTTGGATCTGAAAAGTGATGCCGTTTTTTAATTCTGCGGGTAGTTCAAAGCTCTTTTTTTGAAGGCGCATCCAAGCCTCCTCCAAGCTTTGGTTGGAGGTAATTCCAAGGATGATTCCGCCAACCTCCCTTTTGTGTAGTAACTTTGGTGACGACAGTTTTAGGACGACGGGGTAGCCGTTTTTGGCGGCAAATTCTTTGGCTTCTTCTATACTTTTTGGCGACGCAGTAGGAGGTGTAGGAATTCCCGCGGAGGCTATTACCGCATCAGCTTGTAAATTATCTAACGCCTGGTTTTTATTCTTAATAGAGGTTTGGATAATTTGTTTTGCTACTGACAATTTGTCTTCCTGCATTTTGTCGCTCTTACTACTACTTTCTTGAAGCTCGTTGTCCTGGACCGCGTCTTTTAAATTTAACCTGTCACGAGTCAATTTATATTTGTACATGGCAGAAACAGCAGAAATTGCTTCCTCCGGAAATCTAAAGGACGGGATTTTATACCTATTTAAAATGCCCTCGCCGTACGACACAGAAGTACCGCCCATAAAAGAGCAAAAAATCGGCTTATTGAACTTTTTACTTGCTTCGCCAATTACCATAGCGGTTTTTTCAATTTGCGTCATTATTTGCGGGGTTAGAAGCACAAGTAGACTGTTGACCTCGGGTTTCTGGAGTAAAATTTCTATAGCCTCCGCGTATCTGTCTGCCAGAGCGTCGCCCAAAACATCCACCGGATTTATTAAACTTGCTGCTCTTGGCAAAATTTCCGCAAGTTTGTTTTTAGTGGTGTCGTCCAATTGCGCAAGCTCCATGCCTGCCAAACTTACCGCGTCCGCGCTTACTACCGCCGGTCCGCCCGCGTTAGAAACCACCGCTATTTTTGGACCCGTTGGCAAATTTTCCCACGAGAATGCTTTAGCAAAGTCAAAAAATTCCTGTAGAGTTTGACACCTGATAATGCCCGCCTGCTCTACCAGCGCTTGCAAAATGTCATCCTCTTGGGCAATGGCGCCGGTATGAGAACTCATGGCTTTTTGGGCGGACGGGGTTTTGCCGGGTTTAAGTAGGAAAATTGGGTTTGCCCGACTTATTTGTTTGGCGATTTTTAAAAATTGCGGACCGTCGGCAATTGATTCTAAATACAGTCCGATGGGTTTTAAACCCGAAAGTCCCGTTAGGCGATCTGTGTCTGTATTGTTAGCGGTAGATTCTTTCCGATTGTTTGGATCGCTGGTTTCTTTAACTAGCGGAGCATTTTTTGCAGATTCTTCTGTTCCCATGTCGTCCAAAAGGTATTCCAAAATGTCGTTCTCGTTTAGAACTGCCTTGTTGCCTAAAGTTATAAACTGGTTAATGCCGATTTCGTTTTGGTCGCACCAGTCAAACAAACTTGTGGCAATGGCGCCCGACTGTGTAACAAACCGCAAATTGCCGGAAGCTTTTGGAGGCTCCCCAAAAGTTGCATTAATGGGTGTTAGATTATTTACAAAACCTAAGCAATTTGGACCTAAAATATTCATTCCGGCGCTTTTTGCAAAATCGGTTAACTCCTTTTCCAGCCTTGCTCCCTCGTCGCCCATTTCTTTATAACCCGCCGCAAAAACCACCACATTTTTAACGCCTTTTTCTTTACATTCGGTAAGTATTTTTGCGACGATAGAATCCGGTACCGCCAAAATTGCCACATCCGGGATTTCCGGCATGTCGGCAAGACTTTTATAGCACTCCAGATTATTAAGCGATTGATAGTTTGGGTTGATGGGATAGATTTTACCCGTGAATTTTGAGTCGATAATGTTTTTTAGCACTATGGCGCCCAGTTTTTGTGATTCCTGCGATGCTCCAACTACAGCAACGGATTTGGGATTAAATAGGTTTTTTAGGTCTTTTTGTGCGGGCATTAAGTGTAGTCTATTTTAATGCGACCTATGTGTCAAAGTGTAGTAGAATACCTTCATGGAAAATTTAACCTTAATTATTATTGTCGTGCTGGTTTTAGGTGTCGCAATATTTTTGTATTCCCAAATCAAGTCGCTCAAGCAAAAGCCGGATGACGGTAAAGACCAGATATTAATGGAATGGCTTAAGTCTATGAAGACGGAGGTTACGGAGTCGATTAACAAAAATTCCCTTACACTTGAGCAGCAACTTAAAGTCCAGCGGGAAACTATGGAAAAGCAACTGGGCGACCAAAGGATGGAAGTGGCAAAGCAGAGCGGTCAAATGGCGCAAAATTTAACCCAAGCCTTGAATCAGCAGCTGAATAACACGCAGGAAGTTATCCGCAATGTCCAAAAGCAACTGGGCGGAATTGAAGAATTTGGCAAAGATATTAAAGATTTGAGCAATGTTTTGAAGTCGCCAAAGTTAAGGGGTGGGTTGGGCGAGCAGTTTTTGTATGAAATTTTGGCTAATGTTTTGCCCAAAGAGCTTTACGCCACGCAATATAAATTTAAGGACGGTAATACTTGCGATGCGGTTGTATTTACGGACAAAGGAATAATTCCGGTTGACTCAAAATTTCCTATGGAGAATTACAAATTAAGTGTGACTACGGAGGACCCGCAGGAGCGGGACAAAGCCAAGAAAAAGTTTGTTGACGATGTTAAAAGGCGGATTGACGAAATTGCCGGCAAGTACATTTTGCCAGCGGAAGGTACAACGGAAAACGCAGTAATGTATATTCCAAGCGAGTCGGTTTTTTATGACATGGTTGTGAATACGCCAGTAGTTGAGGAATACGCGCGCAATAAAAATGTCATGCTGGCTAGTCCCAATACAATTTCTTACTTTTTAAAAGTGGTTTTGGTGGCGTACAAACAGCATGAACTGCAAAAACACGCAGTGGAGATTCAAAAGGCTTTGGCGGGAATTAAAATTGAGGCGGGCAAGTTTAATGAGGACTTGGGGGTTTTGGAGCGACACATTACCAACGCGTATAAATCTATGGACGGGGTGAAAGGTAGGTTTAGTAAATTTTTCGACAAATTGGAGAATGTGCAGTCGATTGAGGGACCTAAAGAGCAACCAAAGTTACTTTAGGCTATAATGGATTTGCCATGAAAAAACTGCCTAAAGACGATACTGTAGAGATAACAGAAAATTCACGGGAAGAATCGGTTGATATTGTAAAAGTTCCACAGGTTAAGAAATCCCAGCAGGATAGTGTACCTTTAATATCCTTTCAAAATGTTACAAAAGAGTACGACAACGGCTTCAAGTGCCTGGACGATGTTAGCTTTACCATTGATAAAGGTGAATTTGTGTTTCTAGTTGGACGATCGGGGGCGGGAAAGTCCACACTAGTTAAACTATTGATTCGTGAGCAAACGCCGACTTCTGGAAGTGTTGTCTTTGACAACACAGATGTCGTCAACATCCCGCACAAACAGATACACGAGATGCGTCGTCGCATTGGGGTGGTGTTTCAGGATTTTAAAGTTCTGCCGTCCAAAAATGTTTTTGACAATGTTGCTATCGCGCTAGAAGTTACGGATGCTCCCAAAAGTCAGATAAAAGAAGTAGTGGACAATGTATTAACCTTAGTTGGACTTTTAGATAAGGCGCAAAGATTTCCTGCGGAACTTTCCGGTGGAGAGTTGCAACGAGTAGTAATTGCTCGTGCCCTTGCCCACGAGCCGGATCTTTTAGTAGCAGACGAGCCTACTGGGAATATTGATCCGGTTGCCAGTCAGCAGATAGTCGACATATTTGAAAAGGTTAATAAAATGGGAGTTGCTGTGTTAATGGCTACTCATGACGATAGGGTAGTTGATCGGCTTAAAAAACGCGTTGTCCGTTTGGAAAATGGGAAAGTTGTCTCCGATGTTAAGGAAGGAAAATATGTCTAAGGCACTTACTAGGGTTCTGCATTCCGCCAATAAAGAAAAGTTGTTTACCGCATCAAACTTGGTTGTTATGACGCTGACCTTTTTGGTCTTTGGTCTTTTTATTTTAATCGAGTTTTTTTCCCAAACCTTGTTGGACAAATTGGAGAAAGAAGCTACCGTTACAGTGTTCTTTAAGGACGACTTTGGAGAGTCAAAAATTTTGGATTTAAAAGCCAAAATGGAAATGGACGACCGAGTTTTTAGTGTTAAATATGTGTCCAAGGACGATGCCTTTGCAATTTTTAGAGAACTTAATAAAGATGAACCTTTGTTGTTAGAATCCGTAACGGCAAATGTTTTGCCCGCAAGCTTAGAGGTTAGGGCGGATGATGTGGGGCTGTTGGGTAGTTTGTCGGAAGAGTACTCAAAGTTAGAGGGTGTTGAAGGAGTTAAGTATTTTAAGGATATCATTGAGCGTTTTAACCAGTGGCGCACGGGTTTAAGTATTGGCGTTGGTATAGTTTTAGCAATCTTGTTGTTTGTGTCGTTTTCTATTGTAGTGTCCACGGTTAGAACAGCAATTTCCTTACGCGGAACAGAGTATGAAATTCTTAAATTAGTAGGTGCCACCGACGATTTTGTTAAAAAACCCTTGATTTATCAGGGAGTGTTGTATGGCGGAGTGTCGGCTTTTATTGCGTCAATTTTTTACGCTGTAGTTCTTATGGGAGCGGACATTGGTGGTGTGTTTAAATCTATTGAGCTTTCCCAGGTCGTACTATTTTCTAACTTTGCGTTGCCCATTTGGATGTTTTCCTTAGTGTTAGTAGCACTTCTTACGGTTTCTGGCGTTATCTTAGGTCATCTGTCCAGTTTGTCTGCCGTCAAAAAGTATTTAAATTACTAAATTATGGTCAAACGACTTTTACTGGTTGCCCTTTTTACTGCCTCATGTATGGTGTGTTTAACTGTGCCTAGCCATGCTCAAGAGGATGCCACGGCAGACGCGTTAAAAGACAAAATAGCCCAGCTGGAAAAAAAGCTTAAAAGCTTGGAAAGCACCGAGCAGTCACTGAACAAAGAAATTAGCTACCTGGATGCGCAGATTAACCTAACGGAGTTGCGGATTGAACAGGTCAATGCAGAAATTAGTAAAAGAAACACCCAAATTATAAAATTAGAGGAAGATATTGACGACTTGGGAACCCGGCTTGTTAAGCTTAGTGATACCATCACTTATCAAAACGAGATTTTAGGTAAGCGTTCGCGGGCTCGGTACGAGAGCATAGAAACCTCGCCGTTGTATGTGATTTTTGGGTCGATAAATTTAAGCGGGTTTGTCCAAAAATTAGAATATTTGCGAACTATGTCGTTGCAGGACAAAAAACTGCTTGACCAAATGGAGGAAACTAAAGATGTCTATGATAAGCAAAAAGGTTTGTTGGGCGACAAAAAAGCTCAAATAGAAACCTTAAAAAAGCAGGTTGAGGAAACTAAGGCGAATCTGGTGGTTTACAGCAGTCAGCTGGACACAAAAAAAGAGGAAAAGAAAAAGTTTTTGGAGGAAACACAAAATAACGAAGCTGTTTATCAGAAATTGATAGCTCAAGCTAAAGCAGAATTGGACGCAATTAATGGGATTGTTGCTGGAATAAACTTTACTAACGGGTCAAAGGTGAAAAAGGGTGATGTTATTGGTTATATGGGAAATTCCGGCTATCCATATTGTTCCACCGGCTCGCATTTACACTTTGAAGTGCGGAAAAACGGCGCCTTGGTTAACGCGGAGAATTATTTAAAACCCAGATCTCTGCTTGTTTATCACTACTCAACCGGTGTTACCAAGATCGGTAAGGGTGATTGGGATTGGCCAATGGACAGTCCGCAAATTACCCAAAGGTTTGGGAAAACCCCGTGGTCGTGGAGATATTCCGGCGGACTGCATACTGGAATCGATATGGTGGACGATAACATTAAAATAACCGCTCCCGACGACGGTATTTATGTTAAAAGCGTGCAGGGTTGTTATGGAAGCGTTGGCATAAACTACGCCGCCATTGACCATGGTGATGGGGTTGTGAGTTACTACCTACATATTAGATAACTACTGCCATTGGTGTTAAAATATCACCAATGTTAGAAGAACTGAAAATTGCTACTCAAGCTATCTCCAAGGTAGTCGATGGAGTTCATCTAACTGCCGATGAAACGGAAAAAGCTTTCAACGATATATTCACTTACGATAAAGAGGGCTACCACTATTTAGCTTTTTGTACAGCTTTACACACAAAAGGTGAAACATCGGATGAGTTACTCGGTCTTTGTAGGACTGGAAAGATTTGGGTAAAGCTAGAACCGAAGGTAAAATCTGATGAAATAACCGATCTTTCGGGGACCGGTGGGGGCAAGATAAAAACCATAAATGTAAGTACGCTAGCTTCTTTTGTTGTTGCATCGGCAGGTTTCACAGTAGCTAAACAGGCGATGTTTGGAATTACGAGTCCCACAGGAAGCGCCGATATCTTTAAGGGGTTTGGAATTGATGTTTTCACTTTAACGAAGGAAAAAGTCGAAGAAACCTTAGAGAATATAGGCATTTGCCCCGTGTTCTTATCTGCCTTGAGTCCAAATCTTGCAAATCGTTCTAAATTAGCACGACTTATATATGGAGAGAAGGGTTTAGCAATCAGAAGTCCTTTTAATGTAGCCGCCTTTGCGTATTCACCAACCAATTTAAAGAGGCGTATTTACGGCTGTTACTCTGAAAAATACCTAATGATTTTAGGTGAGCTGTTTCAAAAACTTGGGAACGAGAAAACCCTAGTTATTCATGGAGAAGGTGGTTTGCCTGAAGTTTCCAATTTTGGAAAGACGCTTGTTTTAGAACAGACGGGAGATGAGTTTAAAAAATACGAATTAGTTCCTGAAGACTTTGGGATTAAAAAAGCCAAAGTAACGGATATTCTTACAGGTGGTAGGGAGCAGAATTTTATAGACTTTTTGAGAATCATTTATGGTAAGGAAAATGGTCCAAAAAAGGATCTAGTTTTGGTCAATGCTTCCGCCGCATTTTTTGCGATGGGTAAAGTAGTTAGTTTTAAGGATGGTGTACTTTTAGCTAGAGAAATTATCGAGACCGGTAAAGCATTAAAGGTATTAGAAAATCTGATAAATTTTGTAGGCGACACAAAGTTGTTAGATGAGTGGAAAGAGAAAGCTTCACTTGCTGTAAAGGTGGTTCTATAAATCTTTTATATGGAAGTTAAGGAAATTCGGTCAAAATCTATACTGTCTCCGTGCGGAATACCGGGGATCGACTATGTAATAAATCCGTACACAGGTTGCGCGTTCGGATGTACCTATTGCTACGCTAGTTTTATGGGCAGGTTCCTTAAGGATAAAAGCATCAAGGATTGGGGAACCTTCGTATACGCAAAAATCAACGCGCCCGACCTCCTTAAAAAAGAACTTCCGAAGCTTAAAAACAAAGGCAAAGGTCTGGAGATATTTTTTAGCTCGGTTACGGATCCGTATCAGGGAATGGAGGCTAAATATCAGCTTACGAGGAAATGCCTGGATATTCTTAGGGACTATGGTTTTGAGGGTTATGTTTCAATCCTCACAAAGTCGGACTTGGTTCTTAGGGACATTGATATTTTAAAGTCACTTAAAAATGTTGTGGTTGGCTTAACGGTCACATCCTGCTACGATTCGGTTTCGCGGTATTTTGAAAAGCACGCCCCCAATGTATCACAAAGATTTACCGTGCTGGAAATGCTTAATAAAAACGGAATTAGGACCTACGCGTTTATTGGACCGTTGCTTCCGCACTTTGTGGCGTTTGAGGATGAGCTGGAAAATGTGTTCAAAAAACTTGCCGGTGTGGGTACGCGCGACATTTTTCTGGAGCATTTGAATTTGTCTAACTATATTAGAACCAGATTACTTGCGGAAATGAAAGACATTGAGCCGGAAATTATTAAAAAGTTTTACGACTCGCAGAATAAGGAATACCGGGAAATCTTGGACAAGAGGATACAAGCTTTGATAAAAAAGTACAACATGAATTTACTCACCGGCGGGACCATCTTTCATAAGGAGTATCAGAAATGCGAATCCGAGAAGATCGAACCTTGGAAACACGAACACTCTAAGTCAGGAGCATATTAGCATTTTAGATATTAATTACACAGTCGTCATAATATAATCAACTTATGCAATATGACGAAAAAGAACTAGAAAAAATCTGCAACAAATACGGCATCTCTTATTTGGCACTTTTCGGCTCCTTTGCTAGAGGTAATTTTAGTGCAAATAGCGATGTAGATTTGTTAGTAGATTATTCAAAGGAGTCTTCTGTTAAAGGTTTGCTTTCTCATATCGGTGTTGCTCAAGAGTTCGAAAGTTTATTTAATAGGCCTGTGGATTTGATTGAGAGAAGTGTTTTAAAACCCCAGCTAGAATCGTATATAAATAAAGATTTAAAAATAATCTTTTCTAATTGAAAATTTTTAGATACATTAGCCCCCAAATAACAACAAATTCTATTGAAACTAGAAGTCAAGATCTTGACGACTTTAAAACCCGAGTATAAATTGCGAGCATGAAGTTTCTTGGATTAGCGTTTTCTATTACTATCGTAGCATTTGCATTGGTTTTCGATTCGATTCCCTGTTTGGCACAGAACCAGAGTTCGGGTTATTTTGACTTTCAATTGTCGGACAATATGCTTAAAGACGGGCAGGAAGTTAAGGTTAAGTTTGTTTGGGACATTAAAGACTTCGAAATGAAGAATCAAAAGCGTCTTACAGTTAGACCTTTTATTACAGGCGGGGCGGTGGAGATTTTTAGTACGGAATTAAATCGTTACATAGGCATGACGGATTTTAACAGCACACTACCGTATTTACGCCAGGAAATGACGGTTAAGTTCAATGGGGTACAAAGTTCGCAGAATCCTTTGTTACTGAACTTTGTAATTTACGACACTTTAACAGGTAAAAACTACCCTACACCGGTCAAGAAAATTTGGGGAACGGCGTACTATAAAAAATATACGGATTTGCTAAACGACAACTTGATTAAAGGCGATGTAGACGACTCGGTAATCCAACTAAAATCGGAGGATGTTACTGGCCCAGACTCAAATGTCAACAAAAGTCATGACAAAAGCAAAGATCCGCTAAAACTTTACCTGTGGTATCTCTCTCCTGCCTTTTTTCTTTACGGTCTGCTAAAATCACCTAATGGCTTTGGTTAAAAGGTGGCTTCCATCCATTCTAATTTGCGCGTTTCTATTTTGGTCGTCGTCCAGATCCGACATGAAGATTTCGCAGGATTATCAGGTGGACAGGTCGACCAGAAAAATGGTGCATTTTGTTATTTACGGGGCTTTGTGCGTATCTTTTTATAGAGCGACAGGCAGTTTGTGGTTGGCTGTTTTGCTATCCGGACTTTACGGCCTGTTTGATGAATACCACCAGCTTTTTACGCCCTTAAGAAGTGGTAAAATATCGGATGTTGTTATTGATTTAGCTGGCGCCACATTTGGTGCGTTATTATTATGGAAATTTTATCCACATCTACCGCAGAAACTGCAGAATTGGCTCAAACCCTAGCTAAAAAGGTTAAGCCGGGTATGGTTTTGGCTCTTTTTGGCGACTTGGGGTCAGGTAAGACCACCTTTACCTCTTTTTTGGTAAAAGCGTTGGGTTTTGATTCCCGGGTGCAAAGTCCGACTTTTGTAATTCACCGGCGGTATTTGCGGACGACCTGCCTAGATCAGACGAGTCGGGCGTCCCATCCCGTCATCGAGGGTACTGCTGTCATTGCGAATAATAATGTCGTTGCGAGCGAAGCGAAGCAATCTATCAATGCTATCCATCATGTGGATCTTTACCGCCTAACTTCAAAAGAGGAGGTTTTGGATCTAGGCTTGGAAGAAATGCTGTCAGAATCACATTCTCTAGTTTTAATAGAATGGCCTGAATTAGCAAGGGAAATCCTGCCACCAAGTGTCGTTAAGCTTTATTTTACAACGATTGATGAAAACACTAGGCGTATAATTGTGGAAGGGCTGAACGATTTGTAATTGTAACGGAGGTTTATGTCATAGTGAGTTTTGGTTTTGTCATTGCGAGCGAACGCAGTGAGCGAAGCAATCTAAATTTATGTATAAAATCTATTTAGACACGTCAAAGCGGTATTTAAATAAGATTACTTTGTATAAGGACGACGAGGTTTTGGATCATAAAGAGGGCGACTTTGATGTAGTTTCCAGTATCGGAGAATTGCTTACCAAACACCAACTTAAGCCGGAAGATGTTTTCGTCGATTATTTCGAAGGTCCCGGCGATTCTTTTACAGGTTTAAAAGTCGGTTCAGCTATTGCCAATACTTTTAACTTCGCCACAGGAAAAATAACTTCGACTGAAGCCAAACTTCCCAACTACGGTCGCGAACCCAACATTTCAGCTCGCAAAATCGCCTGATAGGTATTTTGACTCATTTTTCAAGAACTTAGGTTGATTTAATACTGTTAGCTAAAAAACTCTTCTGGATTTATTCCTTCTAGTCTCATCTGTTCTGCAGCCTTCTCTAGATTAGGATTGAGTTCACGCCATGCCTGTATTCCGACGGCTTCAATTTCACTTCCTAGGGCTTCAAAATCGTTATCTAAATACATGTTTCCGTCGGTTACTCTATCGCAAAGTAAATCTCGGTAATGTCTCCAAAGTTGCTGATAGGGGGCAAGCCCTGCAATACCAAGGTCGATTTTTTCAATAAGTTCTGTATTTTTGCTTAAGAAGCGTTGCCAATGCTCGCTATAGCGCGCTTCCATATTATCCAAATATACTTCTTCAAGTTCCGTGTGGTTATTAGGATCTCTCTCTCTCCAACCTTGCGATAAAAAGAAGATAAAAGTTGTTGCCAAATTGATTGTGTCCTTGAACTTTTTCTTTTTCTGTCATCTCATCTTCGGAAACTTTCGGGGAGGTTCTAGCAAGATCTATATAATATTCATGCGATTTTTGAAATTTGTCAGTTTCCATATCTATTTATTGTAGCACTATATATTCAATTTTACCCAGCACAGAATGGGTTTGAATATGGAGATATCTTTTCAACCTTTCCCGTGGCAGTTTTTGAATTTTTTCCCACTTCCACAAGGACAGGGATCGTTGCGACCTACTTTCGGCTGTCCGGATTTTACTTCCTCTACCTTAAACCCTCTCGGTGCGTCGTCTGCCACCGTCACACCGCTTTGAATTTCGCCGTGCTGGTATTTTACGGGACCCATCGCTAATAAGCTGTCGGTCTGCTTGCCCAAAGGTCTCTGACCTGGTCGCATAGTTGATGTAGCAGGGCTCACTTGGGCTTCTATACCTTGGAGTCTTTGCCATATCTCATTGTACATACGCTTAACCAAAAGTTCAAATCTGGCGTGACCTTCCGTTTTGTATTCCACCAACTGGTCGCGCTGGGCGTATGTTTTAAGGGCGGATGACTCGTGTAGCTGCTCCATGTCCACCAAATGATCCATCCAGTTTATATCAATTACCGGCAAAGCGTTTTCCGCAAAAATTAAATGCCATGGAATTTCTCCAAAGCCATTACGCATTTTGTCCCAAAATTCCTGCGACAATTCTGTTTGTTCCGCTAGTTTTGCAACAATCCAATCGGAATTTTCTTTAATATGGTCGGGTAATTCCGTCATACTTCCGTCAGCCAGTTCTGTAAAAGACAATATTTTCCGACGCAATTTATAAACCACATCGCGGTGAATATTAAGCACATCGTCGGTTTCCACAGCGTGTTTTCTGCTGTCAAAATGGAAACCCTCAACCTTTTTTTGAGCATTTTCTATTGAGCGACTAACCAAACCCGCCTCCAGCGGAGTGTTTTCCTCCATGCCAAACCGGTCCATTAAATTCTTCATCTGGTCGCCACCGAAAATACGCATCAAGTCGTCCTGCAAAGAAATATAGAACCGCGAAGAACCCGGATCCCCCTGTCTGCCAGAACGCCCTCTTAACTGGTTATCTATGCGACGGGATTCGTGGCGTTCTGTACCAACCACATGAAGTCCTCCTAAAGCTTTAATTTCCGCCTGTTCTTCCGGTGTGGAAGGATCCCCACCTAAAATTATGTCTACACCACGACCAGCCATATTGGTGGACACGGTAACCGCGCCTTTTTTACCTGCTTGGGCAATAATTAAAGCTTCTCGTTCATGGTTTTTAGCGTTTAAAATTTCATGCGGAACGCCCCGGCGTTTTAATTGTTCGTGAATCATTTGGGATTTTTCTACCGAGGTTGTACCAACCAGAATAGGTTGACCTTTTTGACTTCTTTCTGCTATTTCATCTGCCACAGCTTTAAATTTAGCCGCTTCTGTTTTGTAAATAACATCGTTTAGATCTTTTCTGATCATAGCGTTGTTAGTCGGAATAGCCACAACCTCTAGTTTATAGATTTTATAAAATTCTTCTGCCTCCGTTTCTGCTGTACCCGTCATACCGGCAAGTTTTTTATACATTCTAAAATAGTTTTGGTAGGAAATTTCCGCCAGCGTGCGCGATTCCTGTTGAATAGTAACGCCCTCTTTTGCCTCAATAGCTTGGTGCAGTCCGTGAGAATAGCGATTGCTGGGTAAAAGTCGCCCGGTAAACTGATCCACAATAACTACCTGACCCTCTTTAACAACATAATCTTTATCTTTCTCGTAAAGGGAATTGGCGGTAAGCGCTTGTTCCAACAGGTGGACCATTTCAAAATCCTGTTCGTACAAATTTGTCACGCCAAGCATTTTTTCTATTCTGCGGATACCCAAATCCGTAAGCGTGGATGTTCTAAATTTTTCGTCGACTTCGTAGTCCTGATTTTTAATTAAGTTTTTGACGATTTGGTTGGCGTTGTGATAGCGTTCCGAGGGTTTTTGAGCAGTGGTAGAAATAATAAGCGGGGTTCGTGCGACATCAATTAGAATGGAATCAACTTCATCGACAATAGCAAAGTTGTGCGCACCGTACTCCCCATTAGGACTGGTTTGGACAACATCGTTGACGGTCCTAGCCATGTTGTCGCGCAGATAGTCAAACCCAAATTCATGGTTAGTACCGTAAGTTATGTGACATTGATAAGCCTCTTTTCGGGGTGTCTCACGAAGCCGTTTAGAATACGCGTCTTGAAATTCCGGATTATCGTGAGATTCGTCGTACACAAAAGCCCGTTCTTGCATAATAACGCCAACTTTAAGCCCAAGATAATTGTAAATAGGACCCATCCATCCTGCGCCGTGACGGGAAAGGTAGTCGTTGGGGGTTACTAAATGGGCGCCTTTGCCGGTTAGTGCGTTTAAATACAAAGGCAGAGTGGCGGTTAAAGTTTTACCCTCACCCGTTTTTTGTTCCGCAATTTTACCTTGGTGCAACACTATTCCCGCCAGGAGCTGGACATCAAAATGGCGCATTTTTAGCGTTCGTAAACTTGCTTCCCGCACCAATGCGTAGGCTTTAGGCAAAAGCTCTTCTAAAAACAGCCTTTGCTCCTCGTCGCTTTTACCTCTTAATTCGTCAACCCACTGATTGGTTTGGTTAGCCACCTGCTCTTGATTAAGGCTTTTTGCCCACTCTTCTTGCGCGTTTATCTGGGCGACTAGAGGTCGGATCTTATTTAATTGTCGCTCATTTGAGTCAAACAGCTTGCCGAACATGATTAGTGGATTATAGCGCATGTTTTGGTTTACGACATCAGAATCAGACGGGGCAGTTATGCGATATAATTGTGCGGTGAGTAAAACCGTAGAATTAAATTCCGACCAAAAAAAAGCCATTCAGCACGAAAGTGGCCCGTTAATTGTTGTAGCAGGGGCGGGGACGGGCAAGACACGCGTAATTACCGAGCGGGTTAAATATTTGATTCAGGAAAAAGGCGTGGATCCCGATGCAATTTTAGCCCTTACCTTCACCGAGAAGGCTGCGGGAGAGATGCTTGCTAGGATTGGTGATATTATGCCACTCGGCTATAAAGAGCCGTGGGTTTCTACTTTTCATTCTTTTGCCGACAGAATTTTACGCAAGGAAGGTTTGGAGATTGGTTTAGACATTGGTTACGAGATTTTGACTTACCCTAAACAATGGCTGTTGGTGCGCAAGAATTTGTTTGACTTTGATTTGGATTATTATCGACCGTTAGGGAATCCTACAAAGTTTATTTCTGCAATTCTTAAATTTATTTCCCGTCTACAGGACGAGGGAATTGATGATGAGGATTTTGTAAAGTTTGCGCGAGAGTTTAAAGGCGACGATGACGAGAAAAAACGATGGTTAGAGCTTGCATCTTTTTACAAAAAATATCAGGAGTTAAAGATCCAGAAATCTTATATGGATTTTGGCGACTTGATTCTTTGGTGCCTTAAGTTATTTTCCAGTCGACCTAATATTTTAAAAAAGTATCAAAAGCAATTTTTACACATCATGGTGGACGAATTTCAGGACACCAATTTTGCCCAGTACGAGCTAATAAAACAGCTTTTCCCGTTACGGGAAGTCGCGGGAAGAAGCTTAATGGTTGTAGGGGATGATAGCCAGGCGTGTTATAAGTTCCGTGGAGCCGCTGTTTCTAACATACTTGGTTTTAAAAATGATTATGAAAATTGCGAAATGGTTAGTTTGATTAAGAATTACCGATCGACCCAAAACATTTTGGATCCAGCTTACGAACTTATTCAAAACAATAACCCGGATACTTTGGAAGTTAAGCTGGGAATAAGTAAAAAACTAGTCTCGGCACAAAAAAAGAGTTTGTTAAAGCCACAGGTACAGGATTTTGCAAAACTGGACGACGAGGTAAGCTTTGTGGTTTCGGAGGTCGAGACGCTTTTGGCGGAGAACCCGGATATGTCGTATCGGGATATTGCAATTTTAGCGCGGGCAAATAACCATTTAGACCCTTTTGTTTTGGCATTGCGGGCAAAGGAAATTCCGTATCAATTAATAGGTAATAGAGGTCTATACGACAAGGATGAAGTCAAGGATGTTTTGGCATTGCTACGGATTTTAGCCAGCCCGCAGGATGGAGTTAGTTTGTATCGTGTTTTGTGTAATCCGGTATTTGGCATCTCGGTGTCGGAGATTTCCAGACTGCTGTCTGATGCCAAATTCAAAAAATTGGAGCTTTGGGACTGCGTAAGAAATTCATCGAGTGAGGATATTAAAAAGCTAGTCTCGACAATAGAAATGTTCCAAAAAGAGTTATTAAAATACAACCCATCCGCTTTTGTATTTAAGCTTATTAGCGAGACCGGGATGTTAAACTCCTGCACTAAAGAGGAAACGGCGGAAAATCTGTTAGCCATAAAAAATCTTAATTTGTTTTTGGATCAAGTCAAGAATTTTGAAAAGGATTATTACAAAAGCACCAAAACCACACCCAATATATTGGATTTTATGGAGTATTTAGACTTAATGATTGAAGCTGGTGACAATCCCGCTCAGGCAGAAATTGAAGACATCGACACAGTAAATTTGTCCACAATCCATTCCGCAAAAGGGTTGGAATACCAGGCAGTTTTTATGGTCAATCTGGTTGCCGGCAGATTCCCGTCACGAGAAAGAAGCGACGCCATTGAAATTCCGGACCAACTTATTAAAGAGACCTTGCCTACAGGAGATGAACATTTACAGGAAGAACGAAGGCTTTTTTATGTAGGTATGACTAGGGCAAAAAAGTTTTTATATTTAACCTATGCTGATAATTATGGTGGCAAGAGAGATACTGTAGCTTCAGGCTTTATTGGCGAGACCGGCATCACTGCTCCAAAAGTCGCCCCAAAAAAACTAACCAAGGAAAGTCAGACTATGTTTGGAGTTAAGTCAGGTTATCGCAATACAGATCCTACAAGTCGCCCATTTACTTTAGACTACATAAACTATAGCCGAATTTCTGCTTATCAGACCTGTCCGTTACAGTATAAGTATAGTTATGTGTTAAACATTCCTAAAAAACCAAGCTACATTTTATCTTTTGGAAATACTATTCACAATACTTTGCGCGATTTTCATACCGAAAATATTTTTAAACCCGGCGTAAGTTTTGAACGCATGTTGGAACTTTACAAAAATAACTGGGACGACTCTGGGTATTTGGACGCTAGGCATAGAAAACAGCGGTTTGCCTCCGGGGAAAAATTGTTAAAAGCTTATTACGACAAGGAAAAGGACCACGATAAAAATATAATAGAAATTGAGAAAAATATTAGTTTTAAATTAGCGGGAGTCAAGTCTACGGGCAGAATCGACAGAATCGACAGAATCGACAGAATTGAGGGGAATAAAGTAGAAATCGTGGACTATAAGACGGGCAAACTTAAGGAGCAAAAAGATGTAGACAAGGACATGCAGACGGCAATTTACGCTTGGGCAGTTTATGAAACTTTAGGCTACCGGCCGGAGGTTTTAACACTTTATTTTGTTGAGGAAGGTCAAAGGGTAAGCTCCCGTAAATCTTTGGAGCAAATTAAAGAGCAGGTTGGTAAGGCGGAGGAGGTTGTGGAAGTTATGAAATCGGGCGACTTTACGGCGACTCCTGGCAAACATTGTGAATGGTGCGACTATAAAGATCTCTGTCCGTTCGCGCAGAGAGGTTTTTAGAGTGGGATGGTGGAATTGTAAAATCTAGATAGGAATTTTAGAGCCAAAGAATAGTATTTAATTTGCGGGTAGGGGAAAGACACTTCTATTCCGCCAAACCGCTCTTTAAAGTGGGAAAACCCGCCCCAATGTTTAGTAAATGAGGGAAATCTTCTATCGTCTTTACCTTCCAAATCTAGCAATTTATAACCCTGTGATTTTAGATACAAAATTGATTCCCAAAGAAGCAAATAGCCAAAGCGGGTTTTTCTGGCCTCATTGCAGGTGGCGCCGTGAATAAACCAAGCAGTGTCGTTAAAACATAGATACATATTAACTCCTTGGATTTGTCCCTGCGCATTTTTGGAAATTGCTAAATGACACTGCTCACCCCAAAGGTCTTTTTTGGTTTTTAGGTCGTTAAAACTTGGTCCCAAAAATTTTTGCTTTTGCGTGGTTTCTTTATACGCGGGATAGACTTCGTCCAACAATTCCAGGCTGGGATATTTATAAAATTCTATCTTTCCGCCCTCCCGCTCTGCCCGGTGAATGGAATATTTGGCGCTGTGGCTAAGCTTTTTTGTTAGGTTCTCAACGCTGTCTTCTAAGTCGATAAAAATTGTTGACGGAGGACACAGGGGCGACATGCTTATTTTAAAGCGCAACTGGGCTAGAAGATCCAAGTTTTGATCTAACGAGGGTTCTAATTTTACAAACGCAAACCGATTTTTTTGCGCGAGTTCGTCCAGGTTTTTTAAGTCGACCAGTGACAGATTTACCGGGCGTTGCATTTTGGCAATCACTAAGGGTCCGGTTTTTAGCGAATATAAATTTTTGTGACCGCCTAAAGTATGCTTTTGCCACCCCAAAGATTTAAGGTACTCTCCCCACTGTGGAGATTGTCTAATGTCGACTATCTGATGAATTTTAGAATTTTCCATCTTAGGTTATTGGCAAGATTAAACAATCTATAAATTTTTTCATTGACCACAAAATCGTATGACTCTATAAATTCAACCAACTGTCCGCCAAATTTGAGTTTAAAGTTAGTAAAACCCCACCACGGATCAGATTCATCGTTAGGGTTTTTAGCTGCACCCCACATGTCAAAAGTGTGACAACCAAGATATTTTCCAAGCTTAATAGCTTCCCAACCAAGAAGATTGCTAGGAAATAGATTCTGTAATTTGTCGGACGACCCGCCATAAGGGTAATAAAAAACACCGTTGTAGGAAAAAAGCATCCAAGAAGACAGCGCCTCGCCATTGTATTTAGATGTTAAAATATGGCATATACCTTTGGGCGACAGTATTTCCCAGATTTTTTGATAATAATGTTTTGGGTGAATATAATATTTTTGGCGTAATGAGGTAGAGTACAGCAGGTTCCAAAAATCTTCAAAGTCCTTGTCCTTTTCAGCCTTTTCTACAACCACTCCGCGTTTTTGCGCTAGTTTAATGTTGTAGCGGTGCTTGGGATGCATGTTTTTTAGCAAGTCGTCTTCACTTTTTGTTAAATCCAAAAGTATGGTATTTCCGGCAAAAGTTTCTTTGGGCGACTTGATACAGCGGTCTTTAAACACACTCTCCGCGTTTTTTGCCTCGGGCGTATTTTTAACTACATTAGGAACATCAAAATTTATACTTACGCAGTTTTCATTTTTTAGCGACTTCTTAAGCCTGTCCCAGTCAATTAAAAACGGATTTACTTTTGGACAATATGCCACAAAATAGGGCGAAAACGGCAAGTGGTGTTTAGAGTAAAAAATATCCCCACAGCGCACGGTTTTAGTACCGTAAGCGGTTTTAAATTCTGCCCACTCGGGCGACTGAACTATGTGATTTGCGGTTTGCATAATATTCTGGTTTGTATTATAAGTTATATTAGTAATTCCGCCAATGGGTGGGGTTATTAAGGAGACTAGCGGTTTGTTTAGAAAGCGAGCCGCTTAAAGGGCTCTTGGTCGAGATAAAAACGGCTTTGGGCCCTTTTACAACCAAAGATGCTATTGAGAGCGTCTACTTGTTAAAGGCTTTAAAGTAATTTTTCCAGTTATAGTCTTGAGGACGATTCGTTCCGATAAAATCATATTTTTCCAATTCTGCAGCAGTAAAAACCTTATTTAGCATTTTGCGTGGGTGGGAAAAAGCGTGATGAAGGAATTTCTCGTAACGGGAAACATCGTTTATTTGCCACAAAGACGAGGAATTTGAGTCGAGCGGTTTTTTGACAAGTTTTATTACCGCCCCGCCCACTTGCGGAATAGGATTAAATAAGTGCTTGTCGACAATTTTTAGAATATTTGCCTCATAAAAAGTTTGGACAAAAACAGAGAAGTAGTTTGAGTCAGGTGCTTGCATACAAATCTTATGTGCCACTTCTTTTTGGATCAGAAAGACGCAGGTATCCGGCATCGGTTTGTTTTTTATCAGCCGATGGATGAGTGGAGAGGTAATGTTATAAGGGAGAGATCCGATCATCGTTAACCGGACATTTTCCGGTACCTTAAAGTCGTCCAGAAAGTTTAAAATATTGGCGTTTATTATTTTTACATTTTCATTTTGGGGAATCTTTGACTCTAAGATGGGAATCAGGTCGATATCAAATTCCACGGCGATTAAATGTGCGACTTGGGAAATACAAATCGGTGCAAGTTGCTGTGTAACCGCTCCCGTTCCCGCTCCGATTTCGATAACATAGTCGCCTTTTTGGACATTAAGTTTTTCTACCATCAACTGTGCGACTGATGGATCAGTCAGAAAGTTTTGTCCCAACGCTTTTTTCGCGGTCACTTTGCTTACCATGAGAAGTTTCTCCTTCTTTTATCTTCCGCGCCATCTAAAAAATCGTCAATAGCCTTTTTATACGATTCAAAATCGTCGCCGTAAACCAGACTTTTATTCTTCATGGGCAAAGGAGGCTTTTTATTCTTGACGATTTTTAGCATTTCCTTAGGAATCTCACTTAAAAACCTACTGGGGGGATTGGACTGGATGTTGCCGAAATACATTCTCAAACCCGCATTGCTAAAATACAGCTTTTCCATGGCTCTGGTTACAGCTACATAGCAAAGCCGGCGTTCTTCTTCCAGTTCCGCCAGTTCGCCTAAAGATTGCGAATGCGGGAAAAGCCCTTCTTCCATGCCTACTAGAAAAACCACGGGAAATTCCAAACCCTTGGCGGAGTGGATAGTCATTAATGATACAAAATCCTGTTCGGGTCGGTTTTTCCGTTGTGGTTTGTCGGAGCTTTCAATCAGCGCCACATTGTCCAGAAACTCTTCAAGATCAACAAATTCCGATGCCACGCTCCGTAGTTCCTTAATGTTTTCTATGCGCGACAAAGCCTCATCCGAACCGTCATTTAGGTATTCTACATAACCGGTAACCTTGATTATTTCGTCCATAATTTCTAGAGTAGATCTTTCTTGCGCCTTGTCTATCCAGTCCTCAAAAGGCAAGTTAGTTTTTGCCACAATTTCCTGCAAGTTCCAACCGTTTAGTTTTAAAGCCTCTTTTGATTTGTCGCCAATACCTTTTGGAGGGATATTAATTATTCTTTCCCACGATACGCTGTCTTTTGGATTACGAACCACGCGTAGGTAGGCGACAATGTCTTTAATTTCCTTGCGCGCGTAGAATTTAAGGCCACCGTAAATGCGGTATGGGATGTTGTTTCTAATAAGCGACTCTTCGAGGGTTCGTGATTGGGCATTGGTGCGATATAAAACGGCAAAATCTTTGTAAGGTCTCCCCGACTTCTTAATTTCCTCGCAAACATACTTTGCTTCATCCTTTTCACTTTCTGCAGTGTAGTAAAAAGGCGAGTCTCCCAAACCCCTCTCCGTCCACAAATTTAGTGAAATGTGCAAAGTGTTATTTTTAATAATGTGTTTTGCTGTATCCAAAATGTTTTGAGTCGACCTGTAATTTTGTTCCAAATTGTATACTTGAGCATTAGGATAATCGGTTTTAAAATTAAGGATGTTTCGATAGTCGGCGCCTCTAAAGCTGTAAATGGCCTGTGACATGTCGCCCACCACATACAAATTACCGTGTTTTTGCGAAAGTAGCTTGGTAATTTGGTATTGCGCTTTGTTAGTATCCTGATACTCGTCAACCAATATAAATTCAAACTGCTTTTGGTATTTTTCTATAATTTGAGGCGACGCTTTAAGAAGGTTGACTGTTTCAAAAAGCAGATCATCAAAGTCCAAGGCGTTATTGTTCTTTAAAATTGCCTGATATTTGGGGTAAATTTGGGCGACAGTTTTTTGAAAGATTCCTCTAGCGTATCCGTGATATTGGCTAGATGTAATAAGTTCGTTTTTAGCGCTGGAAATAGTTGAAAATACCGCCTTTGGATTAGTGTGTTTGGGATCCAGTCCTAGCTCTTTAATAACATTCTTAATAATAGTTTCGGAATCGTCGGTGTCGTAGATTAAAAAATTGGGCGCAACGCCGTTTTCCCGTCCATCCTTTTTAAGAAGTCGTACGCAAATTGCATGAAAAGTTCCGCACCAGTAAAGTGACTCGGAAGCGTCCAGTAACTTGTCCACCCGCGTCTTCATTTCTGTTGAAGCTTTATTAGTAAAAGTTACGCACAAAATTTTGTCGGCCGACACCTGATGCTCCTTTATTAAATGGGCGACGCGATGGGTAAGTACGCGCGTTTTGCCACTACCAGGTCCTGCCACCACCAAAGCCGGACCAGTAAAATGCTTAACCGCCTTGATTTGTTGAGGATTTAGTTCTTGTTCGGTAAAACTTTGCACCTGTAAATGATACCACCAAATAACACCACACAATCGGGGTTTGAGTTGTTAAGATTACTGATCGCAGACGGTGCCGTAGTCGTTATGGTCGCAAGTTTGGACAACTGATATGTTACCACTATCTAGATTCACCGATTTTACTTCCGTCGATATTGTTGGATCATCTCCGCCCGCACATCGGAAATAAACATTGCCAAACATGTCCAGAAATAAGATTTCACAACTACTATACGCCCCATTACCGATAAATCCGGCGAACGGAAACTCCTGATAAGGCTTGTGCAGGAATGTTTTATACCCCGCCCCGCCACCCCTCTTATGTATCTCATAAATATAGAAAATATCTTTGTCGGTAAGATCTTTATTACCCGCTACAGTGCTATTAAACTCACAAGATTTTATTCGTCCTACTGGTTCGAACAGTTTTTTATTTTCAAGCCTCTCATATAAATATTTATTGATGTTATTGAGAAAAGTTATTGTAACAGTAGAACTCAATAGCTCTTCAATAACACCGTTTTTTTCAGAAAGTACTTTGTAGACTGGTTGATCTCCATCGGCTAATGTTGCGAATTTAAAGGTTTGGGTACATTTAAAGGTTGGGTTTTTGTTATCGTATGCGCTCAATATTTTCTCGTTATAATTCGTAAAATTACCCGTCTCATCAAAAACACCCTTTTCCAGATTAAAATCGATAGATGTGAATATTGGGTTGATGTCGTTATCTGGTATTTTGATAAAGAAAGGGAAATCTGCATAGCCCCTTTTACTAAACACAAAGTCAGCATCTTTGGATGTACACCTATTAATAAAATTATTTTTGTAGAAAGCGGTGTTTCTTGCTAAGACCGCAATTGCTACACTTAGCACAGTAAAGAGGACGGTAACACCGATCATGATAGCTTTCGTAAAAAATTCTAGGTTTCTTACTAGTCCGATTTTATTGTAGAGTCCCGTAGATAGTATGTAACGAGGTTAGTATCTCAAAGTTTTATAGTTGATGCAACCACCCAATTTATTAGCAAATACTGCTCAAAAACCTTTGGTTGTAAGGCGAAACCCCGTGTTCTTTTGCCAAATCGGCGGCGCGATAATTTGGCACGCGCGTTTTTCTACTCCCTTGTTTTGCAGAATGCCTTAACGCTTTCGTTTTGTTAGTATAGGTGTATGCCAGTCAAGTCAATACCGATTATTATTGCTAAACTACCGACCTATGTCCTCGGAGTTGTTTTGTTTATAACAGCCGTAGGAATGTTACTTATTCCTAGTAACCTCATCGGTTTGGTCGAAGGTCTTCTGTTTTTAATCGTGTCGGTATTGTTATTTATTAGACCTAAAATTGGATACATTTTATTATTCATCATACTGCTATACGGGTTTGCCGACCTTATAATTAATCACCGCGGTATGGTGCGATTGTAACCCGTCTTTATACGCGTATATAGTACATGAATTATAAGTATAATGTTTGCAAATAGTGGATTGTCGGGAATATTACATCAAAGACTTTTGGTGTCATACTAACCCCACCGATTCTAGAATTGTGGGAAAAAGGATAAATTATTAAGTTATACAAAATTATGAAATTAGTATCGTTATTTACAGGTGCAGGCGGATTGGACTTAGGTTTTGAAAAAGCCGGATTTGAGGTGCTTTGGGCAAACGAATTCGACAAATCCATCTGGGAGACTTTTGAGCACAATTTCCCAAAAACTAAATTAGACAAAAGAGATGTTAGAGATATATCTGTGGTAGAAATTCCCGACTGTGATGGAATAATCGGTGGACCACCCTGTCAGAGTTGGAGTGAGGCGGGCGCTGGTAGAGGAATTAACGACAAGCGCGGGCAACTTTTTTACGAGTACATTAGGATTTTAAAAGTTAAACAGCCACTGTTTTTTTGGCGGAAAATGTTTCCGGTATTCTTTTGCCACGACACCAAGAGGCGTTTAAGAATATAATAACCAACTTTGAGGAGGTTGGTTATAATGTAAGTTATAAACTGTTAAATGCCCATGATTACGGAGTTCCGCAGGACAGATTGAGAGTCATTGTTGTAGGCTATCATAAGGAAAAAGTGGGATCTATTTTTAATTTTCCGCTACCGCTGGTTTATAAGCCTGTCTTGAGAGATGCTATAAAAGACCTTCCCGTTCCGGCTTCGGCAAAACCTTTCAATAAAACTAATGGCGACTCTTTAGTAACTCCAAACCACGAGTATATGACCGGCGGGTTTTCTACCATTTACATGTCCAGAAATCGGGTTAGATCTTGGGACGAGCCTTCTTTTACAATTCAAGCTGGTGGTCGCCATGCTCCAATCCACCCCCAAGCCCCTAAAATGAAGTTTATTACGGAAAATAAAAGAGTTTTTGTGCCGGGAACGGAGCATTTATATAGAAGGCTTTCCGTACGGGAGTGTGCTCGTATCCAGACATTTCCTGACGGTTACATTTTTAAATATAAAGATGTAGCTGATGGTTATAAAATGATTGGAAACGCGGTACCGGTGGAGTTGGCAAAGCATATCGCAAACAAGATCATGCTTGACCTGAGACAACCGGAGAATTCGCAAGAAATAGAAGTCGCAACTGTGGCTTCTAAAGTTAACGAAGTCGTATTTTAAGGCTGTATAATTAGCCGGTCATGGATTTACCCAAGAAATATTTCATTAAAACCTTTGGATGTCAGGCAAATATTGCCGACTCCGGAACGATGGGTGGGATTTTGGAGGCTCTGGGGTGGGAAAGGTATGTACCCAAGGGAAAAGTAAGTAACGGTTCCGAGATGAGGGAGGTAAGGGAGGACGAGTTGCTAGAGGATGTGCTTGGTAATGTCGACCTTTTGATAATAAACTCCTGCTCTGTCCGACAGAAAAGTGAGGATAAAGTATACGGCATTGGCAAGGTAGTGAAAAAAGTCCAAAAAGAATTTGGTAAAAAGCCCATGATTATTTTGGCTGGTTGTATGGTAGGTTCGGCGGTGGGGGAGCGCAAGAGAGTCGTCTTTAATGAGTTAAAGAGAAAAATTTCTTGGGTTGACGCTTATATTAGTCCTGCAGAAATACATAATCTGCCAAATATTTTAAGGTCGACAGAAAAAATCGATTTTAAAACGATCAGCCCGGTTGTTGGATTTGTTAGCGATAGCTTCGATAATAACAATAGAAATACCGGTAAAGAGGTGGATGCGGAGGATGTCCAAGGCGAGTCTGATAAAAACAACAAAGATTTTATTTATGTAAATATTTCCACCGGTTGCGACAATTTTTGTAGCTATTGTGTGGTGCCGTACTCGCGGGGTAAAGAAATAACTCGATCTAAAGAAGATGTTGTGCGGGAAGTAGAGAACCTTATCGGACGGGGATATAAAAAGGTTATGTTGTGCGGGCAAAATGTTAATTCCTGGGGTTTAAGTGTGGAAGAAAAAATGAAAATTCGGGCGGGAGAAAGTCGTCCGACTCCCTTTGTCGACTTGTTGAAAGAAATCCACGCGTTGGAGGGTCTTAAGGAGTTGGCGTTTATCTCGTCCAACCCGTTTGATTTTACCAAAGAGCTGGTTCAGGTTTTAAAACTGCCAAAAATGTCAAAATACCTACATATTGCGGTGCAATCTGGCAACAACGAGGTGCTCAAAAAAATGAATCGTCGGCATACCGTGGAGGAATTTATAGATTTAGTACGACAAATTGAGGAGGCGGTGCCGGACATCGAATTAGGCACAGACATTATTGTGGGTTTTCCGGGCGAAACCAGGGAGCAGTTTATGGACACCGTAAACTTGTTCAAAAAAGTCCAATTTAAAGTAGCGTTTATTTCTATGTATTCGCCTCGCAAAGGTACTTTAGCGGACAAATTGTATAAGGACGATGTGGAAAGAAAAGAAAAAAAGTGGCGACACGCGTATTTAACCAGAGTCTGGAGGGAAAGTTTAAAAGTATTATGAACAAAGTAAAAACTATTGTTGTAGTAGGACCAACTTGTACGGGTAAAACTTCCCTGGCGATAAAACTATGTAGGCAATTTAACGGTTCGATAGTTTCTGCGGATTCCAGACAAGTTGTGCGACACATGGACATTGGTACCGGAAAAATTCCCGCGGGAGAAGCCATGCAACAGGTTAAAAAAACGGACGACAGCTGGATATTAGACGGTGTTAATATCTACGGATATGATTTGGTTAATCCAGATGAGTATTTTTCTGCCTACGATTACAAAAATTACTGTGGAAAACTTTTCCCGCGGATTTCTCTTGACGGGAAAAACATATTTTTAGTTGGTGGGACGGGTTTTTATGTTGATGCGATTACAGGGAAAAATGTTTTAGAGGGTGGCGGACCTAACATGAAGTTACGACAGGAGTTAGAGTTACTTTCTGTCGATGAGTTGGCAGAGAAACTTTTATCTTTAGACGGGGAAACCTATAAATCAATTGACATTAGAAATCCGGCAAGGCTTGTACGGGCAATAGAGAAAGCAAGTCAAAGAACCAACACTAATCATGAAGATAAAAATTCAAACCAAGAGAGATTAGAGCATGAAGAACAACGACGAGAAAATAATATACGGAAACTAATAACGCCAACAATTTACATTGGATTAACCGCAGGTCGGGAAGTTTTATACAGTCGCGCGGACAGTTGGGTGGAACAGGTTTTTAACGACCAACTTTTCGAAGAGGTCAAAAATATTCAAAAACAGTTTCTCAAGTCGCACAGATTAAACGGCTTAATTTACAAAAGCGCGTTAGATTATTTAGCGGGGAACGCAACCTTGGAGAAAGCCAAGGAGCGCGCAAAATTTGATATGCACTCTTATATCCGCCGTCAACAAACATGGTTTAAACGCAATCAAGAAATCAAGTGGTTTGACATTACCCAAAAAAACTTTGACGCGGAGGTCAGTTCTCTAGTAGAATCAAAGTTACATGGATAGGGATATTGTAATTTCAGTTAAAACAGCGTTGGTTTTTGCCGGTGTGGCGCTCTTAGGCTATGTGGCGTACCGCATGAGTAGTGTTTTTGCTATTTTAGGAATTTCCCTACTTATTGCCACCGCGGTAGAGCAATCAGTTAAGCGGTTGGTAAAAAGACGCGTTAAACGGGGATTTGCGGTTTATGCGGTTTATATAGTTCTTATCGCCCTAGGGTCCGGACTTTTTACCATAGGCATTCCGCCACTTATTAAAGAGGTCCGCAGGCTTATAGAAAACCTGCCAGGTATGCTGGCAAATTTAGGCGGTTTTGAGCAGTTTGGCTTTTCACCGGCGGATCTTATCCCTCAAATTGCCCAAATTACCTCTAATGTTTTGTCAATCTCGTTTTCCGTTTTCTCAAACATGGCGCTTCTAATTTCCGTCTTTTTTTTGTCGCTCTACATGTCTTTGGACTGGGAGAACATTAAATCCACGCTACTTTCCCTGTTTAAACCAAATTTGCGCGACGAAATAGAAGAGACCATTTACGAGATCGAAGTTTCTGTTTCCCAATGGATTAAAGGTCAGGCACTCCTTATGTTAGTTGTAGGACTTGCTTCTTTTGCCGGTTTCACGGCTGTAGGTATAGAGTACGCGCTAGCTTTAGCAGTAATTGCTGGACTTTTGGAGTTTGTACCCATGATAGGTCCCGTAATTAGCGGAATTTTGGCTACGGCAATAACCTTTACTCAATCACCAATCAAAGGACTTATTGTGGCAGGGCTTTGTATTTTAATTCAGCAGTTGGAAAATAATTTATTAGTCCCAAGAATTATGCAAAAAGTTTCCGGTTTTAGTCCGCTGGTTATTCTAATTTCCGTTATCGCCTTTACCAACTTTTTTGGCATTGTGGGGACTTTGGTTGCAGTGCCTTGCGTAATGATTGGCTATGTTATTGTCAAACGGATTTTAAACTACGCAGGAAGCGAGTAAGCCGGATTCTGTTTTAGTCGACCATCTATCTAATACCCATCTTTTTGGCTCGCCGAGCAAGCTCAAATGCCAAGTTCGTGGGTTTCCGCGGGTGGGATTGCCCGTTGCACTTTTACTCATGTCTTGCGATTTAGAGTAAAAATCGTCACTGTTGCTCTTGGAGGATGTTAATTCACCCACCATTCTCCGCCTTTTCAGGTTTTGACACCGGCAGTTTCCTGCTGGAGCTTTCGCCCCATTCCCTGCTCTACGCAGTCCGGACTTTCCTCCCAATGCTTACGCAAAGAGCGGTCAACCTGCTTCCTGCATTGTTATCTTAGCATCACTCGGGCATTTATGCTTACAATAGGCTATAATTCGGTCAACAAAAATTTACGGACAAACATAAGGAAATTATTGAAAAGCTAAAGAATGAATGGTAGTGTAAGCTGGATTGTGTAAACCTATTCAAATTGAAAGAATAGGTTAT
>CAZBAJ010000008.1:0-48365 GCA_964490125.1 uncultured Candidatus Saccharibacteria bacterium
TCATAACCTATTCTTTCAATTTGAATAGGTTTACACAATCCAGCTTACACTACCTTAACCCGTTCCTATTATATAGCGTATATATGTGGGGGAGGTATGAAATTTTTCCTATCCTCTTTACCACAATTACTTTAATTACAGTGTATAAACTCAGGCACTACGCATACCATCCCATACCCGTACTGGTGCTGGGTGTAGCTACATCCTATCGACCTTGGTTTGTTTTATACTTACCGTTTTTGCTACTATATTCAATTAAAAACAGATGTGACCTTCTAGTAAAAACATTATTGTATTTATTACCTGTAATCATAACACACCTTGTGGTTATAACATTAGGCGGGGGTAAAGCTATAGACGAGTATATAAACATTGCATTGATGGCAAGGGTTGGGGAAGGTTTTATATCTATAAATGTATTTATAGTAACTCTAACTCTACTTATCTTCTCTGCGTGGAGAGATAGAACAAAGAAGAGTTTGGTTTACACAAGGCTAATAGCCTACATCTCATTTACAACCTTAGCCTACTTTGGGCTAACAATTTTTCACCCTCAGTACACAGCGTGGCTTACACCGATCACAACCGTGCTGGTTAACCGAAAAGTAAACTTTTTGCTACCATATTTCCTATCTTTCGTGCCTTTTATCCTGTTGGTGGATGCTTATTACGGTTGTTATACCAGCGTATGTCTTTTCACTGAAGCCATAAACCCTGCTTTTGCTAACAGTTACCTGATGTTCAAAGAACAGTTTCTAGAAACCCTTACCGTACCTAATCTAATAAATCTAACCCACACAATTTTTGTGGTTTTAATACTTCATACAGCCTACCTAGTAAAAACGATATTATATGACAGTAAATAAAAAACTAGTAATAGTTATAATAGCGACAATAAGTATCTCTACCGTATGCATTAAACACGGGCGTTTTAACTTTGTAGGGTATCTATACCCACACATAGTTTCTAAAGAACTTCCAGGCATTACAAGAATTGTTTACAAACCTACATGGTTTTACATTGCAGGCATTCTAATATTCACAGACAAGAGTTACTATACACTAGACGCAGAAAAATTAAACGCTTTTGTACATGTAAAAATTAAAGAAAACGGGAGCTGGGTGCCAGCATCCGAAGTGGTCGAGATCAAATTATCCGATTTTCCTTATAAGGGTTACAAAAGGGTAATGCTTCCAAACACTATACAACTGAATCAATTAAACGAAATTAGTTTTGAAATAGATACTAGACAGTTTCTAAATAACGATAACAGCTTTATTATCGCAGAAGCCGACCTACCAATAACCCAAAAGAACGAGTACCCAAAGATTATCTACCAGTTTAGTATTGGTGAACTGACAAAGAATGCTAGAGCTAAATTTTGGTCCGACAGACCCTTTGCTCAAATTTATACAGTCGTCTTGGCAACAGTTCTAATAAGCTGTTCAACAATGGCTGTCTTGAAAAATAAACAACATAGATGAACAATCCCGCGCTACTAATCCTTTATAAATACAACGATATGAGCTCTGTTTTCTACGAAGCTTCGACAGAGGACTGGAATATCGTGACGCCCCGGTCAATAGATTTTCTATCTAACTATATTCCAAGAGGGTTTATAGCAGTCTTCGGGATAATTACCGGTGTAAATTTACTGACGCTCTTATATATGGCCCTTAGCATCTTTTCCAACTATCTGCTGTTTAATAATGTCCAAAAAAACAGGGCTCTTGCTGTTCTATTCTCCTTAGTAAATACCCTTTCTATTTATTTTCTCTTTAGAATCATCTCCTTTACACCCAATCTCTATCCAATCTTTATTTTTCCCCTAACGCTTTATTTGTTATTAAAAAACACAAAACCTTTTTATTTAGGACTCCTAAACTTCCTCTTTCTATGCTTAAGCAGTTATTACGCTTTCTTTAATACAATACTTGTAGGACTTTGGTATCTTCTGGATAAAAAGCTTTTAAATGTCGCCAAATTTTTGATCCCTGTAATTATTGGCGTGGTTTTGTTCTTTCTGCCATACCTTAAACAAAACTCATATCTGGGTAATTACGACAAAACGGCGTCTAACACCGTCTACCGACCAATTGAGGACTGGTATAACTTTAGCTTTAGACCTTGGTATTTTGTTATTCCTCCAAGTTCGTCAGTATTTTTTGGCAACTTGCATAACGCTTTTTACGACAAACTTAAGTCCACCGGCAATTACTTTACCCAAAACTACACAGAGGATGAGATGGCGGGGGCTTATATGGGCTGGCATTTTATTGTGGGAACTGTTGTTATGTTTTACTTGTCGGTTATTAAAAAGAGTTTTGGTACGCAAGATGAGAGAAGGACTATAAATAAATGTTTTCTAATAATCGGCGCTATTTTGCTTATTTCCGGTCCGCCGTCTTTTAATGTTGGCGGTTTAAAAATATATACGCCTTCTTATCCACTGTACTATCTGGTGCCGGTTTTTAGAACACTGGTTCGTTGGTCAGCGGTAATTTATCTGCTTGTACTTGTCATCAACTACTATTTAGTCGTAAATTTATATTCTAGAGTTCGCGGCAGGCTTTGTAGAGTTGCGTTTGTGCTTGCTTTTGTCGCACTTAATTTTGTGGTTTTTGCTATTAAAATCCCAGTAATTAATGTGGGCGACCCTCCGCAAGATGTGCGGGCTTTAACCAAGTTGGACGGACGCTCGCTGGTATTTTATCCGGAGGGTGACTACTACAGCCTGTTTTGGTCTCAAGTTTTTAAAAAAGAAATCCTTAATCCAAAGAATGTAGATGTGGGCACGCTTAGTCCAAAAGAGTTTACCGCTAGTTTGTTGACATACAGCAATACTGATTTGTTTTAAAGTCGGACACAAGGTACCTGGTTTATAACAAAACTAAAAGTCCCCAAGCAGAAAACGCCCTGGTTGAACTATACGGTGAGCCTAAGGAAATTGGTAATGGGTTTTATATTTTTTCGTTGGGTAGGTAGGATCGTCGCGCTGTTTTCAAGTAGTCCAGATACCTGTTTAAAAGAAACTTATTATAGAATTTTGGCCTCAAAGGTTGTTTTATATTGGCGCGGGGATCTCTGGTACCACATCAGTCGTTTGCGTTGGTTACTTAATTTACAGCACTATCCGCAATCGCAAAAGAAATCGCGTTGTTCTTTAGGGGCTTATGGCTAAAAGGGCTTTTTCCGTCGTCCAAATATTTTAACTGTTGCATTTGAAATTAGAACCCTGGAATTGATTATTACTCGTGGGTGTGGTATAAAATATCCAAATCCGAGCTAAAACCCGACCGTATGGCGGACGATCTCTCGATCTAGGCTCTGCCACCCCTTAGTGGGTGGTTTTTTTATCCTTCTATAAGAAGTCCGCTTTTAACGGTTTTTGTAAACAAGCTAACTGCCTCTGCATCTTTTCCCCCCAAACAATCTCTAACAAAACCTGCGTATTCCTATAAAACCCTGTTTTTAGCCTTTGATAACGGGGTTTACATGTTTCTTTCTTCATTAAGTCGAACATATTTTTCTTGACTAACCCGTCAAATTTTGATACCTTAATATCAACCAATTAGTACTATCACCGCAGTAAGGTACTATTACTCAAGAGTTGTTGGCGTTTTCTTGAGGACGCTATAAACGCAGGGCATCAAAAACCGGAAAGAGCATCTAACTAAATGCGGTTGCTCCCGGATGCTCCGCCCGCAAACGCCATACAAATTGTACGAACATGTTACCCATTGAATTTGTGTTTTATTCGGGTTTATAATGATGTTATCATGAAAAAACTCCCCGACAACCAAATTGCTTTTTACCAATCACCCGACGGAGCAATAAATATAGAGGTTATGTTCGCCGAGGAAAACATTTGGTTAACCCAAAAAAAGATGGCAGAGCTTTTTGGGTGTTCTGTAGATAATATTGCTCTTCATCTAAAGAATATTTTTAAAGAAAAAGAACTGGAAGAAAGTTCAACTTCCGAGTATTTTTCGGTAGTTCAAAAAGAGGGGGTGCGAGAAATAAAAAGAACAACTAAAATGTATTCGCTGGAAGCAATTATTGCCGTTGGTTACAGAGTCAATTCCGAACGGGGTACGCAATTTAGGCAGTGGGCAACTCGGGTTCTCAAAAACTACATCCACAAAGGCTACGCTTTAGACAGCAACAGATTTAAATACGGTTCCCGTTACAGTGCAAGATATTTTGACGAACTTTACGAAGAAATCAAAGATATTAGATCTAGCGAGCGCATGCTCTACCAAAAAATTACCGATATTTACGCTACCGCCATCGATTACTCCCCCAAAGCTTATGAGAGCAAGCAATTTTTTGCTACAGTCCAAAACAAACTCCATTTCGCTATTACAGGAAAAACAGCAGCTGAAATTATTAAGAACCGTGTCGACAGTAAAAAAGACAAGATGGGGCTTACCTCTTGGAGAAGGTCGCCGGAAGGAAAAATTATGCCTAGTGATGTGGTTATTGCTAAAAACTATTTGGACAAAAAAGAGCTAACAGAACTCAACAGAATTGTGAACATGTATTTAGACTACGCCGAAATGCAAGCTGCCCGCGGTAGAGCCATGACAATGAAGGCTTGGATAGAAAAGCTTAACGCATTTCTAAAGTTTAACGAGAACGAAATTTTGACCAACGCTGGGGTGGTAAGCCACGAAGTAGCACAGACTCTTGCTTTATCGGAATATGAAAAATACAGAGTTATTCAGGACAAAAACTACATCTCGGATTTTGATCGCGAGGTAAAAAAGATTCTAAAACCTCAACTATAACTTAGTAAGTAAAGCTTCTAGGTACAGAGTTAATGGTAAACATTTGACAAATATTTCGCCTTGCTGTTGAGCCATTAAACCACATAATCCTATTTATCATAATTGACTATACCTTGTTTTTGATATAAAATACCCCTATGGAAACAACGCAGTTTATTAACAGAAAAGCCGAGCTAAAATTCTTGGAAGAAACCTACACTAAAGCCCAAAACCAAGCGCAATTTGTGGCGCTGTATGGTAAAAGGCGGGTAGGCAAAACGGAGCTAATCAAGCATTTTATTAAAGATAAACCCGCACTCTATTATTTAGCGTCAAAAGGCACCGCAAAGGAACAACTAGGTGATATTTCCATTATTACAGGCAACTTTTTTGGTGAGGGTTTTATTGACGCAAACTCTTTTTCCTCGTGGAGACAGTATTTTGACTACTTGGGGACAAAACTCGCCCAAGTTAACCAGCCTGTAATTATTGTGGTGGACGAGTTTCCTTATTTAGCCCACTCTAATATCGCCGTACCCTCGTATTTTCAATACGGTTGGGACGAGGTGCTAAAAAACCAAAAAGTGGTTTTGGTACTTATGGGTTCCAGCATTGCAATGATGCAAAAACATACGCTGGCGCATAAATCGCCACTGTACGGCAGAAGGACATCGCAGTGGATACTTGATCCTTTTAGCTTTAGGGAGTCAAAAAACTTTTATCCTACCGCGGAATTTTCTAAAATTTTAGAATTTTACGCCCTTTTGGGGGGAATTCCGGCGTATTTAAAAGAATTTAATCCAACGCTCGCACTTGAGCAAAATATTGTCCAAAAAATTTTGACTAAAAGCGCCTTTTTAAACACGGAACCGGAGCTTTTAATTGCAGACGAATTTGACGAACCAAAAAACTACCTTTCTCTATTGAGATCCATTGGAATTGGGGCGACAAAATTTGGCGACATTTTAAACTACACGGGTTTGCAAAGCGGTCAGGCAACTTCGTATTTAAAACGGCTTATCGACTTAAAAGTCGTCAAACGGGAAGTGCCTGTTACAGAAAAAATCCCCGTCAAAAGTAAAATGGGTTTGTATACTATAAACGACAATTTTATTAGATTTTATTTTTCTTGCTTCTATCCCTACCAAAATTTTGTGGAAACCGGTAACTTTGAGGCTTTTTTAAGTGCTAATAGGGATGTGATTGCTAAAATTGTCGCCAAAACCTACGAAGATCTTGCCATAGAATTTACCCAGAACCTTATGTTACAGGGCGCATTGCCTAATTTTGAGCGACTAGGTAGGTGGTGGGACAATCAAACAGAAATTGATCTAGTAGGATTAAACCAACAGGATAATGTTGCGCTATTTGCAGAGGTTAAATACCAGTCTAGACCCTTAAACTACGCGCACTACTCGGACTTAGTGGCAAAATCTAAAAAAGTAACTTGGGGTGGCGCTAACAGAAAAAACATGTACATGCTAGTTTCCAAAAGTGGTTTTGAGGACGGGGTTAAAGATCAGCTTATCCAAGAGGGAGTTATTTTAATCCAAGAGGACTCGCAAATTTTGTGATAATATAGCCCTATGTCGCTTGCTAACATACCCGTAACAAATGTTGCCCTGTGCGCGCTGTTTATTGCGGTATTTGTAGTGCTGTTTTTGCCTGTTTCCAGGTGGTCAAAAAAGCTATTGGACTGGGAGATTACAGGTCCCGTGGCTTCCATCTTGGCGCTTTTGGGCGTTGGCGGAGTTATTATTCGCGCCACCCAGCTTGCCGGAATCATCTACATCTTACTTGTTGCGTTTTGCTTGTGGGCGTTTTTCTTTGGGTTTTTGGTAGACCGCCGGTACATTTATACTTTAGCCCTAATTTTTTTGTCCGCGTGCCCGTTTTTGCTTATTGCTAAAATGGATCAAATTGCGGAATTTTCCGCAGTGTTGTGCTATCTTTGCTTGGTGCTAGGCGTTTTAAAGGACTTAGTTTATGAAAAAATTATTGACTAGCAAATTTAAATCCCTAAAACTGGCTGGCAGGCTCTTTTTAGTCGTACTGGTTGTAATAATTAGTATGACGACTTTAGGACGGCGGGTTAACGCCCAAACCTCTTTAGATTATTACCGCAACCTGTTTAGATCGTGGGGGGTGCCGGTAGACATTATTAAAAGCGATGATGTTAGTCAACCAAGCACAAAAAAAGACCTGCAGACTCTGTACGAGCAATTAACGGGAGGACAAAAATCGGATCTTTTGGCGGACGACTTGGGTAAGGATGTTGAAAACGATGATTCTGCAAGCATGGCAAGCGCAAACCCCAACAACTATTTACTGATTTTAGAGTCACAACAAGACCAAAGACGCCCAACATACCAAAAAATTATTGTAATCTCCAAAGCGTCGCCCGTCGATTTAAATCCCAACGAATCCTCGTCCTCCGATGTCGTCCTGCAGATTGTTAAGCCAAAAGTTGTTGACGGGGTAAGCTACTACCAGATTCCGGAGGTTTTATTAACTTCGCCATACTACCAAAAAACCGTGGCAAGCTACTTTAAAGCTGTGGCTAAGGCGGACCAGACCACAAATAACACCAAAGCCGATCAGAAAAAACCCGGCGACAAAGTCAAGTCGGTGCTGACCAATCTCAAAGATTCTTCCACAGCAGAAAGCTTTTTCTATGCCCTGGCAATTTTAATTTTTGTGGCTGTAACTTACCTTCCGCTGAAAAAACTGGTTTTAAACCCACGCAGATACTTAGAAAAAAGTTTCTACACCACCGCGTTAGCCAAAATTATAAACGCGATTGCCCGCAACCGGGAAGCGCTTGGTCTAATTTTTGCCATACTTGCGCTATTTTATATTCCTATCCTGTACACCTTATCCGTAAAAGCCCGCGCTTTAGGGGATCCAACCTACCCTGTAAAGTACATAACCACAACCTTAAACCCCGTCAATATTCCAAATTATCTAACTTCGCAAAATCTATTTAGGGTTGGACTTTTGTTTTACCACTATACTTTGGCGCTTTTTGGACTTTTTCTGCTTTTGCCTAACCTGGTTTTTCTTGGCGCTAAATCAACAGACAAATTTGCTGGCGTACGACTAAAAATCGGGTTTGTAAAATGGACTGTTCCTGTAGTTATTGCCTTTATGTCCATCCTTTTGATGTTCTTTAAAGTCGCGGATCTTTTGAGCTTTTTGACATTGGGGTCGTTGATACTAGTGTCTTTAGTCGCTTATGTAAAAACCCGTCAACTTGATTTACAAACCCTATATACAACAAAGGAAAAACGAATAATTTTTGCGGGTCTAGCGCTACTTCTTGTGCTAAATGTTGTCTATCCCCTGTATTCCAAAAGTCGACCGGTAAAATATGCCTACGAACCGCTAATTGGCATAAAAGACGAGGTAGTGGCTTTTCCCTACAGCAAAAAGTGGGGTGAGCATGTACTGTTTGAGCCTCATTATTATAACGGGGACTCATTGGTGTTTGCGGACGGTTATTTGCTTTTTGCCCCGCAGGCGCAAACTGTTGTCAACAAACCGCTTAAGGATTTTGCGTCGGGCGACAGTTTTGTAATTACCGCTAAAGATTCTGATAAAGTTTTGGAGATTGCTCTTAAGAAAAATGGACCTGCGACCGGGACGACGGGTAGAATGCGGTTAATGGACTACCTAACGACAAGTAATTTTTCCCCACTTTTTGCTGTGGACACCCAAACCGTAACCAAAATTCAGGAAGACTTTAACAGTAAGGTTGCCGCCAAACTTACCTTTAATTGTACTCTTAAACCCGCACCCGCCACCGTCAAACTGGAAACTACTAGCCTAAACCCCTTTGCGGAAAACGACAGCGGCAAAAGCAAAACGAATAAAAATCTAGACAATAACGATAATCCCAATAACACTGGCAGTAATATCGCGGGAGAAAACTACGGTAGCAAAAGTGACACTAGGGAAGAAGGCACGGATATAGATCCACTAACCAAGGAGTCCACGGAGGTTCTAAACTTCCCCGGTTGCGCGCGGGATACAGGCACAGAAACCTTTGATTTCCCACTGGATCCATACATTTTCCCGCAGGACGGCTTTGTTGGGCGGATTCGTGGTATTGACGACAAGTACATACAAAATCTGCAACTTTTTGTCGCACAGCAGGAACTGCCCGTAAAGTTTTTGGCTAAAACTATTCTGGACGACGGCAAATACGCGCTTTTATACCAGTCGCCCCAAATGGGGAAAACCATTACCGCCTACTCCACGGAGGTTTCCAAAGAATTTACCGTTGACCTAACCGCCCCCAACCCGAGTGTCGACCAAAACAGCACCTCGAAAGATAATGCAACGAAGTTTAAATCAACCGAATACGCGTATCTGTTGGGCGAACCGGAAAATGCAGGCTACAACATTAGTAACCCAATAAACGAGCTTATGAAAAAAGGTCGCTTAAAAAACCCATTTCTTATTTGGACAAATAAACCGTACGAATTAATAAGGATGGAAAGCGATTAGAAACTATTACGCTAATATTCGGAATAGTATACATATTATGATAACCAACCCGAATATTTGCATAAAATAAAAGTGCCACTTGCTAAATTTTTAACAAAGCGCAGGCTGTGTATCCCTTTGGAGCTGTTTTGGAGCGTATTGCAATTGAATTGCATTTGCAATCTAAATGCAATACACCTAAATTTGGTCCGTGTGGGACATAACAAAAATCGCTAGTACGGTCGGTAGACTAGCGATGTTCCTGCGTTTGGGATAATATACAAAATTTGATGATAATCCCAAACACAGGAATACTTGCTTTTGAGTTCTGTTTCTGATAATGTACATAGTATGTACATTAACGGAAATGCAACTCCAGAATCGGCTCTTAGAGAGCTTTCGACATTGCCCTATTTTACTGCGCAAACACTAGCCAAAATAACGGGCGCAAATTCTAACACCAACAATAAACTCTTAAGCAGGTGGACCAAAAACGGAAAGGTCATGAGAATTAAACGGGGCATGTATGTCGCAGAAGACTTTTACAACTTTCACAACAATGATTTTGGTTTTATTCAAGCTATTTCAACAATAATTAATCGACTATCCTACACCTCCCTTGAGTTTGTATTGCAGAAATATAATATTTTAACGGAAGTAACCTATACAGTAAGCGCGGTTACCACAAAGAAGAGTTCTAGGGTAGCTAATAAACTTGGCAACTTCTATTACAAAAGCATTGATCCTAAACTTTTTGGTGGTTACATAACTAAAGATTACTTTGGAATTATTATTAACGAGGCTACTTTGGAAAAAGCCCTCTTTGATTATTTATATTTCAGGCCGATATACGGACTATTAAGAAGCTTTAAACTTAATCTTGCCGAGGAATTAAGACTAAACATAGACTTACTGACGCCAGAACAAATATCCAAATTTGGTGATTGGTGCATAAAAAGTGAAAAAACTAAAATGAAGATGGTATTAAAAAATTTTATGGAGTATGTATGGAAGAAAAACTAATTAACGAACTAAAAACATATTTAGCTACAAAAGGCCCAACCCTGTCAAAAGAAACAAAAATTATATATGTAAAGGAGTATCTACATGCTTTTGTATTAGATTTTATTTATAACTCTACTAAATACTCCAAGTTAAACTTGTATGGGGGGTCGTGTTTACGACACCTATACGGTCTTAACAGGTTATCCGAGGATTTGGATTTTGATGCTCTAGAACTTCTACCGCTCAACGACTTTGAAAACGATGTAAAAAACTACTTTAAATCTAATACCGGCTACGATTTGTTGGAAACAAAGAGACAAGAGGGTGTGTGGGGAATAAATCGAATCACCTTAAAATTTCCAATACTGTACCAACTTGGACTCTCGCCGATACCAAATGAAAGGGTTTTTGTTAAAACAGAATTTTCTGGTCATAAACAGCATGTAGATCTAGGTTACAAAACCGTCAATTTGTATGGGAAAGTATTTAATGTCAGACATTTTAGCTTAAGTACATTGTTTGCAGGTAAAATTTTAGCTTGTTTGGAGAGAGTATTTCAAAAAGGCTCGGAGGAAATATACATTAAAGGAAGGGATTATTACGATTTAATTTGGTTTATGGAACAAAAAATAGTCCCAAAGGAAGAAAAACTCCTAAAGGACGGAAAAGATTCTTATACAAAGGTTTCTGCATTTAAAGCGTTGTCATCAAAAATAGAAACTATAAAGGAGCGGGATCTTTATATAGATCTTGAACCACTTTTTACAGAACCAGTCTTTGTAAAAACATGGACAGAAAACTTTAAAGAAATGTACTTTAGGTTGGTTAAAAACTACCAATGATATTTACCGATTATTTTTACGGCTTTCTTGAGGATAATACGGGGCTTTTTGTCCTTCCGCGCCTAATTAACGGACTTAACGGCTGTACCGACTTTGTTGGCTACCCCACGGGCATGTGCCAAAATTTGCTCCAAAACAATCAGCCGTTTATTTTTATCCCCGCTTTTTTGCTGGCAAAACTGCTCCACCCGGTGCTGGCGTACAATTTAATAATTTTGGGCGGACTGGCGCTTAATTTTTTGTTTGCACGACGCTTTTTTAATCAGCTTTTTGGACGATTTATCTCGCTTTTACTGGCGACCACCTTTGTTTTTAGCCCGTATCTGGCATATCAAGGTCGTTCCCATTTTGACTTAATACAAGTTTGGCCCCTGATTTGGTTTTTTCACACTTTGTTTTTCTCCCAAAGTCGCCATAAAGCAATTTATTTAGGACTTTTATTGACTTTGATAACCGGACTTAGCAATTATCTTGGCTATTTTACCGTCCTTGCCACGGCATTGTATTTAGGTTTTAGCTTTTTGGCGACAAGAGGAAGGCGAGATGCGATCAGAAACTATCTGCCACAGGTTGTTAAAGCCGCTTTAATATTTATTTTTACAACTTTACTTTTTATGGCGCCGTATATTAAATCCAACTACTTTTCCCCAAGAATCCGCATGGAAGACGCGGTTGACGCAAGGGCTGTAAACCGACCTTATGAAGATTTTGTGATTTTTTCTTCGCGACCTTGGTACTATGTTTTGCCTTCCGTAGATAATCCGTTATTTGGCGGATTGACGCATAGAGTTTTGGATCGACTTGGGAATGGTAGCAATTATTTAACCCAAAACTATTTTAAGGCGGAGCATTCCGCAAGCTTTTTGGGCTGGGTTACCATCCTTTTGGCCTTCGTCGGGATCATCGGATGTAAAGTTCGGAGGTGCGGCGTTCTTGTCGCGGGTCCCAGGTCCGCCTGTGGCGGACGCCCGACTCCTCAAACGCCGTGTCCCCTCCCCATTAAACCAGATGCTCTAGCGCTTTTACTCACTATCGTCGGACTTACCATCCTAACCATGCCTCCGTCCATTGTAATAAAAGGCTTTGAGATTTATACCCCAAGCTACTTGTTGTTTAAAATTTTCCCGATGTTTAGGGTTCTTTCCCGCATGGGCGTTTTGATTCTATTTCTAACGCTAATATTTACAGGCTACGGTTACAAAATTCTGTCTGACTTTATGCTTAAGAAAAACACGGGCTTGGCAACCGTACGATCTGTTCTTGTACTCTTAACGCTGTTTTCCGTCGTCCAGCTGTATGTACCGCCAAAAATTACCCGTGTAGCTACGCCACCTAAAGTCTACAGCTACCTCGGTCAAACGGATTCTTTTAAGTCGCCCATTGTCGTCTACCCTTATACCAAAACTAATGAGGCCTTCTTTTGGCTCACCACGCACCAAAAAGCGCTTATTAACCCGCGGTTTTATTACAACAAAGCTAGTAATTTTGAATCCGAAAGTTTTACAAACCTGCTTAAAACCACTCGTGGACTTGAGCAGGCTAAAGCTTTGGGCGCAAAGTACTTGGTGTATTTTTATATGGTCGACGACGGAGAAAGCGCGGATTATTTTGCTAAGTCAACGCTGTTGTATCCGCTTGACGACTTTAAGGAAGGCGGCGAGGAGACACAAATCATTAATCCAAGACCTAGTTACCCGGAAATAATAAGGTTTGTGGAAGCCGGACCAGTCAAAGAAAACTCCGCTATCTTATACAAATTTAGCAATTTGGTTGCGGGGCCCGGATTTGCACCGGGGTCTTCAGATTATGAGCCTGACGAGGTACTACTCCTCCACCCCGCGATAACACCAAACTAACCTTGGAATAGTAGCAAGAACTGCTTGATTTTGTCAAATAGACGGGTAAAAATCGTGGGATTGATGTTGCCACTTTGATTGTCGTGTCGGTTGTAATCCCCGTCGTCCTGCGCCCCCAACAAGTCGTCCCCCAAAATTTTTGGCTTTAAATAAACTTCCTCACCGGGTTTTACCATATTTAGCTTGTTTCTAGCCTCTTCCTCCACAAACTCCGGAGATTTTACATATTCCGCGCGTTCCTCCAAATGCTTTTTTTCCTCCTGCAAAGCCAGAAGCTCCTGCTTTGCCTCCGTCAACCGTTTACTGCGTTGAACCACCTTAAAAGTGGCGGTAACAAAGGAAAAAGACAAACCCAACAAAATCAAAGAAAATAGTGTGCTCTTAATAAATTTAGCGTCCATAACAGCATAGTACCATTGTTGACACAAAGCGCCAAACAGACTAAAATACCCCATAGATTTTGCCCAACCTAGCCCTAAACTAAAGGAAAATATGAAGGTAAACATTAAAAAGGCGCAAAGAGATTTTGTGCAATATTTACAGGACGGGGACAAATCCAGCTCTACTATTTCTGCCTATAACAAAGACCTGGAACAGCTTGCCGGCTACCTTTTTGGGCTGGGCATTTCCGCAGTTGACGAGGTTACCTCACAACACTTGTCGGACTTTATTGCCAAATTGACGGACGAGGGTAAACTGGCGCAAAAATCGGTGTCGCGCAAAATAAACAGCATAAAAAGCTTTTTTAAATACTTGGCCACACGGGAAGTGGTGGATACAAATGTCGCACAGATTTTGGTGCATCCAAAGTTAGAAAGTAAGGAGCCTAAGATTTTGTCGCAAATTGAATACATGGCATTGCGTGAGGTTTCCCGGCGCGACCTAAAACTTTATACCATGGTAGAAACCTTACTCCAAACTGGTATTAGAATTTCCGAGCTTGCGGGTTTGGAAACTACGCATTTAGATTTGGGAGAATCGTCAACAATGTTTATTCCCAAAAGAGAGAGTCAAAAAGAACGGGTTATTCCGCTTACTAAAAAAGCTAAGCAAACACTTATAACATACCTAGCAAACTTATCAGAACGACAAGGTACAGACGGTTTTTTATTTGCCACCAGATCGGGCAAGTCCATTTTAATTAGAAATATCCGCGCATCAATGGAGCGACTTTTTAAACGCGCCGGACTAAAAGATGTTACGGTTAACGACTTGCGCCACACCTTTACAGCGTACCAATTGGCTAACGGAGTTAGTTTGCAAACCGTTTGCCGGGTTTGCGGTCACAAAACTTTGGCGACTACGCAAAAATATTTAAAGTATATAAAGCTGGAAAAAGCTGGGAGTAAAGAAATCCTAGAGGAACTTTAATCTTTATGGTGGGTGCGCCAGGACTCGAACCTGGGACCAACTGTGTATAAGACAGCCGCTCTACCAACTGAGCTACACACCCTAATTATTGGGCGGGTGGGTTCGAATCCAAGTCGTCTACAGTACTTCCGTCAAACCGCTTTAACTCCCTGCTCTTTTCAAAGTCGCGCTCCTTAAGTTTCTCCTTGTCCTTTAAATACTGCTTGTCGACTTCATCGATTGCCCTAATTAACGCCGATTCTAAAGTGTAATCCGCCTCGTCACCAAAATACAACTTGCCTTCTATCTTAGCCTCAATTTTTACCAAAAGTTTGTCCGGCTCCTGCGCTTTGTTCATAACCACGCGGATATTTGCCTCCTGCCGACTCCGATCTTCTATGTGCGCCAATAAGCCTGCAAGCTTTTGCTCCGCCAACACCTTCATGCTGGGCGTTAGTTCCATATTGTCGCTAAGAAGTTGTGTAGGCATAAGCGTATTTTACCACGCCAGGGACGGCATTTTTTAGTCGACCAATTTAGTCAATATCGACGAAATAACAGAAACTACCAAGCTAAACAAAATAGCCCACAGGAAGGATGCAACCGAAAAACCAGTAATTAATGAATCCGCCAGCATAACCATCAGTGCGTCGATTACCAAAGTAAACAGCCCCAGCGTTATAAAGTTTATAGGCAAAGTCAAAAACACTAACACGGGTTTGAGAAAGGTGTTAATTAAACCCAAAACCACAGCAACAATCAAGGCGGACACAAAGTCGTCCACGGAAATGCCCGGTAAGAGGCGAGAAGTTAAATAAACAGCTAAAGCATTTACAATTAGTCTTACAAGTATCATAGGTTCCTCCTTTCCCTGCCTATTTTGCAGGATAAATTTGGTTGCCGGCGTCATCAAAAACTAAAATGGCCGACACGGGACACGACTTGGCAGATGCTAAAATGTTTTCTTTATCCGACAGATCCGCGTCTTTTTTTACCACGGACCTATTTCCCGCGTCCAATTCAAACACTTGCGGACTTACCACTACACAAGTTCCGCATCCTATGCATGCTGTGTGATCTACTTGGACTTTCATGTTATTCCATAAATTCTACCATCCCGTTAGATTTCCTGCTCATTACTAACAGAATCAGATAATACTTCAACAAAAGGATCCAATTTTTCTGCACTCCCGTAGCAAGCCAAACCGGAAGCCTTGCACGAACCCCCACAAATAGAAACATATTCGCACTTTCTGCATTTAGTGGGCAGAGCACCCTTAAATTGTACCCTTTCTTTTGACGACATTATTTCTGAAAAGCTGTTTTTGAGGATATTTCCTAGAACTTGTGGCGTGTGATTGCAGTATCTTACATTACCTAAGTAGTCTATTGTGGTATACATGCTGAATTCGTCTTTTGGACAGTAACCGTGGCTTAACGACTTGTATTTAGACATATCAATTACGCACGGAGCTATCGGCACAGAACAGATGATGGGGAATTCATATTCATGAGCAAAATTATTCAAATAGGTTAGTGCAACATCAAGCTGTTCCCTTGAAGGTATTAAATCGATGTGTTTTGTCGTCGCTAAATTTATTCTATTAAACATAAAAGCTCTTGCTCCTAAAACTATGGATAGATCCAAAGCCTCTTTTACATAATCTATGTTCTTTTTTGTAGCCACAAAAACTGTAACTACTTTTCCATTATTGGATGTAACATTAGCTATCCCATCAAGGACCTTATAAAAGTCATCTGAATTTTTTATTGCCCTATGAAGTTCGGGGGTGTGAGCGGGAAGTGATATCTCAAAAACAGAAGTCCTCGCTTTTATAAGTTTCTTAGCAACATCTTGAGTAAGCATTGAACCATTCGTGATTATATTTACCTCAACACCTTCTTTTACCAACAATTTAACTAAATCCGCTATTTCTGGAAACAAAAAAGGCTCACCGCCTGACAGCGAAACCAGTTTAATATTTGTCTCCTCCTTCAACTTCTTTATAACATCCCGCCACATATCCATATTGGAAGTGCCTTTTGGATATGAGTTATTCTTCCAGAAGTTATAACAGTAAACGCACCTATGATTGCAACTAGAATTTAGCTCAAAGACAAAATTCCTAAAAGCTACTTTCTTAGATTTTGAGCTTCTGATAAATATCATTAGGAAGAATCGAGAAATATTCTGCCAACTTAGCTTTTTTTAAATTATCCAGCTTTGGAGACTCTACCCTGTGAAATATGCTGTAAGTGTAGAAGTAACACATCACATCCCCAACCTCCAACTCATCAGAACTTTTTAATAGACTGAGATCTAGTTGCTCCAACCTCAAGAAAATATAAAAGAATATTCCCGGCAAAACGAACGACAGCGTTATTCCAACTATTAACCACCCCAGTTTATTATTTTTGCGGTACTTTCTTAAAGCTAGGTAGCCTAGAAAAGCTGATAAAACAACTGCCCCGGACAAAAAGAAATAATCGTTTGGAACAAAACCTTCCGACTTTTTTGAAAAATCGTAGGCAAAATATAAAACTCTAATAATTACAAAAAGACTTAGTGGCAGGTAGAACAGCGGATTGGCAAACTTTGAAATTATATGTCCAATATTCTTCATAGAAATTTTTCCTTTGTAGTTTTTATTACTAAATCCTTTGGCAGACTCTTTGAGTAGGTATCCAAAAGTCGTCTCCTATACTCGTTAAAGTTTTTCGATCTTCCACTTCCCACGCCATATGTTGAAAGAGCTACCATGTAACATGTAACCTCTGGTGCAGGATACAAGAAGTCGTACAACGATACAGACCATACCCAGAACAAACCAGGAACAAATAAAGTCAAAAGTAGCCCCAACAATAAAAATATAACCTTCTTAGTTCTTTTATATTTCCTAAGAAAATAAAAACCTAACAACATGCTACCGACAAGTATTAGTATGTGGAAAACTATTACCAAAATGCCCGCTGTTCCTATGCTTTCTGCGTTTTTAAGATACTCGTACCCAATAACGAGATACCTATAAAGAACAAGTAGGCTTAAAGGAACAAAAAATAAGGGATACAAAATATTTAAAAATAAACCCTTAATCCTTGTTTTCATCTAGGCTAATGTTACCGCTAAATATATTACTCCTCAAATTCTAGCACCTCGTTAATCCGTACGACTAATTCGTCAATTTCGCCGTCGGATAAACCGTGGATTTTGGCGCCAGCTTCAATAGTGTCGTAATGCATAGCCCCACAACCTACGCAGTGCAAGCCCCAATCCATTAAAATCTCTGCCGTAGCGGGGTAAGTAAAAACCAACTCGCCCAGGTTGTAATCTTTGGTAATTTTTGCCTTTTCTGTTTTTTTGTCTTTAGTTGGTTGACTTGTCATAGTCTAAAAGTGCCTTCTGCAACGCATGATAGCACAAAAGGGCGCATTGTTGCCTGCTTGCAGTAAGGTCAAATTTAATTAACTCTAAAACATCTTGCTCGGTTAGTTTTTTTAGGTCGACAAGTGTTTTACCCTTAATTTCCTCCGTAATAATGGACGCAGAAGTTTTGGATACAGCACAGGCTACTCCTGTAAATTTTGCATCTAGTATCTTGTCGTCCTGCAATTTTAATTGCAAGGTCATTTTGTCACCGCAAATGGAATTTACCTGCTCTGCTGTTAGTGTAGGGGAGTCCATTTGACCAAAATTAGGCGCGGACTTGTAGATATCCATAAATTGTTCGCGGTAAAGTTGGTTGGTCATAATTAAAGTAAAATGTGCGACGCGTCTAGCAGGGCGGAAATTAAGGCGTCGACATCATTTTTGTCATTGTAAATGTACCAACTTGCCCGACAAGTAGGACCGATATTTAGGTGGCGGTGCAGAGGCATGGCGCAATGGTAACCAGAACGAACGGCTACACCGTGCTGATCTAAAATGGAGGCGAGGTCGTGTGGGTGAACACCTGCTAAGTAAAAACTAATCAGTCCGGTGCGGTCTTCCGGCTTAGTGGGACCAAGTATGTCTAAAGCGGATAAAGTTAAGGCGACTTTTCTGAAGGCTTCCAAAGCGTAGGCGTTTACTTCTACCTCATGCGCTCGGATATTATCCATGCCAATATCCTGCAAATATTGGACTGCTTTAGCCATTCCAACTGCCCCACCAACATCTGGTGTACCAGCTTCAAATTTGTACGGTGGCTTTTCCCAGGTGGAATTAGTCTGATCTACCTCATCAATCATGCCACCACCGGTCATAAAAGCGTCAAGTTTTTCTGCCAAGCCAGATTTAATGTAAAGCGCGCCAATTCCCATGGGAGCAAGCATTTTATGTCCGGAAAAGGTAAAAAAGTCACACCCTAGTTTTTGGACATTAACTGGCATGTGCGGGGCGGACTGTGCGCCATCAACAACCACTACAGCCCCCACTTTTTTAGCTTCTGCCACAATTTCCGTAACGGGAAATATTGTTCCCAACACATTACTGGCTTGGGCTATGGCTACTATCTTTGTTCTAGTAGACAGCTTTGATTTAAAATCCGCAAAGTCAAATAGTCCGCCTTTTGTTGGGAAGGTATAAACAAGTTTTGCTCCAGTTTTTAAACAAACCTGTTGCCACGGGACTAAATTGCTGTGATGCTCCCAGATACCCAGTATAATTTCGTCGTCTTTTTGTAAAACCTTTTCTGCGTACGACTTTGCAACCAAGTTTATAGCTTCCGTGGTGTTTTTAACAAAGACGATTTCTTCCTTTTGGTGCGCGCCTATAAAATTTGCCACAATTTCCCGCGACTTCTCGTAACGGGAAGTTGCTTCGTCTGCCAAGGTATGAGAGCCTCGGTGGACATTAGCGTTACAGGTCTTGTAATAATCTTCCACCGCAGCTAACACTTGGTTTGGTTTTTGGCTGGTGGCAGCGTTATCCAGGTATACCAAATCCCGCCCATTAACCTGTCGACTTAAAATAGGAAAATCCGCCTTTATTTTTTGGACATCTAGCATGGGGTTAATTATATACTCCTTTAACCTAGGTTTGCACGCCGATTGCTGGAACGCTTTGCGATTTTCGTTGCATCCCGTACGGAGCGAATTTTGGTGTACTGCATTTAGATTGCAAATGCAATTCAATTGCAATACGATACAAAAGAGTTCTTAGAGGAGGTGTAGAAATTACAACCCCGACCAACAGGAATTTCCAAAAATGCGTTAACTAATAAGTCTTGTGCTTCTTTGTAGGACAATCCTCGAGACTGGAGGTAAAAAAGCTGGTCTTCATCCACCCGCCCGGTGGTAGAGGCGTGGGAGGCTTCAACATCGTCGGTTTCAATTTGCATTGTAGGCTCGGCGTGGTTGTAAACCGAGTCGCCAATTACCAACGCCCTGTCCTCCAAACCGGTCTTGGCTCCTTTTGCCGTCGCCCTAACTTTTACGGATCCTTTAAAACTAGAAACTCCCCCGTCGTCCAAGACACCTTTTACAAGAATTTTAGACTGGGTGTTTGGGGCGACATGGGAAACATCCAAAGTCAAGTTAAAAGTCTGACCTTTACCAACTCTGTAGGTACAATAAAATTCACACGCAACATCCGATTTCTCCATAACAATCTCTATAGTTTTTTGGTTAACTCCCGTCCTATCGTCCACAGAATCATTGTCGACACGAGCACTACCGATATTACTACTCCCATCGTCTACGGCAGAATAAATAACTGATTCCAAAACATACCGCATGTCCTCTTTAGGAGATAATTTAAGCCTCCCTTCAACATCCATATTAATTACTTGAGTTCTCATATTTGTCATAGTTCATTTTTAACCCACCGAGCCTTCCATATTTAATTCAATAAGCCTGTTTAGTTCCACTGCATACTCCAGGGGCAGTTCTTTAACAACGGGTTCAATAAAGCCGTTGACTATTAAGCTGGTCGCCTCGTCCTGTGACAGTCCGCGCGACATCAAATAAAACAGTCTTTCTTGGCCGACTTTGGAAACTGTGGCTTCGTGCTCAACCTGGGAAGAAGCCTCGTCAATCTGCATGACAGGAAAAGTGTCGGAGGCAGACTTGTCGTCCATTATTAACGCGTCGCACTGGATTTTTGATTTGGCGTTTTTTGCCGTCTGTGCGATTTTGACTAAACCCCGATAACTTGCTCGTCCACCATTTAGGGAAATAGACTTTGAAACAATCTTTGACGAAGTATTTGGCGCTACATGAATCATTTTCCCGCCGGTATCCTGGAGCTGATTTTTATCCGCGTAAGCGATGGAAAGAAGCTCTCCCCGAGCGCCTTCACCCACAAGATAGCATGATGGATACTTTATACTAACCTTGGAACCAATGTTTCCATCGCACCATTCCATAATTCCGCCTGCCTCTACCCGCGCCCGTTTAGTCACCAAGTTATAAACATCCCCCGACCAGTTTTGAATGGTAGTGTAACGGACCCGCGCGTTTTTCTTAACAATAACTTCCACCACTCCGCAATGTAACGAATCGCTGGAATAAATGGCGGCGGTGCAACCCTCAAGATAATGCACAAAACTACCTTCGTCGGCAATTATTAAAGTCCGCTCAAATTGACCCATGTTGCGAGCGTTGATTCTAAAGTATGCCTGCAAAGGTCGCTTAACTACAACACCTTTTGGAATATATAGAAACGAGCCTCCACTCCAAACCGCGCTATTTAGTGCGGAAAACTTATTGTCGTGCGGGGGAATTAACTTACCAAACCACTCCTTAAAAAACTCGGGATGACTCTTAAGAGCGCTGTCCGTATCCAAAAAAATCACTCCCAAGTCGGCCAGCTCTTTTAACAACGACCCATACACCACCTCGGACTCATATTGAGCTTTAACCCCGCTTAAATATTCCCGCTCAGCTTGCGGAATCCCCAAACGGTCAAAAGTATTTTTAATGTCCTCTGGAACATCCTCCCATCTTCTCTCTTGTTGCTCCGTAGGTTTAATGTAGTAGTAAATGTCGTCGAAATCTATGTGCGACAAATCGGGACCCCATGCGGGCAACTTTTTTTCTAAGAATGTTTGGTAGGACTTAAGTCTAAAATCCAGCATCCAGGCTGGCTCGTTTTTTAGTTGGGAAATTTTTTTAATGACTTCTGGGGACAAGCCTTTTTGGGGCTTATAAACACTATTTTCCTGCGACGAAAACCCAAATCGATAACTTCCCAAACCAATATTTTTTACCTTTTCGATATTATTTTCCTTGACCTCTTTAGCTCCTTTAATTTCTTGTATTTTGGATTTATTGTCTGCTCTTTGTGTCGACATGGTTTGGTAGATTTCAAAATAACGGACTGGATTACTTGCCCCCCTCATCGATTCTACCAGCTTGCTCAAATTGATCTTTTACAGCGGTAGGTTTTTGATCTTCAACCTCATCGTCCGCCACACCAAAATCTCGGTAACCTGTTTTCTCCAACTCCTGCGCCAACTCAAACCCACCCGATTTTACAATTCTCCCGTCCTTCATAATGTGGACAAAATCCGGCTTAATGTAATCCAAAATCCGCGCGTGGTGCGTAATTATTATAAAGGCGGTTTCCGGATTTTTTTGTCTTAGCCAATTAACCCCATTTGCCACCGATTTTAGCGCGTCTATATCAAGTCCACTGTCTACCTCGTCCAAAATTACCAATCGAGGTTCTAGCACTAACATTTGCAATATTTCCATGCGCTTTTTCTCTCCGCCGGAAAAACCCTCGTTTAAATACCTGTCCGCAAACTCTGGCTTCATGTCGATGGTCTTCATTTTTTCTTCCAAAAGTTGCCTAAATTTTACGGGCGACAGGTTTTGGGACTGGACTTTAGAACTTACACTGCTACTTTCTTGTGGATCAACGACTTCCTGGACACGACCTTTTTTTTCTCCTTGGATTGAATCCTTAGCGCGAGCGTTATAAATCATCCGCAGAAAGCTTGCTACATTAACTCCTGGAATTTCTACAGGATACTGGAACGACAAAAAAATCCCCAACCTTGCCCGCTCGTCAGGTAATAACCCCAAGATACTTTTTCCGTCAAACAAAATATCCCCACCCGTTACTTGGTAAGAAGGGTTCCCCGCAATCACCTGCGCCAAAGTACTCTTGCCACTCCCGTTGGGACCCATGGTGGCAAGGATTTCTCCCGCCTTAACAAGCAAGTCCACACCTCTCAATATTCCCTTGTCCTCCACTTTAACAGCGAGGTTATTTACTTTAAGAATTTCCTTTTGCATTGAGGTATATTAGCTTTTTTACGCTGGTTTGGCAAAACAGCCGTTTAGATAGTGCCCCCGTAATTACACGGTCCTTGGCAACCAACACAATTAGATGTGACTTCCCAATCCCCAGAACCACCACCTATACAAGCGCTACCTCCCGGTCCTAAGGATGCTTGACCCCACCCACCTCCTGGATTGTTTTTCCATTGAATCCTTATGTCACCCCATGTTCCTGAATCTGGATTAGATACACAGATACCACCGGCACTAGCACTGACATTCAAACTAACGCATGCACAGCTTGAACAACTATTTTTATTACAGCCTCCACTCGGACAATCTTCCCAACCGCCTCCATCATCCCCACCATCGTCAGCAAGCTCACTACAATCCTCCCTTTCCCCCAAAGCATAAATTACCCCACCCTCGTCAACATGGAAACCTGCAACGACTAGTGTGTTTCGATTGGGGTAGGCAATATCCCAAAAATGGACTTTATCGCTCTTGTAGGTCTCTTCAATAATTGGGTCTCCTGCCCAAGAAAACGATGAGTCAGACCAGTCTTTCCATGTTTCTCCGCCATCAGCTGTTATTAACACGGTTCCAAAATTACCAGCCACTGCGCAGTTTAACTCGTCGTAACAATCAATACCAAAAAATCCGGCGTCAGGAAGACTGTATTTAGATTCCCAATTTCCACTACCAGGTACGGTTTTTAAAATCCAACCGTCTTTGCTTATTTGAGGTTGACCATTCCGCAAATATTTGGTGTTATAAGGATCATCATCAGAACCTCCTACTACATAAACAGCGTCATTTATGGGAAAAGATACATCCATGGCGTGACCTCCCGGATTCAAATTATAGCGTGTCCAGCTGGCGTAGTTGCCTAAACCTCCACTGCTCTTACCGTACCAAGCTTTGGGACTTTTTTGCCCTGCGATAAAACAATCCCCCGTAGCCTCATTGCAATCAACTCCCCAAATTGAACTGTCGCCCCATAGCCAACAAGATGGTGCCACTCCGCTACCCCGGGCGTTTATAGGACAGTTGGGCGTATAAGGATCTCCGTCGGCATCTACATTTGGGTTCGGATTGTATTTATAACAACAGCAATTATTTACACCACCTGGAGGTGCACATGCCGGCGGAACGCTTTTATCCGGACGATTAAATTCTGCGTCTGTGAGATCTTTACAATTGTAGGGGTAATCTCTGGCCTCACAACCTTCTCCAGGAAAAGTGTCGTCCCTGTATATATCCTTCCAATTATTCTTACCGTCTGGGGAATAAAATACATAACCAGTCGCTGTTGTTATATAGCCTCCTAGTGGTGTGCCTGCAATATCATAAGCATAACCTCCGTATGTAAATGTCCTTCCGCCACCATCTTCTATTAAATTCCTTACACTGCTCCAACTAGACCCTCCGCTATAATAAGTCCTACCATGCTGCCCCGCGCCCAGCTGCAACGATTGGTAGGCATTAATACCGTGAACAAAACTACTACCGTTCCCTAAATTTGCACCCCAACTAAGCCCTCCATCATTACTTGGCAATATAACTGTCTTACCTTTCCCCCAATCATCATCTATTGCAGAGCCTCCAGCCCAACACCTTCCATCTTCTAGACAATCCACAGTAAACATAGTTCCCTCAAATTTAGAGACCTGCCATCCGGGAACCATTCGACACTGGCTACTAGTACCGTAGAATACTGGGCTTCCTACAGCGTTTGTGGCTTGTGTCACACTTCTAGCTGCGCTTTCATTTATCTCCATTTCTAAACCAGAGCCTTGTTTTTCATCAGGTGTACGGGACTTTGTAGCGGCCACATCTGCCTCACAAGTCATAATTACATTAGCTTTTTGTTGAACAATGTTTGGCTCGGCAACAGCCTCTGTGGATATCAGATTGTATTTAATCCTGCTTAGATTCTTAAACCACGGAGATCCAAAGACTTGCTCTGCTATTTGGGAAATAGTTCTTTCGCATTCGACATTTCTACCGGTTGTGACATCGTTGGCATCTGTCTCCCAACCACCTACAGAGCAACTTACAGCTTCTGCCAGTGAATCAAAAAAGCGCCCTATAGCCGTATCCGCCATTACTTGCTCGTAATACTTATCTTCCAATTCGTGATTCCCGCTATTTCTGACCTCTCCCATGTATTTGTAACCCGCTTGGAGCGCCGTTGCGGTATTAGTAATGTCCGAAACGCTGTTGTATACAAACCCGTCGTAATCTCCTTTTTTCCCCGCTGGCACTGCATCTGTATACTCGTTAAAATTCCTTAATGGTTTGGCAATTTTTACATTTTTAGCGTTATCGATACAACTCTCTACAGAAGTGCCGTTTATTGAGCCTGTTTCTTTTTCTATAAGCGAGCAGGTGCAAAGTTTATCCAGTGTTCCAATTTTGTAAAAATCCGTTCCCGCATCAAATTTAATTTCTCCTGACGATGTACTTAATGATTCCCTTATAGTATTTACACTTACTGAACGACCGTAAATTGTTGGACTGGCTAAGACTAACGAACCTGGGTTGGCTGTGGCATCCTCACTTCCACCATATTCTCCCACCTTATAAATGGTACCGTAATTTAAAGGTGGAAATTTTGTGGACTGAAAAGCCGCCGGAAACCTCATACCTGGACCCACGCCTGTAGAAACATTGTCCGGCTGTGTCTGCTCACCGCCCCCAAATGGGATAATTCGTCTTCCGGTGTTTTCAGTCCCATCGTATGCCACGGAAACGCTGTCGTTTCCTGTTCTAATTCTAGTTTGAAACTGACTACCTATAGGCTCTGTGGTACCGGTGAACAAGGCATCGTAAGGAAAATATCTCTGATCGTATTTGTAAATTACACTAACACCACTACTAAAATTCCCACTACATTCAGTTTCTGGGGAAACTATAACGCCATCGTCGTTCAAATCACCGCATCGCGGATCGTTTGGACACGGCATCTCTCCATCCTCTTTATCTACAGAACCGTCAATGTTGGTGTCACCACACAGACTTTCGGGTGGGGCTATATCTACCAGCACATGTCTGATAGCATCGGAAGCACTGGTCTCTTTGCAAACTGGTAAATCTTCCTTGCTGGTTCTGCGATATCTTGCCGCATATCCGAATTCATCGACCACAGTATTGCCGTCTTCGTCAGTCGTTACACTGTCAAAGGGAGCTCTTAGGTTGTTTGCCATACCGCCGGATGTTTGAAAATTATCGTTAGATCCGGTAAAAGAAACTGCCTGACTGCTATCCCTAAGTTCTGTACACAAAGGTAAGGGAAGTTTTTGCTCAAAGCCGTTATAAGTATCCGGATCGCCTGCTGGAAAATACTTAGCAAGTTCAGCAAAATCCGTTTTAATACCGCCATAAAAACCAACAGGACTTGTAAACATGGAATTGACATCGCAGGAAAGTCCTTGAACACCTACAAACCCTTCCCTTACACCGTCAAAAGAATAGAGCCCCAGGGGATTTAGAATTTTATCTCTCAACCATTTTTTTAATAGATTCTCGATCAGATATATCAATGAATCATTATTCGTCTCGCCTTCAGAAGAATTGAATTCTAGGTCGATATTTACATATTTCGTCTTTGGTTGGACCGCTCCAGGCAGTTCGCCGGAATTGCTACAAGCCAAAAAATCGTTAGGATTTCTAACAAGATACTCTAGGCTTTGTGGAGGAACAGGTCTCCCGTTTACGGTTAGGTCGGCATCACAATCAACACTTATATCGCCCAAATCTACTTCGGCATCTGTTTTATTAAGAGGAAAGGCGTATAGATCTTTTACAATAGTTTTTACACTACCGCCTTGCTTTTCCGGACACATAACTACCAAGTATTGTTTCCATCCCCCATGTTCCCAAACCTCGTCGCAGGTATTGCTGGTGGTTAGCTTAAAGGTCCCATCGGGTCCCACCCTGTCGTAATTGATTGTTCCAATAGCACGCAAGTTCCCACCCACCTTACCCGGACTATATTCATGGACATTACCGTAGCTGTCGGAACCCTTAAACGCATAACTGGGGTAAATTGCAACTATCGCACCATTAACAACCTGGTTGCTAACAAATGAATAATTTACCCACTGATCTTCTGGAATACTGTGTCTGTTAATTAAAGAGGTCTCGTCCGTTATAGCATCTTTAACCACCGCGAAGTCGTTTGAACTTTTAACAGTACCCTCAATGGTTAAACTGTACTGTTTGGGCGTACATTCTGGCGATGGTCCTGGTTTCCCACCCGGACTCGACCCTTCTGCACCGTCGCAGGTCAAACCACGCTCGCCTATGTAAAAGGTTTTCCCCAAAGCGGCGGCTTGTGAAGCTGCCTGAAGTGATAGAGCTTTTTCAGCCTCATTATAAAAATGTGCCGACGCCATACCAACCGGTGCGTTACTTACAGTAAAGTCTGGCGGACTACCTACCCCAGGACTATCTCCACGCGTTGTATTTTCGCTTGCTTTTTGCCCTATTCCAACCCTAAATCCGCTTAAAACCCCAACCATATCTCTTACCCAATTTGAATACGGAGTCACACAACCGTCTTGTCCTCCACAATGGGGTTCGTTAAGCAATTCAATTCCGAAGACTCCTCCACCAAGAGCGTTTTTTAACTGTGTGGCGTAGCTTTTGTAAGCGCCTTTATATTCCGTTTGATACCAACTGGTGGGATTAGACTGTGTCGCACCGGTTATTCCCAAATCCGTACATGTGTTAGAGTAGTCACAAATAACCGGGATTGCCTGCATACCGGCCGCAGATATTGCATTAACTGTAGTCGCTGCTGTGCTGGCGCCACTTCCGATACCGGGGTATGCCCAAAACCTAATGATAGAGACCCCGCAATCGTTTTTAAGATAATTAAGTTGAGCTGTCTCACTTATATGGTTGCTTAGATGGTGGGCATTAACCCCAATAGTCCAACCGGAATTCGCGGCCTCCTTGAGAACGCCACAAAGAGGATCGCCCTCAAAAAAAGAATACGGATCGTTGGAATCTGTCCAAGGATTACAGTTATTTCCAGAGTATTGCCAATAAATATAAGTATTAATGCCCTGCGCCTTAAGTTCAGCTAGTTCTGCCTTTACCTTATCTGCCCTTGGCTGGCAATCAATCCTTTGACAAGCAAAAACCAAACCGCTTTGAAAGAAAAATGCCACGAATAAAGTGGTAAAAGCTAACGCGAGCTTTATGATAGTATTTCCCGTTTTAACCAAAATCATTGTGTGCAAAAATTATAACATCGTAACGGGAAAATGCTATCATGACTCCATGCAGTCGTTCAAAAACTTTGTCAAACGAAACATTCCCGTTTTTATTTTTGGACTTGTTGTCGCATTGGTTTTTCTTTTAATTATTTTGACACAGCCAAAAGATGGCGGAACTACACCAGCAGGTTTCAAAAAAGTCGAGGACGAGGTGTTTGAAAGAGAATCCGCCGAACCTACGCCAGAGACTAAACCTGTTGAATACGCGCGGCAAGTTGTCAGCCCTGAAAATAAGGGCAAGCCGTACTTTTATGGAGAATACGATCCCAGCCTAAGAGATGCGGAAGGCTATCCAACCCCGCCACTGCCAAACACAGTGACCGTCTCCAAGTCCTTGTCACCCGAATCGGTGGCCGAATTAAAATCTGTGGCGCAAGAGTCTTATAACAAAAGGGTTGCGGTTTTAAAAATAACATACACAAAGGAGGGGTTTAACCCAAAAGATGTCAATGCATACACTGGTCAAAGAATTGAATGGGTAAACGAGACCCCGAGTCAAATTACTATTTTACAAACGACAGCCATTCACGAAGCTCTAAAGAAAGGATTAGTTGTTGAGCCGGGTAGTTCTGCTTTTTTTAGACCTTTGATTAGCGGTCTCTTTTCTTACTTAGAGAAAAATTCAACTAAATACGGCACTATAACTGTTCAGGATGTTACTACACCCCTGCAATAAAAACATGCAAATCCTCTTCCGCACCCTTGTTTTAAGCCTCACCCAACCGTCGTACTATAAAGACGTCCTTAAAGCGCGACCAAGCTTTAGCATTAAATACTACCTCGCCCTGTCGTCCATTTTAATTATTATTACAACCGTAGCTGGCATTTTTAACTACGCACCTGCCATTAAACGCGACTTTGCCCAAGTTTCCAAAGAAATTATCCAGGATTTTCCGCCTGACTTGGTGCTGGAAATAAAACCCCAAGGAATCACGGCAAACAAGCCGTTTCCCCTAGTCGCCCAAACACCAACCACTTTTAGACAGAATAACAAAACTCAAACAGTGCAAAATTCCATGGACCAGCAAGAAAACCAAAACATCGACCAAATTAAAACTCAAGATTCATCGCAAGTATGGCCAAGAAACCTTTTAGTAATAGACCCAAATGGCGAGGTCGGCATGTTGCAGGAATACGACGCTCTAATGCTCCTTAACAATTCCTATTTAATTGTGCGGGACGGTATGGGTGTACAAACCGCGCCAATTAAGGATTTTCCGGAAACGCGCGTAGATTTTACCAGGATGCAGGGGCTTTCTAACCTGGCGTTGTTTGTCTCTAGCCATGCGCATTTTTTGGTTGGCGTAGCGGTTTTTGTGGGAACCGCCCTTAACTTTTTTGTGATCCGCCTAGCCTATTTATTCTTATTTGGCTTTGGACTTTGGCTCTTTAACCGCCGCACCCTTGCCGTTTTTTCTCACGGCTTTAAGGTCGGCATTCACAGCTCCACCTTACCAATTTTATTTAGTACGACTTTGGGGATCGCGGACGCTCGCGTGCCAATTCCGGGCTGGTTTGTCATCGTCCACACACTTTTTGCACTTTATATTCTGAACCGACTTGAAAAACCTGCCCAAAATTGATACTTTAAGCTGTACAGAAGGAACAATAATCCGGCGTAGCACAATGGCAGTGCAGATCCCTGTTAAGGATAAGGTTGTAGGTTCGAATCCTACCGCCGGAGCCAGCTTTGCAAAAATAGCGGAATACCATATACTAAAGATAACATTATGTCCAGCAGAAAAATTTTAGTCCTCGCAGTCGCCCTACCAACCCTAGCCATGACGGTTTATGCCTTTAAATACTCCGGCAAAATGTGTGGCGGGGAAAACGCTAACGCCAAAGAAAATCAATGTCCGCGTATGTATGAGTGCAAATTAGAAAGTAACAAACCAAACGCTACAGGTGTCTGTAGGTTTTTACCAAATGGTTTACGACTAGGGATTCAGCCTGCCCAAGGCAATGAAGTGGTAGAACGACCTCCAGAAAAAGACCCTACTGTAGAGTACGATGTCCAAACCAAAAAAGCCCAGCGACTTACCTTAGCTCAAAACAAGTTTGGCTTTCAGCTATTAAAAACTTTGGCCTATACCGACCAGACCAACTCCCAAAACATTGTAATTTCCCCCGTTAGCATGAGTCTGGCTTTTAATGTTTTGTACAACGGTTCTTACGGGTCGACAAAAGATCAACTGACAAATGTCCTGCAAATTCCGGGGTTTAGCTTGTTCCAGCTTAACGAGGCTTCCAAAATTTTAATGGACAGACTTACTGCGCCAGCCCAAGGCATTACCTCCAACTTGTCTAATTCTGTCTGGATTCGCCAGGGCATTACGCTAAACGATGCCGTGCTTAAAGACGCCCAGGCTTATTATAACGCCTATGTTACTAATCTGGACTTTACTGAACCAGAAGCATCTAAAACTATTAACGACTGGGTTTTTGGCAACACCGCGGGAAAAATCGCAAGTGTAGTGCCGGAGCAAATTGACACTGCTGTCGCGTCGTACATTATTAATACCGCCTATTTTAACGGAGTATGGAAGTACAAGTTTGACCCGGAAAAAATTGCCGAACGCGATTTTTACAAACAGGACGGCTCAAAGTCACCCACCCAAAGCATGGAAATGAACCGCAAAGACTTTTTGTATGTAGAAAACGACGCTTTTCAAGCGGTAAAACTGCCCTATGGCGCGGATCAGAAATTCAGCATGGTGGTGCTTTTGCCCAAAGATTTAGGAGTCAATAATTTGCTGGGCAAGTTTGACATTATAAACTGGCAAAACTGGCTGGAAGGCTTCAAGGAAAAAGAAGGCACGCTGTATTTGCCAAAATTTAAATTGGACTACGGCGGTTCTATGGTAAGCCCGCTTAAAGAAATTGGTATGGTTTTGCCGTTTGACGCAGAAAAAGCCGATTTTTCTAAACTTTCCGCTGACGGGATGTCTAAAGACTTTTATGTCAGCAATGTTATTCATAAAACCTACATAGATGTTAATGAGGAGGGAACGGAAGCTACCGCAGTAACCGTCATAGAGGTTGGCATAACTAGCGCAAAGCCAATTAAACCGGAGGATCTACCCTTTGTTATGGATGTCAACAAGCCTTTCTTTTTTGCCATTATCAATGAAGAAACCCAAGCCAACCTGTTTGTAGGTATTGTGAGAGGACTTTAATTAATGTAAACTGAATGTACTTTTACTATGCAATTAAAAGACTTAACATCGTTTGTAGGACTGACTAAGAAAAAAGAGGAACCGATCTCTCCAAGCACGGCAAGTGTTAAGCCGGATCCTTCGATGTATGGAGAAAAAGTGGTGGAACATTCATGGACGGCGCCAAATCGTGTGGTTAACCAGCTTTCCCAAAAGTCGGCAAAGACTATTATTGTAATTGCTGTTTCTGTGTCGCTCTTATTTGCTCTCATGCAGGAGTTTTTGCTTATTATCGTTATCGCCAGCGCGGGATTTTTGTACTACATGCTTTCCAAAAGTCCGGCAACAGAGGTGGAGCATCAGGTTAGCACACACGGACTTTGGTACGCGGGCGAGCAGTTTTATTATTGGTACGAGCTTAAACAATTCTTTTTTAAGAGCGACGGACAGAGTCTGTTTTTATGCGTGGATACAGTTGAGCGACTTCCCGGAAGAATTTTTTTAAACATTAAGCCCGAGGATAAGGAAAAGTTAAAAGAGCTTTTTGCCAAGCGGCTTTTGTTTTTAGAAGAAGAGCCAAAGAATTTTATCGACAAAGCCTACGGCTCGGCCATCTCCAAATTTTCGCTGGATAAATAATGAGTTTAGAGACTGAAAAAGCTGAAAGAGAAGACTTTCTCCGAAGTTTGCCCTCACAAATTAATTGGGACCCTACAAAACCTACAGGCGAGAGATCGTTAATAGATGATCGTGATAGAGAGAGAGTGCGGAGCATTGCGGACATAAAATCCTTACCTTTAGATGATGAAGTAAGAATACAAACGGATGATGCTGAAAACCCTAAAGGCTTGGTAGAAACTTACTCCACCGACACTCTAGAAGAAGATGTTGCGAACATGGAATTATCTGGCAAGTATGTGTTGTCAGAGGAATTAAGAAGAGAAACAATAAAAACGGCGACTGTAAAAGTCCTACAAGAAATCGGTCCCTACATACCAAAGGAAAAGTTACAATTATTATTCCCTGGAATTAATTTGGATAGTCTAGTTGACTACGATATTGAAAACTCAAGACTCCGTTTCTATATTCTACCGGACGAGGATTATAGAATATTTCACGGGTTACTTAACGCTAGCACAAAACCAAGCGGATCGGGGGGATTTACATCGGTAGGGGTAAGGCCGGCTCAGTATCCTCTGGTTGACACAATTACTACAGTTAACATGGGAGAAAAGAGGATCATTGTTGTAGCAGAGGGCGACCCCAGTAACAGTTATATAGGACCAATACCCGCCAGTGAAAAAATTACCAAACAACTACAAGCAGAGCTGGAGGCAAAACTAGTTCATGAAATAATCCATAACTTTGATGTAGCCGAAGGGTTACCCAAAAAAATGAAAGAGGGCATAGTCGAATGGTATACACAAGGCATTGCCCGTGGTGACATTACTAACGAAAACTACTACGAGAAGTCTGACATTCCTTTAGCTTATTATTACGATACCGAAGCCGTGTCATATATGCTTACTGCGATGTTGGAAAACGGCGTAGAGTTGGACACAATATACAAAGCGTTTATTTCTGGTGACAAATCTGCGGGGGTTGAGCTATCTGCCTTCTTAGTTAAACGCTACGGTATAGAAGAAGCCACAAAAATACTTGAATGGCAATACAAAAACGGAAGGCAGGCGTTATCCCACATAATCAGTTTAGAAGCCGTGCAAGACTCGCGCCTTGGAAAATTCTTAAGAGACTTTGGAAATCGAAGCTTGTAAAGTAAATTTAAAAAAACTCTATCGTGATGATTAAATTAAACGGTCCTGCTGAATCAAAACTGCCCCCTGCTCCCTAGCTTCGTCGATTAGCATTTTGGTAAAACCCGATTTAGAGGTTAGTACAAAATATTCTTTTCTGCCGGGTTTGCCCCATATAACTTTTTTAGACTTAGCCTTAAGCTCGTTTAGGACTTCTGTCCCTATGGGTTTAGAATTCCATTTGGTTTCACCAAATAAAATTGCGTTCTCTTCTCTATTAAGTCCTACCAAGTCAAGCTCGGCATCTTTGTCCCACCATCTACCCATAAGCTCAAAATTAGGAATCAAACCTTTTGAGACAGCCTGGGCTACAAATTCCGATGTAGCGTCTTCGTAAGCTTTTGCCACTAAACTAGTTAGCACCTCGCCCTTGGTTTTAAAGATCACATCATAAGCTTTGCTTTTTACCAGGCTGTTATTAGGAAAAACAAAACTGAAATAAAAACTCAAAAAGTTGTCCGACAAAGAGTAGGCGCTGTTTTTGCTTTTTGGAAGGGTAACATCCGTAATGGGTACTTCCCGCCTCACCAGTCTTAAGTCCTGCAAATTTTGTAAATAGGTTGGGAGTGATGTTGCCTGCATCCCGCTGTCCTGCAAAATCTGGGAAAATTTAGTCCGTCCCTGACCAATAGCCTGTAGAATAGTTAGGTACGACCTGGAATCGTCAAACTCGTCCGACAGCAAAAACTCTGGCTCCACAGATAAAAAACTGCCCTCGGGAAAAACTTTTTCCGTAATGTTTTCTTTTAGATTTTTAGAACCATCAAACACTTTAGCGTAGGCTGGTATTCCTCCTGTAATGGCGTAAAGTGAGAAGGCATTTTCAAAACTAGCTTTAGGATAAAAGTTTTTTGACTCTGTAAAATTAAACGGCTCCAACAACCACTGACCCGTTCGCCTCCCATATAGTGGCGCGCTTTTAATAAGGGCGTGCTTGTACATCATAGCCATACTAGAACCCATTAAAATAAGTAATACTCTGCTGTCCTTTAAACCCATATCCCAACCGTACTGAAAAAAAGAGGAAACGCCTTCGTCGGATTCCGCCAAATACGGAAATTCATCAAAAACTAGCACAATAGGCTCTTTGGATTTTAGCGCTGACACTTTTTTAATTAAGTAGTCAAAAAACTCACGCCAAGAAGGTAGAGGCGTATTTACCATAAAATTGTCCCCAAAACCGGTAGCAAAAACCTTGGTAGCAGAAGCTAGATGCTCGGTAGTCGTGGTCCTGTTAGCCAGATAATAAATATTAGGTTTTGACTTAATAAAATGCGTTATCAACTCCGTCTTGCCCACCCGACGCTTACCGTACACCACCAGCAACTGACCTTCCTTAAAGGCTTCTTTATAGGCCTTTTCTAACCACGCAAGTTCATTTTTTCTATTAATAAATTTAGTTTCCATAGACCGTCCTTACATAGATAACTGGGGTTATTATAACACGATTTATTATACTTGCAAATGTGTATAATAGAGGTATGAAACCCTTAGTAGTTTTTACCTACGCACCGGCAGGACTTGGACATATTAGAGTAGCGGACGCCTTAATTAGCGGAATCCCTGCCGATATCCCGTATGTAGAATTTGCCCCTGCCGACAATACTACGGAAGTTACGCACAGATTTACCAGTCTAAATGTTCCCGCGCGACATGTGATGGAATTTTTTCAACGCGGGCGGGCAGAAGAACTGTTTTCTAAAGTCTACACGCACTACCTAAAAACCCACCCCGATGGGATTCCGGAACAGTTTATCTCACTTATCAGATCGCAGGATTTTAAGCCGGAAAAAATTGTGATTGTGGCAACGCATTTTGGTTTGGCGTATCAACTGGGCGCCATAAAAGGTCAACTGGAAAGGCAACTAAATGCCCAAATTTACCTTGTGGTGCAAGTTACAGACGACTCCCCGCAAACAGTTTGGTATGTGGATTTAGCAGATTTAGTTGTTGCGCCTAGCCACAAAACTAAAAACATACTGGAGGCTTTTGCAGTAAGGGCGGGTTTAAGAAAAATTCCAATTGAAGTTGCTCCCTATCCCGTGGACCTAGATTTTGCAAAAAAACTAGCGACGGAGAAAATACAGGAGCGTAAAAATCAGTATGACCCAACAAAAATGTCGCCAATTAATATTGCAATTCCTGTTTCCGGCGCGGCGGTAGGCATGGAGTTTTTTCTGCACTTAATTGGTCACATGCACCAGATGTCGCCCAGATTTCATTTTGACATTGTTTGCAGAAAAGCCCCGTTTACCGAGCAGTTTTTGCGTCAAATAGGCCTGCGCGACTATGTTAGTTTACACGTTTCCACACAATATAAAACCGTGGTTGAGATGTACGAACGACTTTACGAAAATAAGATAATAGCAATGGAGATTACTAAGCCTAGCGAGCAGTCTTTTAAGGCGTTACTTTCTAATGACTCGGTGGGGGGCTCGTATTTACTTTTGGCGGAGCCTGTTGGACGACAGGAACGGGATAATATTGACTTTTTGCAACGCAACGGCTTTTTACTAAACATTGATTCTTTGCCACGGGATGAATTTTTACCAACCAACGAACTTACAAACGGGCTTGAGAAATCAAACGGTATACGCGGTTACATTTTACCAAAAGGCTCCAAAGCCTCCGCCGACTTAATTTGGAACGGAGTTAAGAGTGGTAAGTTTATAAAGGCGTTTAATAACTTTGCGCCAAAACAACCATCGGATGAATTGGGTGACGACGGGGTAAAAAGGTTTTGGGAAATCGTTTGCCGGTTTTGTCAAAGTGTATAATTACGCTTGTGGTTTTTCTCAAGTCAAAAATATTAGATTGTTTGGATTATAGAAGGCGTGTGCGACCCGGAAATCTGCAAAATGTCGGAGGAACCGGAAATTGACCTTAGCGACGAATTAAAAGAAAAATTAAATGCGTGGGGCATTCTATAATCTATAGTGGGGTTGGCTTGGGCATTAATTTGATAAACAAACCTTTGTCGGTTGCATATCCTCACAAGACACAAATCGGTTAATTTACATCCCAAGGTCGTATCGATGGCAACTTTGATTTGTTGTTTAGAGGTAGATCATTAGTCAACTTGGATTAGTATCGATCCGCGTTGTTGCTGTAGGATGAAAAGCCGTTTTTGGGTCGGCTGGAATGTAAACAAACCCAAAAGTGGGTGCTGGGGGTATACAGACTAAGAGTGTAGATTTAGCGGATACTTCAACTTCAGCCATTCTTTTTCATCTTTACTCTGTTTAGGTTTATTGGTGACCCCAATGGGATTCGAACCCATGATCTCTGCCCTGAGAAGGCAGCGTCCTAGCCGCTAGACGATGGGGCCTTGCTTGTGGCGGTATTTTACCAAATCATTCGCCTATTACCAAAATTTTATGGTAGCAAACCCGTCGCCCAAGTGCTAAAATATCCCCCATGGCAACAAAACGCGACTATTACGATGTTTTAGGGGTGCAAAAAAACGCTACTGGCGACGACTTAAAAAAGTCGTACAGAAAACTTGCCATGGAACACCACCCCGACATGGTCAAAGACGGCGACAAAAAAGCCCACGAAGAGCGTTTTAAAGAGATTAACGAGGCTTACCAAGTATTAAGCGACCCGCAAAAACGCAAAATGTACGACGCATACGGACACGCAGGCATGGGCGGATTTGCCGACGCAAACGCTTACGGTGGCATGGGCTCGCAGGGTTTTGGTGGCCAGGGCTTTGGCGGTCAGTGGGGACCTTTTACCTATACTTATTCCTCCAATATGGGCGGGCAAAACCCCTTTGGTGATGTGGATCCGTTTGAAGTTTTTCAGGACTTTTTTGGCTTTAGAGGTTTTGGCGGTCAGCGTCAACCAAAGCGGGGTAAAAATTTGTCATACCAATTAGAAATTGACTTTGCGGACGCAATAAAAGGCGCGCAAAAAACCATAAAGGTGGAAACCGGGGAAATAACTATAAAAATTCCCCAAGGCGCTAGGGACGGCACAGAACTACGCTTTGCAGGACGAGGTTTGCCGGGACCCGGTGGGACTCCTGCTGGTGACTTGTTTATAACATTGCGGGTGGCAACTCCCAAGGAATTTCAGGATCGGTCGGGCGACGATTTGGGGATTTTATTACAGCTTGACTTTGTAACTGCAATTTTAGGCGGACTTGTAGATATTCCCGTCGTGGACAGTGGATCTCCAACAGGAATTTCTAAAACACAGTTAAAGATTCCAACGGGGACCCAGCACGGGACGCGCTTTAGCGTGCGTGGCAAAGGCATGCCCAGGTTAAACGGACGCGGTAATGGAGATATTATTGTTCAGGTATCCATCAAAATCCCAGCAAATATAAACAGGCGACAGAAAGAACTGTTGGAAAGTTACCGCGTAGCATAAAAAAATCGAACGGTTAGGGAGGTGTAGCCATAAGAATTTACTACGAAGTGTAAATTCGTTGGCTACGCCTCCCGATCTATATGTCTGGATATCGTTTAGATTGACTATTAAAGCGAATTCTGATACCTTAACCACCATGGCAGTTACAGAATTTAAATCGGCACTTAACCAAGTGGCAACAGAGCGCGGAATTTCCGTGGAAAGCGTGTTAGATTCAATCCGCCAGGCATTAGTGTCGGCCTATAAAAAAGACTTACAGGAACAAACCGGCAAAGAACTTGCAGAAAATGTTATCATTACAGCCCAGCTAGACGCGGACACCGGCGAAGCTAAAATTTTTGAAGCCGACAAAGATGTCACTCCAGCAGGATTTGGCAGAATAGCCGCCCAAACCGCCAAACAAGTCATACTCCAAAAAATCCGAGAAACCGAAAAAGAAAACATTTTAAAAGAATACCGTGAAAAGGTTGGCACTATCGTAACCGGACTTATTTTTAGAGCAGAAGGCAGTGTTTTGGTGTTTGACTTAGGAAAAGCCCACGGCGTGATGCCACCTTCGGAAAGCATCTCCAACGAAGATTACCGAATGAACCAGCGCATGAAGGTTTTGGTAAAGGAAATTAGAGAAGGTCCCAAAGGTACAGAAATTATCGTTAGTCGGTCGGATCCGCAATTCATTTCCAAGCTGTTTGAAAGCGAAGTCCCAGAAATTGCCTCCGGTACGGTGGTTATCGAGGCCGTGGCAAGAGAAGCAGGAAGTCGTACTAAAATTGCAGTTTCTTCTACGGACGACAAAGTTGATCCGGTGGGAAGTTGCGTTGGTCAAAAAGGCGTACGCGTCCAAGCGGTGATTGCAGAGCTTAACGGTGAAAAAATCGATATTGTGCCGTTTTCCCCAGTCATAGAAAAATATATTGCGGCGGCGCTTTCCCCGGCAAAAGTAACAGAAGTTTCTATTATTAATAAAGAAAACCAGGAGGCAGTAGTTTCTGTGCCGGAAGACCAGTTAAGTTTGGCCATCGGTAAAGAGGGTCAAAATGTGAGGTTGGCGTTTAAGTTGACTAGATGGAAGATTGACATTAAGGGCGCGCCCAGTATTTTTGGTTTGACGCAGGAAGAAAAAGCCGAAAAAGAGGCTAAAGAAGGTAAGCGAGGCGCGGTAGGAATTTGGGATGTGGACATAAAAGAGCGCAAAGACGCCTTAAAAAAGGCGGAAGACGACGCTAAAGACGCTATGCAGGAAAATATTCAGGTTGACGAGAATGCAGTTGACGCTGGCGGATCGGATGAAACCCCAACCGAAGAAATCAAAACGGACGGACTAAAACCAAGCGAGGTGGAACTTACCGGCGGGGATACACCAACCGACCCAACGCAAAGCTCAACCAACGCTTCAAATGTAACCGAACCTACAACTTCTCAAGACCCTGTCGCACAATAACCCCGCATTTTGTAGTATAATAGCCAAAAGATCAAAGCCATGGAAAGGTTGCACCAAACATGTCAACAACTAACGCGTCCACAGATAAATATATTATTAGACCCCCCATTGTGTCCGTTATGGGGCATGTTGACCACGGCAAGACCAGCATTCTAGACGCCATCAGAAAAACCAATGTCGCCGACAAAGAATACGCAGGAATTACCCAACACATTGGAGCCTATCAAGTAACTTACAACGGTACTCTAATTACTTTTATCGACACTCCGGGTCACGAAGCTTTTTCCGCCATGCGCGCGCGAGGCGGAAAAGTTGCCGACATTGTAGTTTTGGTAGTAGCGGGAACAGAGGGCGTTATGCCCCAAACCAAGGAGGCAATCGCTCATGCTAAAGCTGGTGGAGCAAAAATAATTGTAGCAATAAATAAAAGTGACTTAGAAGGTTTTGACGCCCAAAAAACTAAGCAACAGTTAGCACAAGAAAATGTTTTAGTAGAGGACTGGGGCGGGGATGTCATAAGCACAGAGTGCTCGGCAAAATCGGGCATAAATTTAGATTGTTTGCTAGATTCAATAGTCGCCCAAGCCCAGGTTATGGAACTAAAGGCGGATCCCACTGGGGAACCGGAAGCCTTAATAATAGAATCGCGGTTGGACGCAAAACGGGGCGCGGTGGTTACAGCAGTAGTCAAAAATGGCACCCTAAAAATAGGTATGGAAATTAGCGCGGGAAAACATCAAGCCAAAATTAAATCTATTACCGACTTTTTAAGTCGTCCAATTAAAGAAGCCGGACCAGGAACTCCCGTAGAACTTTTGGGTTTTAAGGACGCTCCAAGCGTGGGCGATATTATTGTGCAAAAAGATAGTGTTTTGGAGACTTTGACGGAAGAAGAAAACCGCGTGGAAATTGTAGGAAAAAATACTAAAAATAAAGTGTCCGTGGTTATTAGGAGCGACACTTTGGGAACGCTGGAAGCCATAAAAGCAAGTCTTGCCAAAATGGCGGTAGAATCCCCGGTGGCTAACTTTTCTTTGGAGTTTTTGGCTACCGGTACTGGTGACATTACCCACGGCGATGTTCTGCTAGCGGAAAGTGCGGGTGGCGTGGTGCTGGGTTTTGACGCTAAAGCTACCGCGTCTGTAATGGACTTGGCAGAAAATCACCATGTTAAAGTAACAGCCTTTAAAACTATTTACGACCTTATGGATTTTGTGGAAAAACTTTTGTCGGGCGCGGCTATAACGGAGGAAGCTAAGGTTAAAGGTCGGGCGCAAATTATAAAACTGTTTAAACTGGAGTCGGGCGACGTTATTTTGGGCTGTAAAATAATAGCTGGCGTGCTTAAAGAGGACGCAAAAATTGCTATGTACGACAAAGATCCTGCGGAGCTTAAAAAAGAGGACGCGCCCGTATATATCGGGTCGATTAAAAAAATTAAAGAGGGTAGAAACGATGTAACCTCCGTGGGCAAGGGTAAAGAGTGCGGGCTGTTACTCAAACCCCTATTTTCCAATGCGCAGGTGGGGTATTATATAGAAGTTAGGTAGCACGGTGTATGCTTGTAGGGCTAGTCGCGTAAAAGTAACATGACTTCTAAAGTCAACAAAAAAATATTAATTCTCACGGGCAAGGCGGGTCAGGGTCATATTTCAATTGCTAAATCTCTAGAATATTGGACGACGCAATGGGGATTTGAAGCTAAAATTTTGGACATGTTGCCTGGCTACATTAATACAGGCTATAAAATAAACCTAAAAACTCACGCAAACGAACCTTTTTTTAAACTAACAAACAACAGGTACATTGCCAAGCTAGGCATGATGGGTTTTAACGGCTCACTGGAAGAACGGGTGGAAGGCCTTTGTCCGGAATATAAGGATTACGATATTGTTATAGCCACACACTCGTTATTTCATCCGGCGTTTGGCAAAGTCAACATGATAATTTTGCCCGACCCCACCATTCACAGCTCGTATCTAGTGTCGCCCAAGCCTAAATATTATATCTCTTATTGGACTTCCGACAGACGGTTTGAGTTTTTAGGTCCGCTTGCCAGAAAAAGTTTTTACGACGAGCTTAAATACATTCCCAAACAAGCGTTAAAAAAAGAGTGCGGGTTTGACTCCGCAAAAAACACGGTTTTGATCCTTGCCGGTGGAGAATGGATTAACAGGTCGCAAGATTATGTAGACATGCTTGGCTACGGCTTTGACCCAGAAAAGTATGAGTTTGTTTTTATTTGCGGCAAGAACGAAAGATTCCAGCGCGAGATGCAGGAACAGTATAGTGCGCCAAATTTTAAGTTTTTGGGCTGGAAGAACGACGAAGAGATGAATAAAATCATGCGGGCGAGCGACTGCGGGCTGTGCTTTTCTACGGGGTCGGCGATAATTACGGAGGCAGGTATTTGCAAACTTCCTTTGTACATTGTAGATAATCTTGGGGCGCAGGAAAACGGCTACACTCAAATTGTAGAAAAGCATGGCGTGGGAAAATTCTTAAAAGGCGGTTATTGGGAAAAAATCGATCGGCTTAAGGAGTATCTGCCACAAACTCAAAAACTTTTTGAGAGAAATCTAATCAAATGGAGCGACTACTTATTAAGTCGACCGAAAGATTGGGAAACATTTTTCACCAAAAAAGTCTTGACAAACAACTAAACATCCCTATTATAAACATGTTATTAAAAAATGAACCTGTCCAAAAGTTTAGAAACTACTACGCATGACGATGCAAAACCCCCCAGTAAGTTAGAGGTGTTAATTAGTCCGCATCTACAAAAACTGGCTAAAAGTTCCAAGGCAGTTTACAAACAGTTTTATCCGTGCGACTTAGAGAGGCGTATTTCTGACGAGTCTTTTGTGGACCCGTTGCTGGAGGATGACTTTGTAAAAACAAAAGGGCTAGTGCATAAATATCCCAACCGAGTTTTGATAGAGCTTACTCTAGCGTGCGCTTCTTACTGCAGATTTTGCACCAGAAGGCGAATGGTGAGCGATATTAAAAAACTGGTTGTTACCAAACAAGATGTGGACAATATGTGTAAGTACTTAACTCGCACACCAAGCGTAAACGAAGTTGTCATTTCCGGCGGAGATCCGTTTACCAACCCAGTCGTACTAAAATATGCGCTTAAAAAGTTTGACCAACTTAAATCCATTACTGTAATTAGGGTTCATACAAGAGTACCGGTTTCTCATCCGCAACTAATCAAGCCGAATTTGTATGTCACCCTAAAAAAAGTTAAAAAACCTTTGTATATCTCCATACATTTTGAGCATCCGGATGAGTTTACCAAACCCACACTAGCAGTAATTAAAAAATTACGGGCGTGCGGGGCAACTTTAATATCCCAATCGGTATTTTTAAAAGGCGTTAATGACGACTACGAAACGCTATACAAACTTTTTAGGCGACTGCCGGAGCTAGGAATTTTGCCCTACTATATTTACCGTTGTGACCCGGTTGCTGGCGTGGAACATTTTATTGTCCCGTTTGAAAAAGAGCTGGATATTATGACTAAACTTCGCGCAAACTTAGCCGGTATTGCCTGTCCAACCTATGTTATAGATACACCAAACGGCTCGGGCAAAATTCCCGTCCCACTTAATTTTTGGGAGTTTAATAAAACCTTTTTCCACGATTTTTTGGGTAAAAAGATTGAGGTTCGGCAGAAGTAAAAATCGTCGCGGGAGCTCTATAGTCCACAAGTCATTTTGAACCCGTCGTACTAATATGTATATAATAGAACAGCCCATGGAAAAGCCGTATTTAAGAAAACTGCAGGAGGTTGGAGATTTTGAGGTTTGGGAGGTGGACGGCATGTTTGTGCGCAATAATCTTAACCGGGAATTTACTAATTTTGGTCAGCACTATAGATTTCCATTTATTCCTAAACATCAATTTTGGGTTGACAAAGAAAACGCGCCGGGTGAATTGCCTTTTTATGTGGACCATATGCTAACGGAATGGCATCTAATGGCGGACGGGGTGGACTACGATACAGCTATAACCAAAGCGGACGCCCGGGAACTACGAGAAAGAAAAAAGTCGGGGCTAATGGAAAAAGTGCGTAAAGAATTAAGTCGACCCAGTCAGACCAGAAGAGACGAGCCCCATGACAACATAAAACCACATGAAATGCCTGATCAGGAGACATCCAAAAAGCCAACAGCTAAACAAAAGTCCGTGCTACCAAAAAATACAAAGGAAAGTCTGCCCAAGGAATTACATCGCCACAAACTAGCGGACACCAAAAATCTGCAAATTTGGGTGGTTAACGGGGAGCTGGTGCGGGATTTATTCTTTATTGACTTTACGGAGGGTGGGCATCATTTTGTGTACGACTTTGTACCGTATAATGAGGTTTGGCTGGACGATGATTTAATCCCCGCCGAACGGGAATTTGTACTCCTACACGAACTCCACGAACGCTATCTAATGTTTAAGGGTAAGGATTACTTTAGCGCGCACAATTCGTCCAGCTACATAGAGTATCAGTGTCGCAAAAACCCCAAGTTGTTAGCAGAAAAAATGGATGAGGAAATGACCAAAAATTCCAAGGTTGTGCTAGAAACCGTATCAGCCCTCGTTTAAGATATTTTCCAGCTGCTTCTTTAGAATCGGTAATTCCTTTGTGACTACTCCCCAAGTTAAATCCAAATCCACCATGTTATATTCATGGATAAGCCTATTACGCATGTCGACGATTTTAGTCCAAGGAATCTCCGGATACTGCGTGGCAAAATCCCCTCTAACTCTGGCAGCCACCTCTCCGATAACCTCCAATTGGCGAATAATTGAGCTTTGCAACAATCCACGATCGTCGGAGAAATTCTCAAAATCCGCGTCCAACAACCACAGCTCTATAAGATAAATTGCATCCAATATGTCTTTTAAATAAACTTTATTGTCCTTCATATAAAACTTTTAAATCCCTATAAACATGACTTTTTATTCTAGGATTAAGGTGTTTGCGACTTACTAAGTCGACCTTTCTTCCCAGCACATTCTCGAATTTGCCTTCCAGTTCAGGTAAATCAAACAGGCTTTTTACCGGAGAATTAGGACCATATTCTACTAAAAGATCGGCATCACTTTGATCGTTATAATCGCCACGGGCAAATGACCCAAAAAGTCCCAGGTAGGTTATTCCGTTTTGTCGGCATATTTCCTTAATAATTTCTAATTGGTCTTTATTCATGTACCGATTTTACCAAATTGACCGTGTGTTTGCCGAAAATCGGTTTTACGGATCCAATACGAATGGTTGACCGTAATCTTTAATATAGGTTGGGATAAATTCTTTGTCGACTAGTTTGCCGTCCTCAAAGGTGTATTTACCGATCACGCCTTTTTTGGTTTCCTCGCTCCACATTTGGTCAAACACCAAATTGCCGTGCGCGTATTTAATATAAGTGTCTTTATACTGCTCGTCGGACTGGATCCAATGTGGATGGTTGCCAATAATTAAATCCGCGCAGGCATCCGCCACCAGATGCGCAAGTTCTATCTGTCGCTCGTCCGGAGTTGCGCGGTACTCTACACCCCAATGCATGGAAACTACCACCACATCCGCGTTTTGGCGCGCCTGCCCCACAAGTCGCTCAACAACTTCTTTATCCGCGGTTAAAATGGGCGGAATGCTCCCGTAAATGTCGTTAAAAGCCAAAAAAGCAAATTTGGTTCCGTTTACAGTTTTATATAAAATTTCACCTACAAGCTGATTATTATGCTCATCGGCAACATCTTCTGTATCCTCTAGCTGACGAATAGTATCAGTCGCATCATCGGTTTTAGCATCAATGTTTTTTGGATCGACCGCAGAATAACCGACCGTTTCAATCCCATTCTCCCGCATGATTTTAATAGTGTTTTCTATTCCTGCCACACCGTAGTCGGAAATATGGTTATTTGCCAGAGTGACAACATCCACGCCGGACGCCACCAAACCCTTTACCGCCTCCTCCCGTCCACAAAATACCATGCCTTCAACTGTAGTTGGACAATTCTTAACAAGCGGGACTTCAAAATTTGCCACCGTAATGTCGCCCGACGCTAAAACACCCTTAACTTTTTCAAACGGCCACTCAAAATTGTTAAATTTGGCCATTTGATAATTGACGCTCCGCCCCGACACCACATCCCCTGTGGCTATAAGCACCACTTTACTTTTTTCTTTTTGCTTATAACTTTGTTCTTGATTCCCCTTTTCTAGGTTTACCGAGTAAGGAAATTGTGTTGCTGGTCTGCTTGTTGTTTTTCCCGACCAAATAATAGACTGTTTTAGCAACAGAAGTACCGTTCCAACAGAGAGTGTTACTGTGATAAAAAATAGGAAATGTTTTACTTTGGCCACTGTCGTATCTCCATATTCTCCTTTTGGTACTCAAACTTGACTGTCCAGTTATCAAAGAACCCATCTTGTCCTAAGAGGCCGTAAGCCAGTTTATCCATATCGTACGAGAATCCAACTTTGCAGGTGTAGGGGTGACCGCCTATTTTAAAGGTAACTTGGTGAAAATATGCTGTTTGTGGCTCTCCAGATGTACCAAAAAATACCAACGGGCTACCTTTTTTTATGTCCAAACCCAGCTCCTCCCCAACCGTCGCGTGAAAAATACAGTAGTCGGCTCCTGAGTCTATTAAAACAAGGTAACCAAAACTTCCATCGATCGTTTCAAAGTCTATCTGAATCACAGGCCGCAAGGTCGACTTTTTTTCGGGAAATGGGCAGTTTTTAGAGTCAACTGGAAATTTTTGATACCTAAAATTCATTTGACAACTGCAGGATGTATGTACCGTAATTTTTCGGGACTCTGGTAAGTACAGGACTATCTACTCCGCTTCTTCTCGCCTGTTTAATAACATGATTTAGATTGTCGCCGACTGCAACTACATCTGTGGTTTTGGGCTTTAAAGCAACCCACTTACTTGAATATTTGTTAAGTGTATTGGACAGATCTTGAAGTGTATTTTCCATATCCGAATATTACCATATTTTCCTTGCTGACGCTCTACCAACCTCATTGGCGTTTGAAAACACCATATCTATTTTATCGGTCTTGCATAAATAACAAAATCTGTATGGAAATAAAAATCCGGTAGACTGCCTATATTTTCAAAGCCGAGCTTCTTGTAAAAAGTGTTTGCCCTCCAACTGTTACCTGTAACAAGCCATGTTTTATGTGCACCGAGTTTTTTACCAAACTCTTCGGCTTTTTGGAGCAACATTGTTCCCACGCCCTTTCCTCTAGCACTCTCTTTGGTAATTAAAGCTGCGATGTAAACGACCCCCGACTCGAACTTTCCAGACACAGTACCTAACAACTCTCCATCCTCAACAGCTTTGAACCGAAATTTCCTGTCGGTCCACATCACCTCTTTACCGTAGTGGGAAATGTTAAGGCGATTCCACTCCTCGTCGAGATTCTCCTTTTTTAAGGCCTTAATAATTTTGACCATGTGGTTATTATACTCTATACGAAATGTCGGTGAAAATAAGGCAGTGAGAGATGGAAGTTCGATTTGTTATATTACTCCAGATGGCAATAAGTTCTTATTTTCAGGTCCGGGAGTGCCGGGAAATTGAGGGTATTTTATCTGCTTTATTTTGGCTGAGCATCGTGGTCTAGAACCCACCGCGTTCTCCAGGATGAAAATGAGACAAATGAGACAGTACAACGGGTTTATGTATTAATATATTCTCCAGGATGTTATTTCTTTTGTAGGATAAGCGATGCTAACTTTTGTCGGTCAATTAGCTCTACATGGTTTTCTCTTGCGAGCCTGGTAGCATTATAAGTGAAACGACTGTTAGTAACGGCCAATGCCTTTGAAGCATTATAGTGCGCCATAGCAGTATTAATTTCTTGAATGGCTTTAATATTTACCGGGCCATTCCACCGTTTAGCTTGTACGGCTGTTCTTACACCATCCTTTTCAATTATTAGGTCTGCTCCATAGTCAGCCATTTTTCCTACCCGCTCTACTTTATAACCTAGATTATTGAACAGTCCTTCCATATATATTTCAAAGTCAGTTCCGGATAATTTGTCTATTTCTGGAAGCCCTGCTTTTCTAATTATATATAGTCGTAATAAAGAAGCACTTATTTTAATAATAAATACGACAAAAAGTATCAACCAGAGATACCAAAAGCTTTTTAGGGAAACAAATACACCACTTATGAAGCCTTTGGTTATACCAGAAAAGATTTGGTTATAAAAGTTTTCTTGCATATATCAATATTAAAGGATTTTACGCGGATGATACAGTGTAAATAGTTTTTTATATTTCTTCTTCTGTTTTCTTAATTACTTCCGGCGGCATTATAGCCCATTTACCCTTTCGCATACGAACCTTCCTTGTAAACATAATATGGTCAGGCTCATTTGTACCGGGATTGAAATTCTGAGGAACAGGAATTGAATTTTTCTGCTGTTTATTGAGTAAATCTATAAGCTCCTTATCTTTTTCAGGGTCTCTGGGTTCTTCTTCAGCTTTCTTACTCTTATGCTTACGCCAGAGTCCGCAATATTTATCCCACATATCGGACACTACAGTAGTTATATTATCAGGAGGGTAAGACGCAATCCTGTATACACCCTGAATTTTTACTTCCTCTGGTAACTTAGAGAACTCCTGATCTATGGCCTGTAATGAAGCTTTTAAATCTTCAGCCCATATAAAAGATTGTCCCTGTTCCATAAATAGGGGGGCGATTCTCCGATGAAGCCCGTCCTTTGACGTGAAGATGTCACAGAATGGGAGGTAGTATAGATAAGATATATCAATCTTATTTGACGGTCTGTGTTTTGAAATAAAGCTTTTTTGAAGAGCCAAATAAAAAAAGAGATCTATTTTGAAACAAAATGCGGCATAAGGAGCAAAAACTGCAAGCGACGGTCTTTTCTCTCTATCCCACCTGCTTAAGATGGGCTCATAGAACCTTATAGGCATTCCAAGGATATCCAGAGATAGTGTAATTAATTCTTTATAGTTACCATTAATAAAGTCATCCGCAAATGCTTTTAGCGCACAAATATCAGAAATATTTCTTCCTATGGGTACTGTATTTTTTAAGATTCCAATAGTAGAGTCGAAATTCAGATTTGATACTGTTTTTCTCCAGCCAGCAGCAAAACTTTGCTCAATTTCATGGAATTTTCCTTCCTGCCAACGACTAAACGCTTCATATTCAGGAAATCTATCATGATATACGCCAATTTTTCCATCTGGATCAATTCTTGTTTCACCTCCACCGATTATTGGACGGTTATCCATAGGAAAGTGGTTACCTAAATAGTCTTGGAGGATAAGTGAGTAGTGAGCAATATTACAGTTACCGTTATCAGGAGTTTTTTTGGAGAGGTCTACTACTCTTTTTTCATTAGTTCTACCGTCCTCTGAATATTTTTCCAGATCGGCTAAGCTTTCTACATAGAATAAGGGGGTAACATTACAAATAAAGAAGTGATCAAGCCAAACAGCTTCATCAACATTTAGACACTCCAGAGCTGATTTATCAAAAATTATGCACGGACCCAAAGTAGTGCTTCTTTCTTTGCCCAAATAAGTACAAGATTGATGGGCAATATCAAAAAACCCATGCTTATGAAGCATGGGCAAGTACTTTTACACGTATATTTTAGCAGAAACAGAAGCTGAGTGATACTACTTTTTTAAAGCTTCTGCCAGTTCTTCGGCATTTTCATAGGTAGTGTAAGCTGGATTGTGTAAACCTATTCAAATTGAAAGAATAGGTTATGA
>CAZBAJ010000009.1:0-38552 GCA_964490125.1 uncultured Candidatus Saccharibacteria bacterium
ATAACCTATTCTTTCAATTTGAATAGGTTTACACAATCCAGCTTACACTACCATTACTAAACCTACCAAGTAAAGCCACAAAGCTACTACTGGATTATAAAGTTCAAATATATATCTGTGACGCGTAAAGGATGCCCCAGCTGTACCTATTCTTTTAAAAAGGTAGTCTACATTTCCTGTTTGATTGGATACCAGACTTAGTAAATACGGGATCATAAAGGGGAGTACTAGCATAGAAAAAGTAACAAAACTTACTAAAAGACACTTTAATTTTTCTTTATGAGTAACATCATTTCGCGATGCAAATCCGATTATAAAATAAAGCGTGGGTACCGTATTAAAGACTGCATCCCAATGAGATAAAATTGATAAAGAAGTAAACAAGGTCGCTAAAAAAGTAAAAGCTCTGTATTTACGGGTAGTACTTTTTAGTATAACGAAAAAGTACAGTGACAACAAAGAGAATAGCAGGTTTAGGTTTTGATATTGTGCGATGCGAGAGAACCCTACTACGAAGCCGTTAACAGAATATATCAAAGATACAATAAAGGAAGCCAAATGACTTTTAGTAAGTTTATAGATTAATGCATACAAGACAAAAACTGAAACTAGGTTTGCTACTGTAAACGGCAACCTGACAGCAACTTCGTTTACCTCCACTTTAGGGTTATAAATAGAGAACGGGATTTGAGCGACTAAAAATTGCATGGGACCTTTTCTTTGACGCATAAAAAAGTCCACCCAGGTTTCACCCTCATAAAGTCTAATTTGCGTCTTTTTTTCGTCGTCCTGAAACTCCGAATAACCCAAATTTACAAATCTAAGCGTGGCGGAAATAACGAGTAAGGCGAGCAGACCCAGATGATATAGTTTGACTTTTTTTAAAATCATTTGGCAGATTATTACATCTAAATTACTTTTTGGTAAAGATACACATTAGAAAGCGGGATTAAATTGGGTTGTGACAGTTCAAATGATTTTATTAGACTAAACTTACCAGAATCGGCTAGCGTCTGACTAAATTCTCCCCATTTTTTGCCGTAGTAGGGGTATTTTTTAACAACCCCCGGGTTTTTAGTCCACCCCATCGGTCGGGAGGAAATTATAATATAGTCATATAAAAGCGGATCCGGCGGAAATACAAATTGTGCCTCGTCCGATTCATACACACTAAACTGCCAGATTGTGGCAAAGGGCAATTTATTTAAGGGATCCAAACCTTCCTCCGTAATGCCAAATTTTGTTGACATAGGAGGCAGGTTTTCTTTAGCCCAAATATATGAAGCAGATTTTGGGGTTTGGCGTTGAAATTGAGTTGTTAGAACGGCGGGAAAATACAAGTAGTAAATAACCGCACCTGCTAGAAATGTCGCCAGCACAAGTTTATACACAGGCTTATTTAGTCTTTCTTGTAGGTAATTTAGTCCGACTAACGAAAACAGCATTAAATTTGGCAGAATCGGGAGCATCCACCTGTCCACCCGCCTACTTTGAAGCGAGAAAAATACTAGGTAAAACACTATTTGTATCAACATGACGATTAAAAACTGTTTGTATGACTTATCAGCATTTTCTGTGTTTGATATTATTAATGGGTTGTGTTCGATTTTTTTTAAAGACACTACGATTCCTAAAGACGAGAGCAGTAAAACTGGCAGGGTTAACATCCACAACAAAGCCCCAAAGTACTTAAAAGGACTGTAGTTTACAGAGTCAAAAACCATGCCCGCTTCTTTTGTCCGCATCTCTAAAAGTCGTCCCACAAAGTCTCCCATAAATAGCCAAGAAAAGGGGTTGGTGACTATAAAAACGCCCGCCATGACTAAAAGCGAACCCAAAAGATTCTTAAAGTCCTTGTTGACAGCAAAAAACGCTAAATAAATTGGAAGTGTTAGTAGGACGGTAATTTTGGTTGACACGGCAAGACCAAAAAACAAGGCAAAAAGGACGGTATTTAGTGTGTCGCCATTTGCCCTGCCCGATGTGTTACGATGCTTAAGATATTTGTAAAAAAACAGGTTGGCGAGCAAAATTAGTAAGGTAATTATAATGTCGTGGTTTAGATAGTGGGCGTGAACAATAAACTTCCAATTAAGCGCCATTAAAAAAAATCCAGCAAAAGTTATTATAGGCTTTTTTGTAAGCCCTAAAGTCTTTAGCAAAAGGTAAAAGATTGGGATAAGCGCAAAACTCATTAACGCATTAATTACCCGCATAGAAACATACAAGTCCATTTTCTCAAAGCTGACGCCAAGAATTCCCAGCGTTTTACTAAAAACCATGGTCGCTACTGTGTAAAAATAAACCGGAAAAGTACCGTAAACATAAGATTGTGGAACCAGTTTGTAGATGTCGTTATTTTTAATGATGTTTTTAATCTCGTAAGTATATTTAATGGCAGGTTCTCCAATTTCCGGTTCGTCGGCATACCAGCTGTGTGGTAAGCCAAAGTTAATATTCCAAAGTCGCAAGATTAAACCTAAAAGTAATAATGCGGAAAAAAGTAGAATATTTCTACGCCTCATAAGACTTAAACCTTTCCCTTTCACGCAACAACTTAATCAGAGTCTTCCAACCGTCAGACAGTATATTAAACCTGGATTTTCTCACTGTTACGGCTTCTGTTGTCGTAACAGGTAACTCAACCAGGTCGACTTTAGATTTTGTCGCGTAGATTGAAAGTTGTGCGGTAAAAAATGGTCCCGAGTCAACACAGTAATTTACAAGCCGTTTTATGCTTTTTTTATTAAGAAAAATAGTGCCTTGCGTATCCCCCACCCTGACTTTATAGAAAAGTTTAAACAGGCTGTTTAAAATAAACGAGGCTAACTTGCGGTTAAATGACCTTGGTACAACGGACTTAGGGTGGGTTTTAGAAAAAAAGGCTATGTCTGGTAGTAGCGACAAAGTTAACAGTTGGTCAACATCAGAAAAGCCAAACGGTAAATCTACGGCAGAAAGTAAAACATGGGGATATTTGGCAAGCTCGATACCCCCTTTATATGCTAGTCCAATGCCTTTTTGATCAATAAATTCTGCCTTTATGTTGTCGGAATAGACGCCTTGAACAAGTATTTTGGTAATTACTGCCCTAGTTCCGTCCGTACTTCCGTTTTCAACCAAAACAATCTCAAAGTTATCTAAACCCAGTCTAGCCTCCAGTCCGGAACAAATCGCCTTTAAGCTGTCCTCAAGACATTCCTCCTCGTTGTGGACGGGAATTACCATCGATAGTTGCATACGCTTATTGTACAATAATGCCAAATGAAAAAGGTCGCTCTGGTTTTAGGTTATTTAACTCTGGCTTACTTGGTATTTTTTTGGCCGACTTTAAGGGGCGACACGATTTTAGAATCTGGTAACGACGCGAGAAGATTTGGCTACCCAGTGCGTGTCTACTTATCTGAACAGTTGCGGGATGGCAAATTTCCTTTTTGGACGGAAAGAATGCTTTCTGGCTATCCCATTTACGCCGACTTGGAGGCGGGTTATTTAAATCCCGTAAACTTGATTTTGGTTTATTTGTTTGGGCCATTCACATCGTACAAGGTCATGCATTTTTTGTCGTACTTACTGGGATCTTTTTGTTTTTTATTATTTTTAAAGTCGCAACTAAAATCGTCAAGTGGTGTGATTGTTACCCATTTTATCTACTTTTTTAGCTTTTTTAGCCTTTATCACCAACAACATTTTGGTATAACCTTTGGCTTTTTACTTTTTCCTTGCTTTCTACACTTGCTAAAAGAAATGGTCGTGGTAAAAAAATCCCTCTACTTCTACTTTTATCTATTTTTGCTTCTTCATTTGTTGTGCTTTGGAGCATTTCAAATGGTGGCGATGATTTTACTAGCTTCGTTAGCCTACTTGTTTGCGTTTAAATCTTTAACAAGAGACTTTACTAGTAGGTTAATCCTTCCCGGTTTAATCTTTTTAATACTTCTGGTTCCTCTACTTACTGCATATTTTGGACTTTATACAGCGTCAGAAAGAAGCGCAACTCCCGGTTTGTGGCTGGAAGGTTCGTTTTCTCCGTCAGTCGTATTGAATTTTATTTATCCTTTTGCGTATCGGTACGGCGACTCTTTTATGGGCGTAATCCTTAACCGCGACTTTTTAATGCACGAAGTTTACATATATTTTGGCGTTAGCGGGATGATTATAGCGGTTTTGGGAATATTATTTTCCAAATTAGAGAAACAGACTAATAGTTTATTGTTGCTTTTTATTGCGATATTCGTTATTTTGGGTTTTGCTAAATACAATCCCATTTTGTTCGCAATCGATATTCCGGGCATAGCCCTTTTTAGGTATTGGGGTCGCACTGTTATTTTGGCAGTTTCTGCCTTTAGTATTTTTTGTGGACACTTTATTGATCAGCTAGTCACACCACCGAGAACCCTTATAATTAACAGGAAAAATTTGTATTTTCTGATTGGATCAGCCGTTTATATAATTTTATTAGAGCTTTCCACCCTCCCCACCTTAGAAGGTTTGTCTTTAGCCAGACTTTGGACGCGTGGTGACTTTAAGTTTGACTATCTATGGTTATATCTGATGTTTCTGGCGATTTCTTTGTCGCTATTTCTGGTAACTTTTCGCCTAAGGAAACCTTCGATCGCGCATCGTCTTCTTGCTACGCTTCCAATATTAGAGTTGGTTATTTTCGGTAACCTAGTTCTAAAGGATGCCTTCGTTCGCGTCGACCAGCTAAAAACTAACTTGCCTAACCTGGAGTCGACCTATGCAAACCAAAGAATAATTGTGACCGACGCCGATGTTATAGGAAATAAAACACTTTATTACAATTTTTGGAGTCCTTTTGGTTACACCTCGTCTTTGAATAAAGATTATAACGACGCCTACAAAAGTATTGGTTTTGAGTCGACCAGAAGGCCTGTACTGCTGGAAACTGTCACGGATGGTTTTAATAATACCAATTTACAGAGTAATCTTAAAAGCTTAGGTGTCGTTGCTGTAACAAATTCGCTGGGGAGTGACTACTTTAAGGAATCCAAGAATCCGTTGATTTATCCCAAAAACCCTACTTCCAGCGTCGATATAATTGAGAATTATAGATCCCAAGAGCAACATGGTTTTACTATTTCAACTACTGCTGATGAAACCATGGGATCATACATCAAGTACGATGCTGAGTGGAAAGCTGTTGTAAACAATCAACCGACTAAAATCATCAAAGACGGCTTATTTCTAGGTTTTGCGGTTCCGGCGGGTTCAAACTTGGTGGATTTGAAATATATTCCGCACACGCTCTATTTAAGTCTTGCCTTTGTGATTGTTGGTATCATTTTTGTCCTTTTAATACATCTTGCGACTAAAAAATACCCAAGTCTAAAATACTTTCTCTTACTGTCGTCCCTATTTATTGCCTTGCGGTTGCCGGGTCTAGGTACCGACATGTTAAATAGCGACGGTGCAAGGTGGCACAGACGCAGTGAAAGGTTTATGCAGGCGATTAAAACAGGCGATTTTGCCTCTACTTACCAACACTATCAGCCTGGCGTTACCTTAATGTGGCTTAACTCTGCTACTAAAAAGGTGATTTGGGAAGTTCAAGATGTTTTCCAATTGCCAAGATGGTCGCTAGAAAACGCACAGGACTTTCCTAACATTCACGCTGTTTCTAAGACCGTCCTGGTTTTAGTGTTGTCGGCATTATTACTTTACCAAATGGCTGTGGTTTCTAAAGTCGCAAGTCTAAAAGTTGCGCTAATTTACGGTCTACTTGTGTCAACCGAGCCGTATTTAATAGGTATTGATCGCTGGTTTCACTTAACCTCGCTGGAGTCTTACTTTGCTTTTTCTGCCTTTCTTACTTTTCTTTACGCGCTTAATGTAAACCAAATCAGAATCTACTTTTTAGCGGGAGTTCTTGCCTCCTTGTCCGTTCTGTCCAAACTTACAGGCTTTGTAGTCCTCCCCTTAATGATTTTTATGAAAACTGTCCACGCCTACTATGCAAAAAACATCAAACGATCCGTAGTTTTCATTGGCGCACTGATTTTGGGCTCGATAGTTACCTTTATTCTTTTGTTTCCCGCTCTTTGGGTGGACTTTTTTAATGTCGTACAAAAGCTTACAGATGCCGTTGTTGGCGCGGTGGAAAGTGATACCCGTGCCCAGTTTTTTAAACCGCCTTTTTCATACATTTACTACCCGGTTATTCTCGCTTACAAACTCTCCCCTACGGCTCTTTTTGCCTTTTTAGGGTCTTTAGTAGTTTTTGTCCGACACTTGAAACGGAAAGAAATTGCCCAAGGACGATTAGTTTTAGCCTATTTGTTAACTTTCTTACTGATTCTAACCATAGCGACTAAAAAAATTGACCGTTATGCGTTGGCTCTAGTCCAACCTATTTTATTATTCATATCCGTTTACTTGGCTAGGCTTAAAGCAAGATGGTTGATGGCTATATTTGTCTTGCAGATTATATTATCGGGATTTGGATACTACAAACACTTCCCCGCAATCTCTAGTTACTACTCTCCGCTATTTGGAGGGTCCAAAACCGCCTTATCTCTAGGTGTTTATGAAAATAGCGGTGAGTATTTTGCCCAGTCCGCTTTTTACTTAAACTCTTTAGGACGGGTGGATGTTTATGTGCCGGACAATTACGAGTCTTTTAAATATTTTTATTACGGCACTACCCTGCGTGACTTCTCACCGAGCGCAAAATACGCGGTAACTTCGGTAGATTTTGACCGAATAAACCCAAGAGTCATCCCAGGATGTTCAGATTTAGTAAAAACATTTGGTCCAAAATTTTCTATCCCTGCCGTTTACATCTATGCTTGCCAAAATTAAGAACCACAAATTATTTCTTGTTTTTTCTTTAGGCTATTTTTGTTTTAGTTTGTTGACTTATAAAGACTACGGCATAACCTCAGACGAAGAGTTAAACTATCGGGCAGGCAAAACATATATTAAGTATCTATTTTCCAACATAACCGAGCGTGCGGACTTTATTCAAAACGCGTCTCCAAAGGATAACCCAGAAACCTTTCCTCACTTCAGGCTGTATCCAGGAATCGTTTCATTACTAAATTACAACAGTTATTATGAGTGGGCACACTTGATAAATCTGTCTTTTGGCTACATTGGGTTTCTTATCATTTACCTATTTGTATATAAAATTACGGGGTCGTGCCTTTCTATATTTGCTCCCATACTTATGTTTTTAAATCCTCACTATTTTGGACATATTCCTGCTAACCCTAAAGATATTCCCTTTGCCACTATATATCTAAGCTGCTTGTTCTTAATCTTAAACTACGATTTGACTAAAAAACGAGTCGTCTTTTTACTTGGATTATTACTGGCTATAACCATAGGAATCAGACTTGTCGGGGCAACTTTATTAGCAGTATTATTTGTTAAAGCAATTAAAAATCCCAAACATATACTGCCGTCAATATCTATTATCTGCCTTGCCACATTAGTACTGTATGTTATTTGGCCTTTTCTCTGGCACGATACCCTAGATAAAGTTCGGGTGTTGATTTTAGGTGCTCAAGATTTTTTATTTTGGGATAGACGGATACTATTTGAGGGTAAGATGATAGTCAAAGATGAGAGACCTTGGTACTATCTTATTAGGTACATAGCGATTAAAACTCCTGTATTAATTTTAGTCGGTTTTATAGGATCAATTTTTATCAGAAGCAACAAAACTCGTTATATTTGGCTAATGGTGATGGTGAATATTTTTCTTTACCTAGTTCTTGAACCTACCACATATAATGAAATGAGGCATTTTTTGTATTTAATACCGCTGCTTATCGCACTAGCTGCGGTCTGTTTTGTTAAACTACTAAACTCTACGAACGCAACTATATCGAAAACTACATTTATCCTTGTGTCCCTTTGTCTTAGTAAAATGCTGTACGACTTTGTTTTACTGCACCCATATCAATATGTATACTTTAATGAATTTACTGGAGGCGTGTCTAAAGCATCTCAAAATTATGAATATGATTACTGGTCCGCATCTTATAAGGAGTCGGTAGAGTATCTACGATATATGGCTCAATCCAGCGGCATGCGTTATAAAGTTTATACTTGTAACCTAGCCTTTGGAGTAGAGTATTACTCACATAAGAGTTTTGAACTGGTTAATAAATCCGCGGAGGCCGACTACTATATATGTGACTATATGAATTCTCTAAAACGGCACTTTGATTTGAAATACAATATAGTATATGAGGTTAAAAGAAAAGGAGCAACACTTTCTTATGTGGCTAAAACGGCTAAATAATGGACAAATAGCATCAGCGGTATTGTTTTTGGTTTGTTTACCGTTAGTTCTGCAAATAACCTTTCCCCAAAATGACGATTGGGTGTATTACCGCATGGTAAAAAACTTTATTGCCGGCAATTTTGCACTGGACCCTATTTCCGCTCCAACTTTTTACTTTCAAGGACTGCTTGGGGCTATTTTTGCCTCCGTTTTTGGCTTGACGCGACTTCCTATTCTCACTTTGGTATTAAGCGTCGGAAATTTCTACTTAGTTTATAAGCTTCTTTGCTCGTCAACCAGACTTGGGAGTCGATGGTCTTTAATTGTAGCCTTGATCTGGTTCTTTAATCCATTAAATATATATTCTTCCTTGGGATTTATGACAGAAAATTACCTGCTGTTTTGCATCTTGGTTAGCCTACACTTCTTTAGTCGCTATATAGCAGGTTCCAAACCTTCACATTATGTTTTGTTCAACTTATTTTTGATATTTGGACTTTTGACAAAGCAGTCCGCTTTGGCGTTGGCGGTGGCGTATCCGATGTATTTTCTAGTCAACAAAAAATGGCGACTTTTTGGCATTCAGTCCGTTATTTCAGTCCTGTTATTTGCTTTTTATTTCTTACTTTTTCCCAAAACCGCAGAAATGTATGAAAAACCTTTGCAACTTCATCACCTTTGGGACATAGACTATCTAAAACAGTTAGTTAGGGCGCTTACCATTTATATTTCTGCTTTTTGTTTTCCGGCTCTATTGTTTTTATATCGAGGTAGGAATTTTTTTAGCAAGCGCAGAAATCTGATTATCTCTATTGTGTTTATAGTATTATCCACGGTACTGTATGTATTTGTCTTTAAGAATTTTAAACCAAACCGACTTGGCTGGCAGGAATTTTATTATCTAGACAACACTTTGGAGAGATCGGGCTTTTATCCGCGTGGCGTTATGGGAACCAAATTTTACTTTAAAGGCAATCACGATCTTTACAAATATTGGGATTTATTTGCCAAGTTTTTTGCAGGTTTTGTTGTAGCCGGTCTTGCTTTGTCGATTAAAAAACTAAAATCCCAAGCCCATCTGTTAACCTTTTTTGGCGTGTATTTTGTGCTAATGCTGTTGGCGGAAAAAGTGTACGACAGGTACCTTCCGCCGTTATTTTTAGCATTTCTACTAATTATGTCAGCGCATTTTAATCCATGCACCTTGTCTAAAAAAGTCTATCTGGCTTTTACGGGCTTCTTCTTGTCGTTCCACGTATTCTTAGTGCTTTATTCCTACCAATTTTCTATGGACTTTGTTTTAGTCAATAGATATATCTGGAACCGCTCGCAACAACTTGTGGACCAGGAAAAAATTGCGCCAAGGCTTATTAAAGGCACCAATGCGTGGAAACTCTCCGATTACAATGTGGAAAGGAATTATCTGTACGACTTCACTTTTGACGATGTTTCCGTAAATAAAAAATATGGTGAGCAGTACGACTTGGTAGAGAAGCATCGCGTTGACTTTTTTGGGTCGATTTGGGTTGACCCTTACATTTATTTATACAAAAAGCGAGATTTTATCGATGTAGTAAAATAGCGTTATTAAACTATGACCAAGGTGGCAATTATTATCGTCAACTACAATACCAAAGACATTTTGCGCGACTGTCTTAAAAATCTATTGGAATTAAAATTAGAACAGGCTCTAGTAGATGCAAGGATTGTAGTTGTCGACAACGGATCAAAAGACGGATCGGCAGAAATGGTAGAAAAGGAATTTCCTAATTCCCGCTATCCCCAAGTCGAACTAATTAAAACGCAAAATAACGGTCTGGCAACTGGCTACAACCTGGGTATGACGGATGCAGAAGATGCCGAGTATTTTCTTTTTATGGGTACGGACGCCTTTCCTAAGCCTGGTTGTATTGAAGGCGTTATGGATTTTATAGAGAAAAACCCCCAAGCTGGCATTGCCACAGCAAAGCTAGTCTTACGCAACGGCAAGCTGGATATGGACGCACATAGAGGCTTTCCCACTCCGTGGACGGCTCTAACTCACTTTTCCGGCTTAAATCGGCTTTTTCCAAAGTCGTACATGTTTAATAAGTATTTTATGGGTTGGTGCGACATGGAAAAACCGCATGAAATTGACCTTTGTATCAGCCACTTTATGCTGGTAAAGAAGCAGGTGTTTGACAAAATTGGGCGCTGGGACGAGGACTTTTTTGTCTACGGCGAAGACGTGGACTTATGTTGGTGCGCAAAACAGGCAGGTTTTAAAATTTATTACCTACCACAGTTTGAATGTTTGCATTACAAAGGAGTAAGTGTAGGTACCCGTAAGGAATCGCTGGATGTTACAAAAGCCGACAGTTCTACAAAATCCCGCATGCGACTAGAGACCACCCGCGCAATGCGTCTGTTTTATCAAAAGCACATGTCTAGCAAATATCACTCGATCATTAGTTTCTTGGTTCTATTTTCAATATCGCTTATGGAAAAAAGGCGTCTATCAAAGTAACTAATTAAAATGACTAGAAAACTTACTTTATTATTACTATTCGCTACCATTTTTTTAATCTATTTTTGGAATACACCGAGCGATTATAGTAAGAGCCTGAAGCAGTCCACATATAAGAACTTATTAACATCTTCGGACACCGTGCCCAATACCTTTTTGCCCTACCTACTTTACAAACACCATTCTTTTGATTTTTCTCCGATTTCCTTTTACTTTAGACCATTCGATGGTGGCAACAAAAAACAATACTTCATTACAGTAACTGACCAAGGTAAGTACTCCTCCTACCCTGTATTAACCGGAATTATGGCTCTTCCTGTTTACTTACCTGCATTGATGTTAAATAAGGTGGCTTCCTTTGATTACTACGAAAACTTAGTTAAAGTTTTACTTTTGGGGAGGGTAACGGCGATATTTTACTCTTGTCTAGCAGTCGTACTGTTTTATTTAATTCTGGAGAAAATTGGTGCCGATATCAAAGATCGCCTTCTATTTACTGCGTTTTTTGCTTTTGGAACTACCATGTGGTCAATAGCCAGCAGATCCTTATGGATGCATACGATTATGGTGCCCTTTGTGTGCGCGACTATATTTTTATTACTAACAAACTACCAAAGAAAGTACCTCTTTGTAGGGTCGTTCTGTGGCTTAATGGTTTTAGCTAGACCCACCTCCTTTGTTTTCTGTCTAATCATGGCGTTGTATGTACTAAAAACAGACAGAAAGAGGATGCTTCCGTTTTTGTTTGGCGCAATCCCCCCAATTTTATGCATATTTCTTTATAACTGGGCGGTTTTTAGTAATCCGTTTGTAGAAGGTTACTCAAACAGAGGAGATTTAAAATGGACTACGCCACTATTACAAGGGATTATTTCAAACATTATTACTCCCGGAAAAGGTATTTTATTCATTTCACCCCCACTTATGCTCTCCTTTTGGGCGGTTTCCAAGTCCTTTACTGACAGAGGTTTTGGTCGCAGTAACAATCTTTTGTACAGGTTCCTCTCTGTGATATTTGTTGGCTATTTTCTAATGTATTCCAAATGGTATGCTTGGCACGGGGGAAATAGTTTTGGCTATAGGTTTCTAACCGACATTTTGCCAATAATGGTGCTCTTTTGTTACCAAGCTTACATCCATATCAAAAGCAAGGCGCTTAAGATCGTCATGTTAATTCTCATGCTTTATTCAATCTATCCTCAATGGAACATCGTTTTTTATGGTAAAAGTAGATGTGAGGACGAGGATATGCACTCGTTTGAATGTCTTAGACCAAGGGTTTTAGACCGGTATGTTCGCTGACTTTTGTATACCAGTTCTTAAGTCTTTTATTGTCGCTTTGCCACCGGCAAGTTCCTCCTCACCAATAATTACCGCCTGCGGAATTCCTTTTTTGTCCGCATACTTTAGTTGCTTTTCTAGTTTGGTACTTGTATCCAGCCAACAAATAACGCTCTTACCTTGGTTTCTTAATTTGTCGGCCACCTCCAAAGATTTTAAGAAAAACTTTTTATCTTCAGAAGGCCAGACGGTTACTAAATATTCTATGTCCGACTTAAAGTCAGGAAGCAGCTTCCATCCCCGCAAAAACTCCAAAAGCGTGTAATCTCCCATAGCAAAGCCTGTGGACGGCATGTCGTAGTCGCCAAAAATTTCTATTAACTTGTCAAACCGCTCGCCACCAAAAATAGACCGACGATTGTTAGGATTTTTGTCAAACACCTCGTAAACCAAACCGTCGCTGTAATCAAATCCGCGAATGATGGTAGGATCAAATGTAACTTCCGCATCAAGTTTAGTGTCGACAAGATAGTCGAACAGCTTTTTCAAAACTAGAAAACCGAGGTTATCCTTTGGAATGTTTAAATTATCTAAATCGGACGACAGAAAGCTGGCGATTTGTTGCATCTGCGATTCGGTTAGACCTAAATCTGCCAGGCTTTTGGCAAAATCCTCGGCAGAAAGCTTATCCCGTTTGTCCATCAGTCGCCTAACTTTTGGCTGGATTTCCGAGTTCAGTTGTAAAACATCGGTTAGCAGACAATTTACTAGTCGCCTGTCGCTTACTTTAACTTGATACATGTCTTTTTTAGCACCAAAAGAGTCCATAATGGCGACAATTAAACGGAAGACTTCAAAATCCGCCTCCACCCCGTCGACCCCAAAAATGTTAGCCTCCAGCTGGTAAAACTCCCGCCCGCGACCTGTTTGGGGCTTTTCAAAACGCCAATTATTGCCCACCATAAACCACCTTATGGGCTGTGGTAATTCTTTGTACTTTTGTGACAGCATGCGCACAGTTCCCGGCGTTAACTCCGGTCTAATTGCCAGTTTGCGCCCGCCCTTGTCCTCAAAGCTGTAAAGTTGCTCGTTAACGATTTCTTCCCCGGTTTTGGAGGCAAAAATCTCAAACGGCTCCAAGATGGGAAAGTTGTATTCCTCAAAACCAAAGCTTTTGCACACCTTGCGCCAGGTGTCAAAGATATAGTTTTCTATCTGCATGTCTTGCGGGTAAAAATCCCGCGCCCCTTTGTATGGTTGGGTTGTTAATTTTTGCATCTTTCTTATTTTATAATAAGCTACTTAGTTTTGCTATAATTCTGACCTAGGTGGGGAGATCTTACGACTTGATATGCTGTACATCTCCCCACCCATTGTCGCGCTAGCGTGTCGGCATTTGATCCGGCGACTTTAGATCAAATACCCTAACTCCCGTATGTGAGGTCCCGTTCCGCCGAAGTCTCTATGTAGCTTCGACATACCCCACCTCCTTCCGTTACGAGTGTCCTCCACCCTTTCCTCCGTACATCGGATCGCTATCCGGCGCCGGTCGTTCCCACTTGCGGAACTCCTCTTCGGTTACCTGCATGGTAGTCGGTTGGATTACAACGACCACACTACCCGCAGGAACCATAACCTCAATAACTTTCGGATCACTCATCAAACCCTCCTTTACTCCAGAGATGATAACTCTTCCTCACGAATCCACGGATAGATTGTGGGAATAGCAGGCGAACCCGTACATCTAAGCATCTTCGTTCGTACAAGCCAAACGCCGGGTCCTTCCGTTTGCAACAAGATACCTCCCAACTCCTCCAGGAACTTTCCCTGGCTACCGTACAGCTTAAACTTCAGTCTAATCATGCGGTCGATGTCCGAAGGTGGAAAGCTAAGTTTTCCCTTATAGGGTCCTTCCGACGAGTAAAGCCAAAAAAAGAACTTGCGTTCCTTTTCAAGTTGTTCCTGGTTGATAGACGGCTCCATTGCGTCGGGCACTACACCTAAATCTCCTAAACTCCATACCACGCAACCTTTACCCACCGTTTTTTGAAGTCTCCTTTCGAAGTTCCGGACATATTCGCGCTTACGCTTTTTCATAATCTCCCCGTCAAACCTAATCCAAGGGCAGAATGGGAAGATATAGGCCTCCGCATCGTTATCACCGATAAGAGCGTTTAACTCCGTCTGTACCCCTGCTTTCCTTAGTTCGTCGCGCAATTGAACGATCTTAGGAATTCGGGGCTCAAACAAGTCAACGGCAATCCTTTCCGGCATGTAATCTTCCGGTTTGTTGGTTTGCAACGCATCAGTATTGAATTTTGGACAAACAAACACACTTAGCCTAAGCAACCCCTCCTCGTTAACCTGCCTGACAGCCTCATCGGCTACGAGCTCCGTATCGGGGTTGTTCAGCATCCAGTCGTAGCCTCGAATAATATCCACGGCCTTGCTTAGTCGAGCCATTGTGACACCTCCTTTTGGCTCATTTTTGATATTAAGTTTTAGCAACTTACTAGCAGTCATATTGTTTTTGGGGAGGTTGACGGGACTCGAACCCGCAACCAAGGGCTTCACAAACCCCTGCTCTAACCGATTGAGCTACAACCTCCGTAATTTACCTACAAAAAAAGGACTCCTATTCTCAAATTACAACCAACTAGATTGCAAAAAGAGAACGAGAGTCCTAAAAAGACACCCGCGGTCCCATCTCTGTTCTTAAAGGTTATAAGCCTTTAAGCTCTTAATCCCGACTTTGATTTCCAACATCGGGTTCCTTATTTAACGGTTTGGTTCCGTATCCAATTGTGCTTGCGCTTTCTCTTGGATCTGCGTGGTTATAACCTGCAAGGCGTGTTCAAAAAGTACTTTTTAGCGGTTTCCAGCGACCCGCCTCTCTATTAAAAAGCTATCTTTCTTACTAGTCCTTGCTTAACGCTTTATAGTATTTCCTTTTCAATGTTGGTTATGCTATCACAGTTTACCAAGATTTGTCAAATTTTGTAATTTGCTAATACGCTTATTTAAGCAATGATTTGAGTGAAAGCTGCTGTGATGAGTTCAAAACAGTTTTGTCTTCTGTTTTTAATTTTTGTTTTAGTTTCTTGGTATCCTGTGCTGGTGGCAGTTCTTCTGGAATTATACTGTTTTTGATCAGAACCCCTCTAACATCATTATTATTCTTAACATGCTCTTTAGTGATGTCAGTCTCCTTTTTCAACTCGGGCAATTTTTTGACCTTGAAGTTAGTTATTGCCGTAGCAAAATCCTTTGCTTTGATAGTAACTGTAGGGAGAAAGTCTGCCAACGGTCGATTTTTGGGAATGTTAAATTTGTTCTTAATATCCTGGGTGTTGTAACCGCCAAATAACGCTTCGTCGCCCTTACTACGAATTCGAGCAAAACCATGGCTATCTATACCCCGGTCAAATAAGATCCCTGAAAAAGCTTTTTCGGTAGAAGTAAGCTTTTCTCTGTAATGGAGTCTTTCGTATTCAGCCAATCTGGCTTCTATTACCTCCTGTTTCCTTGTCTGAACAGCAAAGTAGGTCATGGCAAAAGCGACCTCATCCTTTCTCGAATCCCCGTTTTGCGCAATCAAATAACATGCGTATCTCGTAAGCATAATATCGTCAAGTTTTCTCTGTCCCCCTTTACCAAAATCAACCATCTTAACCGTTTTAACAAAATGATGGGACACTGTCTGACCTGCCCCCCTGCACGCCGTTTTGGCCTTTTCGACAACATTTAGGAAGTTTTTCCACGATCCAGTGCTACTATAACCAAGTAGTTCTTGCAGTTCCCTAGCGTACCAAAATTCCACTCCCTCCGCTTTATGTACGGAACCTTCAAAATTTTTATGCAATTTAACGATGATTGCACTATCCATAGATACACATTAGCAGGAGACTTTGTATTTACATAATTAAAAAGACTAAACATTCGACAATCACGCAACTCGTATAAGTTTCTGTACCACCAAATTCTAGAATTCTATAAATTATTAGAGAAAACTTTTGCTTAATACGACAATAAATAAATTCTTAACCACTAATTTATATTGCACATACATTAGAATATATTGGCACACGAGTCTTTATAGAGTATGTATGTTAATATTATGTGTGTTGGAATGGAGATTATGGCTTAACTGCGAGGTATTATTTTCTTTCCGGCGTCGGAAACAAAATCGCAAGGTTGCTGTTACAACCTTTTAACGGTTTACTTGCATCAATAAGGTGTTAGGAACAGCGCAGTGACGATGTTGATTTTATTATAATCTCCATAGCTTTACTGGGAAGCCCGTTATTACAAGGTCGTACTTTTTAGACTTTAACGCATTTCACAAAGATAGACGGTCCAAAGTTAATAAATCCAAACGGTTTTTGCATCAAATTTTCCAAAATCAACAGCGAGTCTTTAGGCAAAGTGCGTTTTACCGCGTCGTTCCTAAAGTTGGAAACCGACAGTTTGTCCACCACTTTAAAATTATTGTCCTTTAGCAGTTGCTCCACAAAATCGGGGTGAAAATTTAAAAAAGTGACATCTTTGCTTGCCCGACTTATCGGGTCAGTCTTAAAATACTTAAAATTTAGCTTTGCCACATTTCGCACCGCCGATTTAACATGCAATTTATTGGCAAATTCTAAAATAAAAACTCCGCCCGCGTCCACCATTTGTGAGATTTCGTGCAAAGCCTTTCCCAAGTCGTCCAAATGATGTGCCACTCTAACCATAATTACGCAATCAAACTTGCCAAGTCCGTATTGGGAGAGCTTGTAAACATCGCCTTCTTGGGTTTTTATGCCGACATTTTGGGATTTAGCTTGACTTTGGGCTTGGGCTAAAATTTTGCTGGACTGGTCAAAAATGACGATTTCCTTAAACTTGTCTTTATAGGCGGGAATAAGCCTGCCGAATCCTCCGCCCGCATCTAAAATTCTGTTTCCTTTGGACGGTAGCAGTTTAGCAAGTGCGGTAATTTCACTGGCGTTTTCATAATCCCGTCCCTCCCAATACTTTGTGTAGTCGTATTCTTTGTCGTTATAATCTGGTCGTACAGTTTTGTTTATCATTACTATAAATTAATAGCCTCAATGTTTTGTTCCTTGGCTTCTTCAACATAGTCTACAACCTTAATAGAGGGATACCTATATGACATAACGGTTTTGCCCTCAACATTTGTTACCGAAAAATCACCAAGTGAGATTATATCCATACCTATAAGTAAAGATGATTCTCCTAGTATATCTTCACATTCAATTACCCTAACAAAAGTTAGAAGCATGTTATTAGGTAGCATGATGTGAACCATGTAAACATTACTTTCTTTTTCCCCTGTTACCCCTCTTACAGCCTGTTTTGATATTGGTTTTAAACCTAGCTTGTTGACAAGTTCCTTGGTAATTACACTGCCAGTTGCCCCAGTGTCCCAAATAGCCACAGCTCCATCCAACTCTAGATTGTTGTTTTCTAATTCATCAAGATTAAACGGTTTGCCTACATGTACATCATTTACCAATTGTTTCACTAAACCTTGATATTTGGTTGTAAAAGCATGAAAGCCGAGATTGGACATAAAAATTTACGCAAAAACTACTCTGCTGTGAAAGGTTTGAATAACCTCATCCTTTTGCGGGACGCATTTTTTAATTAAAAATGTTCCAAGCTCCCATTTGCTGGAAGAATCAATATACGCGGTTTTCTCATCAGAGTAATCTCCAACAACTAGATTGTTTCTTATTACAATATACTTTCCTTTGTATTGGTCTAAAAGCTTTTGTAAATTATCCTTGTAGTATTTATACTCGTTGTCTAGCATAAACAGATTATAACACAGTAGCGTTTGTACAATGTTTACGAACCTGAAACATTGCAATAAGTGATAGTGAGTCAAATGTACTGAACTTATATTGGCGCCCCTGGCATGAATCGAACATGCGACTTTTTCGTTCGAAGCGAAACGCTCTAATCCGCTGAGCTACAGGGGCGCGTCTTTACGCGTCAATTTTATCATGAAACTCTGGTGTGTGTTAGAATTTAACCATGGTATTTTTTGGTCGACAAGTTAAAATCTCCGCCCTGGCTAAAATTTTGTATTTAGTGTTTTTAGTCGCCACATTTTTTTATGTAAAATCCGTTTTGGACACCGACTCTTTTAGAGCAACAGAAAAAACTGCGGATAAGCCTGTTGTTAAGGTAAAAGAAGCTAAAGTAAGCCTGCGGGTAGAGCTTTCTGACGGAACTAGAGAATATACGGCTAAACTAACGACAGGTGACTCCGTAAAAGACCTCTTGTACGATTTGCGAAAGAACCAGGACCTAGTTTATGAGGTGGATTTGTATACTTACGGTACCGAAATTGTGAGTGTGTTTGACAAGCAGGCGGACGACGGCAAAAGGTGGGCTGTTTTTGACGAAGACAAGGACATTACAACCTCTATGTCGGATTACCCTCTTACTGACGGGTCGAACTATACCCTAAAACAGATTGCTTCAGTCGCTAGCGCTCCTTTGCAATGACCTACACGACATAATCATTCCTTTGATAAGTTATAACCATCCAGCCAAGACAAACCTTCTGATGTTCTTGTTTATTCGTATCTTAAAGCAATAATAGGATCCAATCGCGAGGCGCGGATAGCCGGTGCAACTCCAAAGATGACGCCGATTAAAGCAGAAACGCCAAAAGAAAGTCCTACAAAAAAATAATTGACAGAAGTGTCTACAAATCTATCAATTCCTGCACTCACGCCCATGCCAAAAAGTACCCCCAAAAGTCCGCCGACTAAAGATAAAATTACCGCCTCCAATAAAAATTGCGTCAAAATGTCGCGCGAATTAGCCCCAACCGCTTTTCTTAACCCAATCTCCCGTGTGCGCTCTGTAACAGACACAAACATAATATTCATAATACCTACGCCTCCAACCAACAAAGAAACCCCGGCAATTCCCCCAAGCGCGCTTGCCAACACACCCAAAATATTTTCAAAAAACTTAATGCCCTCCTCCTGCGACCTTACGGAAAAATCATCCTTATTCATTTGACGGGATAAAACTTTTTCTATGTCACGCTGGACGCGTTTTAAGACATTAGTGTCGACAGTTTTAACCAAAATATATGTTGGACGGTCCACCTGGAACCTTTGTCTTGCCACCGTGTAAGGAAAATACACCGATTTATCCATATCCCGACCAAAAGAAGACCCCTTAGCCTCCGTTACCCCAATAATCGTAAATCTTTTATCCTTAATTTTAATTTGTTTCCCCAAAGGACTTTGGTCGTTAAAAAATTTAGTCTTTAAAGTTGGACCAATTATTACAACCGTCCTACCACCGGAAACTTCCCCTCGGCTAAAATATCTGCCCTCTACGATATTAACACTGTACATATCTGTAAAGTTATAATCTACCGCGTTAATATTTACGCCCTTTATCTCCTTGTCGCCATAAATTGCGGAACCAGAAAGTTCCACATGCACAGAGGCATCCTTTACGCCGGGAATTTGCTTTAAATCGTCCGCCATATCAAAGGTCATTTTATTGATGGGCGCACCTGTTGGACCACCACCTTGGCTGTCCACACTGCCGGGAAACACAAACAAAGAATTTGTTCCAAGCGATTCAAATGTTGCTTTAATCTGTTTTTCCAGTCCGCCGACAAGAGAAGTTAAAATTATTACCGCGCCCACGCCAATAATTATGCCAAGCATGGTTAGCAAAGAGCGGACTTTATTTAGAAACAAAGACTTTAATGCCAGGCGTAGGTAAGAGCTCATACTTGATGATCGGAAACAATTTGCCCGTCGGCTATTCTAATAACTCTCTTGGCATTTTGCGCAATATCGTCGTCGTGCGTAACTATAATAACCGTTTTGCCTTCTGCGTTTAATGTTTTTAACAAATTCATAACTTCTTCCCCACTTTTGGAATCCAAGTTACCGGTTGGTTCGTCCGCCAAAATTACAGCTGGGTCATTTATTAAAGCTCTTGCAATAGCAACCCGTTGTTGTTGTCCGCCGGAAAGTTGGGCGGGCGTATTTTTTAACTTGTCAGAAAGGCCCACTTTTTCTAAAATTTCTAGCGCGCGACTTTGGGAGTCGTATTTTTTTGAAGTGTAGACAGACGGTAGCAGGACATTTTGGAGAGCGCCCGTTCTTGCTAGCAAATTAAAGGACTGGAAAACAAAACCTATTTCATTAGAACGAAGTTTAGCAAGTTGGGCGTCATCTAAACTTGCTACATTAGTACCGGAAAATAGCAGGTCTCCGCCAGACGCGCGGTCCAAAAGTCCTAAAATGTGCATTAAGGTCGACTTGCCCGAGCCGGATTTTCCCACTATGCTTACAAATTCTCCGCGTTCAATTTTTAGACTAACGCCGTTCAGCGCCTTAAAAACACTCCCGCCTAGGCTGTACTGTCTGGTAAGATTTTGTGCTTCTATAATAGTCATACATAAGTTAACTCCGCTTTTACAACACTTCTAAAACTGCCACATCCGTCTAAAGATTTACTTTCATCCTATCTTTAAGCTTTAAGCTACCGGGATCAACCACTACCAAGTCGCCCTCATTTAGTCCACCAGCAATACCAACATATTCGTCGCCCTCAAAACCTTTTTCCACTTCTTTTTTGTATGCAACGCCGTTAAAAACGGTAAAAACATAAACTTTTTCTGACTCTTCTAGCAATGTATCCGGTGTGACTGCAAGCGTTTCATCGGATTTGTCGGTTTCTATGTCCACGGAACCATTAAGACCAATAATTGGCAAGGTTTTAGAGGTGTCAAAGGCAACTTCTGCCATAACCGCGGTGCTTCCGTTGGTTAGTAAAATCACTTTGGCGTCTATGTTTTGAATTGTCCCATCAAACGCCTCACCTGGATAACTATCTAGGTTAACTTTTGCCTTCATGCCGGTTTTAATGTGACTTACATCCGCCTCGTCAATTTCTGCCTTAAATACTATGTTAGTCGGACTTGTGACGGCAAAAAGTTCCTGACCCACGGTTACATACGAGCCTTGGTAAATATTTGCCAGCGCCAACTTGCCATCTGCGGGCGCTTTAACCGTGCCATTTTGATAGTTAGCCAGCGTGGCGTAATAGCTGGAATAACCTGAATACACCGAGTTTTGCACTGTTTGCTTGTCGTCCTCCAAAGTTTTTACCGACGAGACCGCAGTTTGATACAAAGCCTCCGCGTTTTTGTAAGCCTGTTTTTTTGACTCACCGTTATCCGCCATGTAAGCTCGCCAGGCTTCATCGCGTTCACGCTTTCTAATGTCCTCCGTGGCTTTTGCCGCTGTAATTTTTTGGTCGTACGAGGTTTGATCTGCTTTAGCTCCCAAATACGCGGAATAAGCAGAATCTAAACTTGCTTTTAATGTCGTTTGGTCAAACTCCACTATTACATCTCCGGCTTTTATCGCGTCGCCACTTGTATAGTTGACTTTTTTAATACTGCCGGAAACCAAGGCTCTGGCCGTAAATCCGCTACTTACGCCCGTTTGACCACTGGCAGAAATAGTTTTGGAAATTGACTTTAGTTCTACCGCCTGTACTTTAACTGTAGGCACGCCGTTTTTTGATTTGAGGTACAAATACCCCGCGACTACCAGGATCGCTATTATAATCAAGGGTATAAATTTTCTAAATCGATTTTTTGCTTTTGCTACCATGTCAATATTCTACTTTAATTTGGTGATTGATGATACCCCAACGGATGTGTATTATAGAGGCATGAGACGACTTATTGCAAGTCACCATCCGCGTAGACACTTAAACAGTTTTAAATACGCCTTGCGGGGAATTTACCGTGCTACGGCCAATGAGGCTAATTTTAGGATTCAGCTGGCCATTGTGTTGACTTCTTTTGTTGCTGGTGTAGTGTATCATTTGCAACTGTTTGAGTGGCTGTCCTTGGTGGTAGTTTCCGGCATGTTACTTTCCGCGGAGCTTATTAACACAACAATTGAGGAATTTATTGATCATTTAATCCACGAGCATCACGAAGGCGCGCGGGTTATTAAGGATTTATCCGCTGGGTATGTTTTGGTTACCGCTTTTTGCGCTTTGGCGGTGTACTTAATAGTTTTTGTGCCAAAAATCTTTCACCCGCTATAAGAAGTCCCAAATAAATAAGTCCAAAAATGTAGCCGGCTATAACATCCCGCAAATAATGCGCGCCTAAAAGGATTCTGGATCCGCCCACAAAAACCACCATTACGGCGCTAAAAATTCTAGCAGTATGTTTGACAAATTTATTGACGCGTTTAAGTTTGTACGACAAGTAAAGCAGGTAGCCAAAAAATGCAGTGTACAGGACGACATGGGTACTGGGAAAGGAATAAACTTCCGATATCAACACCTTTTCCCACGGAATAAACTCGTTAGGCATGTATCCATCTGGTCGGGTTAATTTAAATATTGACTTAATAAGCGTGCTATACAAACCGCTACCAAGGGAAAGAGCGACGAAAAATGTCCTTAACCACTCCCGTCGTACCAAAAAAAATAGTATCACCACGCCTACCACCACAAAGATAATCGGTGAACTCCCAACAGCGCTAATATTTATTAGAGATTGTTTTATTATTTCCATTTCAAAAAGTATACCTCATGGGTAGTGTTTTGTAGCGTATTGCAATTGAATTGCATTTGCAATCTAAATGCAATACACCTAAATTTGGTTCGCATGGGATGTAGTAAAAGATTACAAAGTGTATAGACACTAAATGTCGAGACGGAATATGTAGCGCTAATTTAAGACCCGAGATAAAGCATTTTCTAACGAGATTAGAATAAATCCGATTATTTAAGTTTTATACATCTTCTGCTAGCGATCTAGTAGCATAAAACCACGGTATGGATTATCAGAAACGGGTTATACAACAACAAATTCTATCCAAAATAGATACAAGTATCTTGTAATTAAATCCAATTGACTTAAAATGCGTGAGCGTGGGGGTGGCAGGTTGCGGAACCTGGTTTGCCAACCAAGGACCTCGGGTTCAAGTCCCGACACCTCCACCACTTTGTCATATTTAGTCATCTTGACAAAGATTTGGGTTATGCTAACATAGCACTATTGGTTGGCAAACTAGACCGCGACCTACGGGGATTTATACACCCGTTTGTCCAGCAGATTAGTCCGCGTAAGCGGGCTATTTTGTTTCTATCTGGGAAAAATTACTAACTCATTCATGGCCCGGGTTACGGCTACATAATTCATTTTGGCTTCATGTAAATCTTTGGGGTACTCATTCATGCCAACTACATAGACTTTAGCAAATTCCAAACCCTTGCAGTTTTCAAACAGCGTCAAATAAACCCCCTTTGGCGTGTAGAAAATTCTGTCCTTGGGATTTAACACCACAAGTCTCTCATTTAATTTAGCCCGATATTTACTTTCTAATATTTCGCGGATGGTTTCAAAGTCAGACTTGTTAAAACAGATGATACCGATACTTTTATCCAAACTCGCTACATCTTCGTCTACCGCCTTTAGAAGCGTGCTGATTGGCTTAGTGTGGACGGCATTAGCATTAGCATTAGCATTAGCATTAGGAATGTCGCCCTTATTAGTAAAATTGTTGTTTGTACTTGTACCTTCGGTCTCCGAAGAATGCCGAATTACTTGAACTTCTGGTCCTTTGCGGTTAATAGATTGGGGCAAAAAGTCCGCGGTAAAAGCAGAAATTATCCCGCACGCGTAATCAATAATGGGTTTGGTGCTCCGGTAATTTGTAGTTAAGTCAAACTTTTTGCACTGTTTTGCCTCTGTAATTACCGCTTCGATACTTTCCCACTTGGCTAAACCACTTTTTAAGTATGACTGATTTAGGTCGCCCAAAATACAAAACCGACCTTTAATAACAAGACTATTTAACACCAAGTACTCCAACGCAGAAAAATCCTGACCTTCGTCAACCACGCAATATTCAAACTTTTTAAACTTAGCCAAACCAAAAACCTGGGAATACAGAAACATATAAACGCAGGCGGATTTGTATCTCAAGGGCTTTTTAGCATCAATGTCAAAAGACTTTAATAACGCTGGAAAAACTGAAGCCCGCAAATTGTTAGAGCTTTTTCTTACCTCCTTTATTAGGGTTTTAATGTTCTTTATAGTAGTTTGACTTCTTGCTTCTGCCACGCCGGTTATTCCCTCGTCCAGTCGCTCTTTTTGGTATCTAATTTCTTCTTCCAGGTCATCAATAATTGCCAAAATATTTTCCTGGACAGAAAGGTCGTCATCGTAGACAAAAGTAAAGTAGGACGAGTAATCGGGATTGTTTTCCAGACGGGTAATTTGCTGAACGACCTGAGACTTTATTTGCGACAGCGCCTCGCGTAACGCGTCAATTTGGCTAAGGTCGACTGATTCCATTCCGGATTCGTCGTCCAAAGCTAGCTGGATTTTAAGTTCGTGGCTAAAAGTAAGTCGGACTAAAAGGTCTTTTAAAGTGCCGTAATTAAGGTCAAAAATGCCCAGTTTTGGAAAGAGCGTGGAGAGATAGCCTACTAAAATTTGGTTTTTAGCCACCAACAATGAGTTTTGCGGATGAATTAAGGTAGGGTAGTTAAAAAATATGTGGGACAGTTTGTGAATTGCCACCGTGGATTTACCGCTACCCACACAGCCCTGAACAATACATACACCCCGCGGGTCGTACTCTATTATCTCCATTTGGCTTTCTTGAATGGTGGCTACAATGTCTTCTAACACACCTCCGGATCTTTTTGCTATCTTTTGACCGATAAGTTCGTTTTCATCTAATTGGATGTCGTTATTGTAGAATTTGAGAAGGGTGCCGGCATCAAATTCAAAAGTTCTTTTTAGGGTTAAGTCCCGGGTAACGCTGCCGTCTTGTGTGTCGTACCTAACATTTTTTTGCGGATACCTATATTTGTAATAGACGGAGGCTATTTTTGCCCGCCAGTCAGTAATTAGCGGTTTAGTGGTAGTGTCGGTGGTCAAACCAAATCTACCAATATACAACTCATCGCGTCTATTGGAAGCTGGATCCAAAAGGTCAATCCGAGAAAAGTACGGCTCGTTTAGTAAATAACCCATTTCCTCCAACTGCTTGATTTTGTCCTTAAAGTTAAAGGCCTGGTTTTGAGAGTGTAATTGCTCCATAAACATAAATAGGTCTGTGGGGTTGGACTCTGCGTTGTCGCGCAGGTCTTTAAGCTTGCGTAAGTTTTCTTCACCTATATAGTTTAAGGTTTTTTCCAGTAGTGCTTTGTATTTTTTAACTTGGTCGACGGTATAAACGGCGCGGGTTTGTTCTTGTTGAAATTCGTCTTGATAATCTTGTTGCGGATTGTGATTGGGCGACATAATTTAGCAGTATAGCACACTTTAGATGACAAAAAGCCCCCCGCCTTTGGCGGGGGGCTTGATTTATTTAGTCGAACTTATAACCTAATCACAAAACCCAATTACTTAAAAAAACTCTCCACCGTGGATCTCATGTCGGCAAAACTGTAGGCTCCGGCATAGGCCGTAGCATTAACAAAAAATCCCGGTGTACCACCTATTCCTAAACTGTCACCAAGTTTGGTATCTTCTGCAAGTCTACCGTCATACTTACCGCTCTCCAAACAAGTTCTCAAGGAATTTTGATCAACGGCGGGAGCCAAAAAGGCTACTAGCTCGTTTGTTTTACCTTTGTCATTTTTAACTGTGTTATTAAGCAGGTCGTATCCCGTCGCGCTCATGATAAGCTCCTCTGCTTCCCAAAATTTACCTTGGTCAAACGCACAGTAAAGCGCCTTCATGCCCATTTCACCGGCACCATGACCGTTCCTGTAAATTAAGGCAAAGGACGCCTTTTTCTGATCAACCAACTTTTTCATTTCTACCACTGGCGCCTCGTAAGTTCCTCCGTCAGCTACCAATTTAAACCTGTCTCCCGCAGAAATATTAAGCGGACCATTTTGACCGGATGCAATACTGCAATACGGACAGCTGGGATCAGACGCTTCCACAAAAATAACTTTCTTCTTAGCGTCGCCAAATTTAATGTGAGCCTTATTAAACACATCTTTAACTTGGTCCAAAGTTACTGCGGTTTTTGTTGGTTGCGCACCTGTAGTATCAACCACAGCGCCAGTTTTTGAACCCGGTGCGGTAACGCCAAAATAGGCTTTAGCAAAAAAGCCCGCCGCAAAGGCTAAAACTAAAACAAATAGGGAAATTCCCATTGCCACAAAATTACTTAAATAAACTCCCTCCTTAAGGGCTTTGGCTTCTTTGGTTACTTTTTCTTTTGATTCCATATTAACTCCTTTTGGACTTTTGTCCGTAAAAATTTAAAACATTTTTAGACTTTGTGATTATAGCAGATCCTAAACCTGGGGCTTGGTTCGTGCTTTTTTTATCACTTTGTAACCGACTTTGTAAAATACCACGACAAGCAAAACTAAAGGAACATACACCGCCAACCAAATTGCTAAAGTCCCAAGGCTTTGCAAGGTTGTAAGTAACGACCTAACTGCGGTTTTAAAAATTACTTCTGGTCGCCAAGGTTGGGCTGGGGCGTACGGTAAAGAGAGTTCGTCGGTAGAAAGGGCTACCGTTAACTTACTTGTGGAAGAAGATTTTTCCATGTAAGTTAGTTGACCTTTGTAGGAGTCGATTTGGGTGTTAATGTCGTTAACTTGTCTAAAAACGCGTAGCATTTCATCGGAAGTAATGGCATTATCCATAATAGTTTCTAACTTGGCTTTAACCTTGTACAGCTCGGATATCCTGGTTTCCACATCAACATATTGGTCGGTAATATCCTTGCCCGATACATTCTCGGAAACCACTTTAGCCGATATTGACCTTAAATAACTACTAACTTCGTCAACTTTGTCGCTAGGAACCCGCAAGGTTAAATTGGCCGACTCGGAGCTTTCTCCGCGGTAAATATTTACATCAATCACAAACCCTGCAACTTGGGCTACTTTTGTTTTAATTTGATCTATGGACTGGGTAACATTTTTAACGAGCAGGGAGAAGTTAGAATTTGTAATGACTTTTCTATCGACGGAACCCGATGGCGCCACAGGTGCGGGTGCATATTGACTTGATTCATACGCCATGTCGGAAACCCCCATCGAGGGAACAAGACCTTCAACCCGTAAGGATTTTGTTGACGATCCACCGTAACCCGAGATATTAGACCCTACAATCGATAGCGGTCTTGTAACAGAGCCTCTAAATAGAAAGTAGACGACAACTAGTCCGAGGAATACTGTAAGTTTATGGGATTTTACATAACCTAATACTTTTGCCATCTGTTAGATATTATTGTCCGTAAAGCGTTGTATGTCAAACCAAATTTTGGGGTGACCTAGGGGGATCGAACCCCTGACATCCTCCTCCACAGGGAGGCGTTCTACCGCTGAACTAAGGCCACCACGAAAGATTGCTTCGCTACGCTCGCAGTGACCAAAGGTAACAATGGTCAAACGCTAACAATAACGATGGCACGGGAATTTTACCCTAAAATGTCCAATTACTAAAGTCCAAAAATCTATCGCGTAAGGTAAAAGTGTATTTGTCACCAATACCTTTAACTTTATTGCTCACATAGTAGTTCATATATGGATGGTGCAAAAAGATTGCCGGATTCTGCTCGTCCATGATTTTTTGAAACTCGTCGTAATGCTTTTGGCGTTCTTCTTGTTCCAACGCTTTTCTCCCCTCTTCCAAAGCACGATCTGCTCGCACATTGGCAAACCCGCTTAAATTAAGCCCCGGAGCGTTTGCCTGGGTAGAATGCCAGTTAACATACCTGTCCGGGTCTCGACCAATTTCCTGACCATACAGTAGAATGTCAAAATCACGGGTTTCTATGGTCTTTTGCCTAATTTCCTCCTGACTATCCTTGCGGATTGTAACTTTAGCTCCGGTCTTTTCCTCCCAAGTCCGCTTTATATTTTTGGCAATTTCCACCAATGCGACCGTATTTACAACATCAACGGTAATTTCCTTGTCGGACAAGTCGTACTTAACCGTTTTATCATAATCAGAAGTCTTATAAAGATCGTCGGTATAGACACTTCTACTAATTGGTCCCTCAACCGGAATCCCGTAGTCGCTAATAATAGTTTCCACATCCAGGGTTTTAGTAAGCGCATCCCTTAAAGCACCATCCTTAATAGCTTCCCTCCGCAGATTAAAAAATAGCGCGTAGTAAACGCTTTGAATGGGGTATTTGTACAGAACGACATTCGCATGAGCATCAGTATCCAAGATTTCCGGACTTAAAAAGGCCTGAATTTCACTTAATTTATACGCAGTAATAACGTCCACAGCATTTGGATAAAATCTAAAGGCTATTTGTTTAATTTTGGTTGAACCGTCACCTAGCAAAACTACTCGTTTAATCAAGTCGCCCTTTTTTTTAACCGACGCTACTCTAAACGGACCGCTTGACGGCGTGTAAAATCCCCCATACTTGTCGTCCGAGCCGTTTTTCATTACTCCCAAAGTCATTAAACTTAAAAACGGGCTGAATTTGTTAGGAAGCGTGTATCTTACAGTTCTGTCGTCCAATCTATCTGTTGCTATACCACTTAAATTGGGTGACTTGAATGCGGTGTACAACAAGTCGTTGGCGCTAATTTTTGACCCATCGCTCCAATACTGATTATCTTTAATAGTAATGGTATAAACCAAACCTTCGTCGGAAGTAGTCCAGGTTTCTGCCAGGTCGGGTATTAGCGTACCAAAATTGTCGTACTTAAAAAGACCTCTATATAAAAGTCTGGAAATTGTTTTGTCTGTATCTGTAATTGCGCGACTGGGTAAAAATGACGACGGCTGACCGACCACGCCCTCTATATAGGTTTGATTCGGCATAACCAGGTAGACGAGCGACAGGATATAGTATAACAATGATTGCAGTAGTGCCATTTGATGGTTTGTCTGGTGACCCCACGGGGAATCGAACCCCGGTTGCCGGGATGAAAACCCGACGTCCTAACCGTTAGACGATGGGGCCACGGAAAAAGACTATAAAAGTCTACCAGCCTTGACAAAATATTACAACTTTAGGACAATGGGTGCGTGAGTTATTCTGGCGACAGCGATACAGCGTTTGCTATAAAAAAACTGCTAAGCGCATTGGCAAAACCTCTTGCAGTAATTGCGGTTTTTGTAGCCTTGGTGCTTTTTTTAATGAAGGCTATTTCCGGCATCAGCGCTAGATAAAAGATTATTGACCCTTGTTTAGAGTTTATCCAAACAACTTGGGTTTATTCGACGAGTTTTACCGCACAATGCGTTTAGTTTACAAACCCATCTTTATGGTTTCAATAATCGTTTCTAGGTGTTAAAATTCCTCCGCCAAGTCATTGGTAGGGATAGCTCGTAGTGAAGCAGTATATTAAGGGGGCGTAGCTCAGTGGCAGAGCAGAGGACTCTTAATCCTTTTGTCGGGGGTTCGAATCCCCCCGCCCTCACCAAAACAGCCGGCCGGGGTGGCGAAATGGCAGACGCGCTGTCTTCAGGAGGCAGTTTCCGTAAGGAATTGCGGGTTCAAGTCCCGCTCCCGGCACCAAGGTTGTTGTATGGGTGTTTGGTAGAGTCGTGCGTATTTGCATATTTACGGAAAATATGAAAATATGACTGGTTTTTGCAGGGGACTTAATGGGGTATAATACTTTTGCCTGATTTTAGTGAATTTTTATCGACCACGGGCGGGTGGCGGAATGGCATACGCGCTACGCTAAGGACGTAGTGGAGAAATCCATGCAGGTTCAATTCCTGTCCCGCCCACCAAATATATGTTCGTTCGCGAGAGTAAACAAGTTTGCTCTCGCTCAGTCGCTTCGCTTCTTCGCGAGAGTAGTTCAGTGGTAGAATGCTTCCTTGCCAAGGAAGAGGTCGCGGGTTCGATCCCCGTCTCTCGCTCCAAATATAAATAGGGGGCGGTAGCCAAGGTGGTCACGGCACCGGTCTGAAAAACCGGCTATGTGAGTTCGACTCTCACCCTCCCCACCAAACTTTGTTTCTTTTAACAACGGGGTTGAGGAATGTTAGTTTTGGCTGGTAGGTGTGAAAGTCGATCTTTCTATCAGCTATTATTACGGTCATATTATGCTAAAAGAATTTAATCTTAAAAAATTGCAAGAATCAGTTCATGAACTTGCGACGAAATTTAACTTTTATTGGTCGAACTATGTTCAATATGTTCACTTAGTAGAGGAAGTTGCTGAACTAGGTGAAGCTTTAACAGTAAAAGAAGGAGATAGAGCCTCAGGTTCTGGGGAATCTGCATTAGCAGACCACGATGACTTGCAAGAGGAGTTCGGAGATGTTTTATTTACTGTCTGTGAATTAGCAAATCAGTTAGATATCGACTTGGAGAAAGCGATGAATTACACCTTCAAACGCTACGAGAACAAGCTTAAAAAGTTAAAGGGGTGCTGAACCATAAAAATAATTCGCAACAGCTAGCCCGGGGTTCTCGGTAGCCAACCGTATGGTACAATTGTCCCGTGAATAACAAAAAATCAATTTTAATAGCCGGTATTGTTTTAGTATTAATTCTTGGTGCGGTTGTTCTTGCTTTGGTATTCAAACCAAAGTCGTCATCCACAGACGAATCAGCAAATCCAGGTAAACCTGCTATTACAGAAAATAATCCACAGAACGAAGAAACTTCCATAAAAGGGAATATTCTCGATCTTATAAAACTCGGAAAAACTGCGCGATGTACTTATTCCACAAGTCAAGATGACAATGGAATGACGGGCGTCTCTTATATTTCCGGAAACAATGTTAGGGCTGACTTTGAAGTGACTACTAAGGACAGGCAGACGATCGCGAGCCACATGATTACAGACGGCGAGTGGGTTTATACCTGGTCATCTGCCACGCCACAGGGTTTTAAGATGAAGGTAGATGAATCGGTGAATACTTCTGCCGACACGACCAAGGAATCTCCAACAAAAGCACTTAGTGAAAGTTTTGACTATAAATGCACGCCGTGGCTTGCAGATAATTCGCTGTTTGAGGTTCCTTCCAATGTTGAATTTACTGACTTTTCCGACATGTTAAAGAATCTAAACACTGGCGGGAACTGCTCTGCTTGTGACTATATTCCCGATGAAGATGGGAAAGCTACCTGTAAACAACAGCTTGGTTGTGAGTAAGCACTAACCTGTTTTTGCTATTCTACAGCCAAGGAATTCGGCGAGACTTCAGTAAAGTCGTTCTTTAATGCATTCAAGCCAAAGTATTTGATTGTTTTTCCAAGTGATTCAGCCAGTTCAATCTCGCATCTCACCCCGTCAGAAATCGGACCAAAAACCCAAAGTTCGTCGGAACGCCTAATAAGCTCGTTATTGGCAGAAAGCAGCGAGTCGCGTTCAACTGTGTCAAGCAAAAAATACGAATACATCATAAAAGCACAGGTTGGCGTAAAGCCTTTTTCCAAAATAAACTTAACGATATGCTCGCGCATGTAGAAGCTCTTTTTGCTCATAGCGGCAAAAACAACTTTTCTGAATGTGGTCGACTCCTTAAATGTCATACTTCCTTGACTATTATTGCAACTAAATCTTCACGACATAATTATACATTTTTTGTTACAATGTCGGTGTCATGAAGATTAGAATAAATAAATTTCTTGCAGAAGCCGGCGTTGGTGCAAGAAGACAGAATGAGCAGGCAATTAGAGACGGCAAAGTAACCGTAAACGGGCGACGGGCAGAGTTGGGCGAGTTTATTGACCCAAAGACCGATGTAATAATGTATGGCGACAAGAAAGTCGTCCAAAGCCATAATCTTGTCTATATAATGCTGAATAAACCGGTAGGCGTAATTTCCTCCGCGCGGGACGAACATGGAAGAAAAACCGTTTTGGACTTGGTTAAAGTTAAACAACGCGTCTATCCCGTAGGCAGACTGGATTATAACTCCTCCGGTTTAATTCTTCTTACTAACGATGGGGATTTGGTTCTTAAACTTACCCACCCGCGCTACCATCTGCCAAAAAAATATTTTGTGGAAGTAAAACCCGCACTGCAACAAAATCACCTTGACGCCATGGCTAAAGGAATGCGTATTGACGGAGCAAACACCTTACCTGCGGAAGTCGTACGACTTGGCAAAACAAAATTTCAAATTACTTTGTATCAAGGTCTAAAGCGTCAAATTAGAGAAATGTGCGGGGTTTTGGGTTTGACGGTTGTTACACTCCACCGCACGGATATTGGTCCGCTAAATATTGGCGATCTTAAAACCGGACAGTATCGCTTTTTAACCAATAAAGAAATTGCGTCGCTCAAAAAATGCTAAATTCGTAAACAAAGCGCGTCGCTTGGGGTATAATATTCAGAGTTGACAACTCACATGCAAGCCAACTAAGGGCGATTAGCTCAGCCGGTTAGAGCGCTTGGTTTACATCCAAGAGGTCATAGGTTCGATCCCTATATCGCCCACCAAAGTCAAACAGTAGACTAGTACGAAACCAAGGCGCCGAGCTTTTTAAAATCATCATCAAAGGTAAATATCTCATCGATTGCAAAATCCCTGTATAGAACAAAGGTCGTACAATCTACAAACGAGGTTTTACTCTTATCATACTTAAGCATTACAGCTTTTGATTTCTCAAAGGTATTCTCGTCGACCTCTAGTAACAAAATATGTCTATCTTTTATTGCTTTGTCTATTTTCGATACGACTGTTTTTAGCTTGCTACTGTCTCCAAAATACAATACCCGTGTAAAAAGTTCGCTTAATACGTTTGGCGTAGTGTAAAATCTACACTGGAGCTTTTTATGTGTATCGTAAATCGACTTTGCTCGCACATGGTTTTTATCGGTTTTGACAAATAGGGCAATGAATGCGCTTGTGTCGATTATTACTTTCATTGGTGGGTATGTAGTTCAAAATCGTCCCGTTCGGACCAATCGGTTACAGCGTCTGATGTCTCCATAAAGCCCACCAAGTCGTCCAAAGGACTTTTAACCTGTTTAAGCGATGTAGTTCTTGCCAAACTTACAACTTTTGCCAGATTGGAAGCAAGACAATCAACCGCCTGCCTAATAACATCCGATCTGGAAATACCGGAAAGCTGTAGATAATCGTCTAAAGTTGCCACAGAACCTTGATTTAGATATACCTGGTATCTTTTCATACATACACCATATCATGTGGTGTATATTCAGGTCAAGCTGATTATGTTAATATTTTTATGTGACGATAAAAAACGAATTGCGCGTGTTAGCCAAAACTTGGAAAACATTGTTTTCGTTAAAAATATCTAAAATTGCGATGGTTTTAGTAGTCGCTTCGATTGTTTCGCCTTTAATCTTTTTCTCAATCGTCAAGCCAAAACCCGCAGAGCACATAACTTGGGGCATAAATTTTAGTCAAAAGTACGCCACGGAGCTGGGCTTGGATTGGAAGGCGTCGTACCTTACAATTTTGGACGACTTAAAACCAAAAACCGCCAGGCTGGTAATTTACTGGGACCAAACCGAACCTACCAAAGGAAATTATTTATACAGCGACACTTTGTGGCAACTGGACGAGGCTAAAAAGCGCGGTGTTAAAGTAATTATGACGCTGGGCAGAAAAGTTTTGCGCTACCCCGAATGCCACGAACCGCAGTGGTGGTTAAAAGAAAATAATGCCGACGCAAAAGAAAAAGCGTTGCTAGATTATGTAGGAAACACAGTCAATCAGCTAAAAGGCTACGATAATATTGTTATGTGGCAAGTGGAGAACGAGCCCACTTATCCCTTTGGGCAGTGTCAAAAACAATACAAAGAAACCGTCCAAAAAGAAGTCAACCTAGTAAGAAAACTGGATTCACGCCCGATTTTGATTCAGGATTCCGGTGAGGGTGGTTCCTGGCGCCCGTTTTATTTAATGGGCGACTATTTGGGCATCTCCATGTACCGTCGCACTTGGTATAATTTTTATAAAGAAGTTACTGGCATTTCCTTTTATTTTCAATATCCTATTGCGCACTGGGCTTATAAGGTAAAATCCGTGCTTACGGCAGTGCCGGAGGAAAATATTATTGTTACAGAACTTCAGGGTGAGCCTTGGGGTCCGGTTATAAATTCCCAATTGACTAAAATAGAAGCCGACAAAACCATGTCGCACCAGCAATTTATTGACACTATAAGCTACGCACAAAAGTCGGGCTTTAGCGACATTTACTTTTGGGGATCGGAGTGGTGGTTGTGGGAAAAGCAGATTAGGGGCGACGCTTTTTACTGGGATACAGCAAGAGCAATTATTCAAAATAGCGGTTTGTAGTAGGAAAACTGACAAATCATGGTTTAGCAGGTATAATTTCACACAGCAATCTCAATGTTGGGGGATCGTCTAACGGCAGGACCCTTGGTTTTGGTCCAAGGTATTGGGGTTCGAATCCCTGTCCCCCAGCCAGAATGGGCACGCAAGTGACCACGAAGCCTCAAACAGCCTTTCATTGCTAGTAAATACTTCATTTCAAAAACCCATATCCGAACCGTGTATTTTGCTTTGATGACCTCATATTCTATGAATAACTATTGGTTCAAATCCCTGTTCTATTCTGTTATTTAGTTTTATATTAGTGGATTAGCAAAGATGTCTCCGTTGTGGAGATATAAATTTTGTTGTATGCACTTTAAGACTTCTTGTTTCTCCTCATCACTGCCATTTAGGATTACTTGTTTAAAGTATTCTGAAAACTTTAACGAATTGGCCTCTGCTGTAATATTTTGCTGTTGAAGCACTTGATCTTTGAAAGCGTTGTATTTTTGCATCTTGGTTTTAGTTTCTTTTGGAATGACGATTAATGTGTGTTTTCGTCTTTCGACTAACTCAATAAAGCTAAACAGCTTATCGATTAAGTCTATTTCGTTTACATACGGTTCCGGGCAGTTTGGATCTACCTTTTTTGAGCAGTGGTAATAGACGTGTCTGTTTTTCTTTCCTGACTTTAATAGTTTGTATTTTTCCTCCCCAATAACGCTTGCACCACAATAGGCGCACTTGAATATCTCTTTGAAATCAAATGTCTTGGATCCCCACTTAACTTTCGTCATGTGTTGATTGTATAAACTTATCTTTTTTTGTACCTCTTTGAATAAGTCCCTGGAGATTATTGGGTCGTGTGATCCTTTGTACCATTTTTCGCTTCCCACTGGGTATTCAAATTCTCCGTAATAAAAAGTGTTTTTAAGCATCCTGTAAACCATGCTAAGTGGAATATTTCTTTGTGTTTGTTTCTTCAGTCTTTCATCTTTATCTACCCAGTCTTTCACATCCCTCCCGCTACATCCGTTTGCAACCATAGTAAACATCTCTTTGATTAACGGTGCAGTCTCTTTATCCAGCATTACCTTTTTTGTTCCTAAATGAGAATAATTTAAATACCCTATGGGAGCCGGTGAGGGTCGCCAACCCATTTCACATTTTGCCCTTATACCTCTTTTTACATTCAAACCTCTATTGTCATTTTCCAATTTTGCCTGAGAACATAAAATCATAAGGAGGAATTTTTCGTTGGGATTATTTGGAAATGACTGCGAACTCGTTTTAATATGAACCAGCTTCCCTTTATCCATTAAGTCAACTAGAGATCCTAAATCTCCGGCATTCCTACTAAGTCGGTCAGGCGCCCATGTCAAAATGGAATTATATTTTCCCATGGTTAATTCCAGTAGCATTTCTAAAAGAAGTGGCCTAGTACCTGAGTTTTTAGCTGAATGGCTTTCTCTTTTTATATCTACTATCTCAATACCATCTCTTTCAGCTATTGCCGTCATTTCCTTAACCTGAGAATCGATTGACATGGCCTGCCTTTCGTCTGATTCTGAGCTTTTTCTAGCGTAGAGGCAGTATCTAAGTTTCTGTTGTATCTCCATAGCAACACAATGGATGACGCATATTCCTGTTTAAGTCCAGACTTAAGAGCGAAACTCAAACGAGAATCTGGGTCCATGCCTATCCCCATAGTCCAGATAGTTACTTGAGTTTTTTATACTTCTACAAGGAACCGCTATCACACCAGGTCCTTTATTAAGCTCATCAAATGCCTTTATAACAACAATGGAGTATGCATCTCCCAGGTCCTTAAACTTTTCCAATCTGAACCTAATCAACTGTACGATCAAATCCTCACAGCCCGTCTTTGGAAATAGAACAAGGCCTTGAACAAGATTGTGAAGGGTAATCTCAAGTCTCGATTCTTTATCCTGCCCTCTTACTTCAAACGGGTTTGCGTTGTAGCCTTCGTTGTTGAGAGTTTCAATAACAGATCTTTGATATCCAACATCTTCTACGAATATTTTAGTGTTTCTACCCGAGTGCATACTATCAGCCAGATTCTTTATCGCTTCTATTGTTTCGTGACTGTCCAATCTTTTATTAACGGGATTAGCTAGTAAATATAATTTATTTTTTCCATCTATCTTAAAGGCATAGCCTGCCACAATGGCTGTCTTTGACGCAGTCGTTTTCATGGATATGGCAAGATCAACTCCAATGTAACCGCCCAGGAAATGAGCATAACCGAAGGGTAATTCATCGTAATACTTAATCATCTCAGGTTTAACTATCTGATCTTCCTCAACGTAGTCGTTCAACAGATATTCCGTTTCCCAAGTTCTGTCTACTATTCCAAACTTCTTTCTATAATTTTCAATATCTCGTTTTGTTTTCCATCTTTCAGGCCAAAGGATCTTCCATTTTTCATCCACAATTGGGTATCTTTTAGAGGAACCTGCCAAGAGTTTAAGCTTTATCCTTTCGTTTAATGTCTGAATTAAAGAACCTGTTGTCATTATGGTTCCTATAACTATTATGTTTGTTTTTTCATCTCCCAAGGGAATAATGTCTCTATCAAACCATGTGTTTAGCTTGTCTCTGTTTTCCTCTGTTCTTACCGAATCAAGGGTTTCCACATCATCCAAAATTATCAGATCAGGTCTTTGGTTTTTGTATCTTATACCTCTTACGCTTTCGTTCACCGAAATAGCCATGATTTTGGCGTCATATTTCTTAAATACTAGAGAGGACACGTTCCACTCTTCTGAAAATTCAGAAAACGGTCCTAAATCATCCTTAAGAAGCGGATGTATCTCCAAAGTATTTTTGATGTTAAACATTAAAAGCTCCGCCTGCCTGCTAGTGTTGCTACAAATTACTACAAACCTTTTATTACTTTTACCAATCATCGACCAAATAACATAAGCTAAAGATACAATTGTTGACTTACCCGAACCTCTAAATGCAGCAATTACCAAATTGTCTTCAATTTCCTGAAGGGAAAAGACCATCTCCTTGTGAAACTTGGCAAACGGGTAGGTTATATAATCCGGAAAATATATGTGGATAAACCAATAAAAATTCTCTCTTACCAAAGCCTCCCTGAATATCGGATCAGAAACAGCCTTATCTAATATTAATTTGCTGTTATTATCAACTGGCATCGTTTGTACCTCCTTCCGGAAGGGATAAGTCCAGAGCTTTTTCAATAAGCTCTTTATACTCCGCACTTATCTCAATATTTTTATGCTCCAGATATCCCGTAACCTGAATCCTGTTGGAATACTCCTTATGTCTATGTTTCAACCAATATATTATTGCTGTCATGTTTTTATCCCGTATTGAAGATATTAGCTGTGATTCAGCATAATCATTCATAAGAGCTACACCTTCCTGCAATGCTTTATCAGCCTTTTCAGCAAACTCCTTATCGTCCAGTTTCCATCTGTAGAATGTAGCTCTGGATACACCTGTTTTCTCACAGGCAAACTGGATAATAGGTGTCTTTTCCAGGTGTTCGAGAAGTATTTTCTTTTCTTTCTGTTGTCTTTTTTTGATTGTTTTATTCATTGGTTATTTCCCCTTTTTGCCCCGTTAACTTTTCCCATCTTCTTTTAATAACTTCGCTGTATACTGAGCTTTTTTCCATAATGTAGCATCTGCGTTTCATTTTTGTTGCGGCTATTAAGGTTGAGCCTGAACCGCCAAAAGGTTCTATTATTAAGTCGTCACGTTTTGTTAATACTTTAATGTACGGAATAAGAATCTCAATCGGCTTGGTTCCGAATATTATGCCTTGGCCAGAACTTTTTTCATCTGATGCAACATACTCGATGAAATCGGTTGGTTGATATCGCTTCCCATGCTTGTAACTTTCCCATTGTGGCTTACCGCAGATCCCATACAATGCTGTCTGATACTCATTCTGCAGGCCGTCTTCTTCAGGTTTTAAGTTAAACGGTATGTCAACATTGGGACTTGCACCCACCATTGCTATGTCGTGCTTCGAAAAAAATCTGTATTTTCCTGCAAAGCCTTGGGTTCTATTAGGTAAGTGCCACACAATCATGTTTTTTACCTTCCAATATTTTTCCATTTCGCCCCAAATAGTTCTTAGGTTTTTCCAGTTCTCATAAACTATGATTGAAAAGCTTTCGTTTTGAACTTTATGGATGTTTGCCGGTAGTGTAAGCTGGATTGTGTAAACCTATTCAAATTGAAAGAATAGGTTATGA
>CAZBAJ010000010.1:0-29044 GCA_964490125.1 uncultured Candidatus Saccharibacteria bacterium
GCTTTGGCGTGGTCTATGGCGTTTTGTTTGACTTCAATCTGCTCAACGATTTCTTTTTGGACTTCAATTGGCGGAAGTGGGATTTTAAGTTTTCTTAAATCAGAATTAGAAAGATGTAAAATATTAATACCTTTCGCAAAAATAGCTAATTGTTTTTTTACCGAAGAATTGCTTATCAAATAGGCTAAATAAGTTGATAGAATGAATTTATTTTCTGTTCTTATTATATTTATATCTCCGCCAAGAATTACATTGTCTTCGTTTAACGCTCTGGCAACCGCGATACCCATTGCATCGGCAGTTGTTGTTGAAGGCACTAAAACATCGCCCTTTTTTGATAAAATCTTACCTTCTAAATTTGTTTTACTTATAACATTTTCAATAACAGGTTGGTAAATTGTATAGATTTCTCCGTAATGAACGCATTTATTTTTACCATTTTCAACAATATCTTTTTTTGATACACCCTGACCTCTTAAAAATTTTATCTTTTCTTGTTTTTCTAATTCGCCCAATTGCAACAATGGCCATTTTTGATTCATCAGCTCAACAGCTTCTTTATACCTATCTCCCGAAAGATTGTAATCTCCCGTTGCGATTATTTTTTCTTTGGCAACAATATGAGCTATTTGCTTTTCGTTCTCGCTAAATTTTTTATCATCTAACGACGATTTATATTTTTTGATAATTTCTAACGCCAATGGCAAATCGTTTTTATCATGTTCGCGTCTTTGTGCACCCAAATCAAAGCCGTCATTTATAATTTTTACAAACAAAAAGTTTTTTGTTTTCTTGGAAATCTCATTATCAAAAAGCAGGATACTGGTTTTTACTCCCGCATAGGGATTAAAAACACCAGGCGGAAGCGAAACAACAGCAAAAAGCCCGTCCTCCATCAATTTTTTTCGGAGTGCGGTATAGGCCTTGTTAGATTGAAAAATAATTCCTTCGGGCACGATTATTCCGGCTCGTCCTTTAATGGTTAAATGTTCAACAATATAATCCACAAAAAGTACTTCCGCGCGATTGGCTTGAATAGAAAATCTTTTATGCGGAACAATTCCGCCTTTCGGTGTCATAAAGGGAGGATTTGCCATTATCACATCAAAAATTTCATCCCAGCGTTTTTCGCTTGAGAGAGTGTCGTATTCATGGATCTTTGGTTCTGGGAACCCGTGCAAGTACATGTTCACAAGCGCCAATTTCACCATATCAGGCGAAATATCGTAGCCTGCAAGGTTATTCATCAATTTTAATTTCTCGTCCGGTGTAAGAGGTTTTTCTTTGTTGGTTTTCAAAATATGCTTGTAGGCGGAAATTAAAAATCCGGCCGTTCCGCAAGCGGGATCAAGAATTGTTTCGTTCTTTTTTGGATCAACCACTTCAACAATAAAATCAATAATGTGGCGAGGCGTGCGGAATTGTCCCGCGTCGCCTTGGCTTCCAAGGATAGAAAGCAGATATTCAAAAGCATTGCCTAAATTTTCACTGTGTTCGTAATTAAAGTCGTTTATTTCTTTGAGGAATAGCGAAAGCGTGCGGGGGTCGTTATATGGCAAAAACGCGCCTTTAAAAATATCGCGGAACAATTGCGGAATATGGGGGTTTTTGGGCATATTCGTAATTGCCTGAACATACAGATCGAGGCGTTCTTGTCCGGATAGCTTGTTGTCCAGCAGTTTTGTCCAAGCATATTGCGTAAAACCGTTGGTGAAAAATTTAGCCTTTCCTCCGAGTTCTTCAGACTCCTTATCCATGTCATCCATAAATTTGTAGATGAGTGCGGTTGTTATTTGTTCAACTTGCGCCTTAGGGTCCGGCACTTTACCGACAAGGATTTGTCTGGCAGAGTCTATTTTTCGTTTTGTACTTTGATCAAGCATAGTTATTTTATAAAGAATGTTACAACTGACCAAAGAAGAGTTAGTGCCGCAATTACCGAAGCCGCTAAAGTTATCCCATTTAGCGCTTTGGCAAGATCACCCGATGACTTACCCGCTTCCACTAATTGTTTGTTTAACTCATCTATCCTTTCCTCAATTTTGCCAATTTTTGAATATAAACCAGATGGTGTAGTTTTTTCTGAGTGGAACCATGCTAAATTATCAAGAAATTTATCTATTTTTTCTTCTCTATTTTGTCCTGGCTTAAAATCATTCATCATACTTATTTCATATACTGGTTAACCGATACATAATCCTTGACATATTCAGGGACAGTTTCCCGCCAGCCGTTTAACTCCTTAAATTCCGACATTGTAAAACCAGCGTAAACATTTAATTCAGCGTATTGCTTCTTATTAATAATCCCACGGAATTTGTCGTCCGTAACATAAGCCTTGAGGTAGTTTTTGATATGCGGGACATATCTGCTTTCTGGTTTGTAGATCGAGATGAATTTATCACACTCCTCTTCCAGTTTCTCGTCTTTGGATTTAAAAACATCAATCAAGCCGAAGGCTCTTTCCAAAAATTCCCGCCAAGAGATACGGCGGTCAAGGTTTTCGCTCTTGCGAATCTTATCAAGATTTAGGAATAATTGGGGTTTGTCTTCATATTTGCTACGCACAATCTGTACGGCTTTATCCCACTGCTCATTTTCCACGGCCGATTTTACTTCGGCATCTTTTTGCAATTCTTCGCGGGCTTTTTCAAAAAGCTTGCGGTCAACCTTCATGCCTTCAATTCCAATAGGGGTCTCGGTGAGTGTTTTTACTTTGTCGGGATTAAAGATCTCTATTTCATCAATATCAACGCCAACGGGTCCCTCTCCGCCAGTGCCTCTTTGCTTAATGGGTAGTTGTAAGACCTCGTCGTAGTTGAATTTTTCTTCAAAGTATTCGCAATTGGCAAAGAAGTCGAAAAATTTAAACTTGTCTTTTGGTACTTTGTGTTTTTCTCCATATTCGTCAGTATACTCAAAGGTGAATTTTCTTGTCCCGCGTCCCTTAATTTGGATAAAATCAGTTGGTGAAAAGACAGGGCGCATAAGTCCAAGATTTAGAATATCCTGGCAATCGTAGCCGGTTGTCATCATGCCGACAGTTACACAGACCCTGGTTTTGCTGGATTTGTAATTCTCCAAGAATTTTGTATATCCGTTAAGATTATTGTTTGCGAATTTGATGGTAAATTGCTGGCTGTCGGTAATGTTTGAGGTGATTTGCAAAGCAAAGTCAGAGTTGTATCTGTCTGGCCATAGTTGGCTTGCCATTTGGTTGAGCAGTTGCGTTATCTTGGATGCGTGTTTTTGGCTAACGCAAAATACAATGCTTTTGCCTATTTCACCGCTTATTGGGTCCTTGAGGGCGTTTTCAATGAATGTCTGGCAAAAGACGCGGTTGGTTTTTTCGGAAAAGAATTTCTTTTCAAAGTCTTTGTGGAAAAATGTTTCCTCGCTTTCTCCGCCTTCTTCGTTTTCAACCATTATCGCGTAACCTTTTTCTGAAAGTAGTTCTGTGGTGATGTCGGTCCGTGCATCTGTTACAACAGGATTTACCAAGTATCCGTCCCGTACGCCGTCGATCAGGCTATATCGGAAAGTTGGTTCCCCATTTTTGCAACCAAAAGTTGTGTAAGTGTCCAAAAGCTGTCTGCGCTCCCATGCTCGAGGGTCGTTTTGAGATAGTTTTTGCGGATCTATATTTTTTAAGTAATTTTTTGGCGTGGCGGTTAAACCTAGCTTGTAGCCGATAAAATATTCAAAAACTGCTCGTGAGTTTCCGCCGATCGCACGGTGTGATTCGTCGGCTATAACTAAATCAAAATCAGTCGGTGAGAAAAGTTTTTTGTATTTATTTTGCGAAGAAAGGCTTTGAACTGTTGTAATAACTACCTCTGCTTTTTTCCAGTCATCACGATTTTGTTTGTAGATAACAGAAGAAAAATCATTACTTAAATAGCGGACAAAGTTCTTGTGGGCTTGGTCTTCGAGTTCCAAACGATCGACCAAAAACAAAATTCTTTTGGCGTTGCTTGTGCGCAAAAATAGTTTAATAACAGCGGCAGAAATAAGGGTTTTCCCTGTGCCGGTTGCCATTTCGAACAGAAAGCGATCGTTACCGGCTTCGGCGGATTTTTGCAAAGCGTGTATTGCTTTGAGCTGGTAAGGCCTTAAAACTTGCAGGTTTTGTTCCCAAAGGTACTGGGTGCGGGTTTCTTCTTTTAAGTAACGGGGGTCATCTTTGAATTTTGGGTTTTGTGTAAGAGCTATGTAATCGTTACCAACTTCCTCGTCTGCCAACCTTCGGTTGTCGGGTTTAAAGTTCTGTCTGTGTAGCAAAGATGCTTGTGTTGGAAACTCTGTTATAACTTCGGGATCCCCGCGTTCCAAGTCCCAAAAATAATGAAGATTACCGTTAGAAAGTATTACAAAACGGGCATTTTCTGTATGAGCGTATTTTCTTGCCTGTTCTTTACCGTCTAAAGGGTTTTTATCCTCTCTTTTAGCTTCCAGAATAACGAGTGGGAAACCTTTCTCATCGAGTAACAAAAAGTCAATAAACCCGTTTTTCGTAGACTCAAAATCCTCTCCAAATGTGTCAATATCTTTTTGAGTAATTTTGGCATTTAACTCCAGCGCGATATTTGCAGAACCTTCGGCGTCGTCAAAAAACCTCCATTCGGCTTTTTCTAACAATTTGTTTATTTTAATTCTAGCTTTTGCCTCTTTACTGGTTTCCATAGGTTATTAAATACATGGCTCTTACCCTCACTTTAGTGGTATTCTACACTTTTTAACCTGTATTTTAAAGCCAAAACGGGCAGACATTGGGTTTAAAATTAGCGCAGGAGTTTAAATATGCACCTTACGCAAGAAGAAAATGCGATCTTAATCATGGCAGTATGGGGTTTTATTATCTTTGCCTATGTGTTGCCGGCAGTGCTTAGGTTTATGGATGACGGGGAAAATCCCATTGCGGATAAAATCAAGCTGGACTTTTTGGAAATCCTACTTTACATTATAAGCTTTGTGCGGTTGGGTTTGGGTATGCTTCGGAGGTTGTTTAAGGTTTAGAAATAGTTGTAAAGTCAACCTATAAACGGCTTGTCCTTATTTTTTCTTGTGAAGAGTAGATAATATTGTCCCAGCAAATACCGCCAGACATAAAGCGACTGTCCAAATTACGCTTGGGTACTTTCCGGCAAAACCGTTTGCGGAAAGATGTTTGTAAAGAATGGCGCCATAGGCCCAAATAAGCACTAATCCGTAAGGAATAGAACGGTCGCGCAACACCCGTAAAGAGCCGATAAGCGCTCCAATTATTAGCACCGCAACCGTCCAAACGCTTTGTGAAACGCCAAACCCGTCCCACCCAAGGTAGACCAGAAAAACTGTGATATTGGCAATTGTAGCCACAGTGATCCAGCCAAAATAAACACTAAAGGGCAGGCGCACTAGCCAGCGTTCTTTTGGTGTAATATTGCTCGCGCCAAGAATGTCTGCAATCTTAATAAGAGTGACTAGCAAACCCGCCATGATTATGACGGAGAGCCAAATTATGTCGTAATGCCAGGCAAATATCCACGACGCATTCAAAAGGGCGTTTACAATAAATATGCGGTCGACTTTTATGACCAACCCGTCGTCCTTTTGTCGTAATTGATAAATAACATAAATTCCCAAAAGGGTGTAAATAAGCCCCCAGATGGAGAAAGCGTAACCGGCCGGAGCAAACAGATTGGAATAATTATCGGATATTTGTCCGGTACTTCTACCGCCAAGGGGAAGCGACACCGCCAGATAATTAGCCCCCACCATGATTCCAAAGGAAACAAGCGTTAGTATTTTTAGGAACGGGTTTTTCATATTTTATTAACTATACACTAATTAATTGATCTTGTACTTTTTTTATGTATCGTCCCAATTTACGATCTTTTACCCTTTTATCCAGTTCGCTCATTTCATAATATTCGGCCTCTCTCTTTAATTTAATGAAATTCTGATATTTATTTTTATCAAATTTGTCACTCTCTAAGGCTTTTAATATGGCGCAACCAGGTTCGTGTATGTGAGTGCAGTTGGCGTACTTACAGTTTTTAGCTACTTGAGCTATTTCATCAAAAATAGTCTCTATACCAATATTTGCGTTTGCCACTCCAACCCCTCTAGTTCCAGGGTTATCAATTACAATTCCGCCATTCTTCAAAAAATACATCTCTCTAACAGTAGTCGTGTGTTTGCCCCTGTCGGTTGATTCACTTATTTCTCTTGTTTTAATCTCGTCTTTTTTGAGTAACTTGTTTATTAAAGAAGATTTTCCTACGCCAGAAGAACCTAAAAAACAATAAGTTTTTCCTGGTTCAATGTAATTTTCCAACCCGCTTAACCCGTTTTCAGTTATTGTACTGGTTGTAATAACATCAACATCATTAAATCGATTTTTTATCTGATCGATGCGTGAGTTCAGATCTGTTATTGAAATTAGATCGGTTTTATTTAGTACGACATTGGGTTTAATCCCGCCTTCGTTTGCCAAAACAAAATATCTTTCAAGACGATTGAGGTTATAGTCTCTGTCCATAGACTCAATGATAAATGCGACATCGATGTTAGTAGCTATGATTTGAACATCTTGTTTATCGCTATATTTTTTCTTAAGTACAGTCTTTCTTGGTAAAATCTCACGAATAACTGCCCTTTCTTTGTCAAGCTTAGTTATTGCTACCCAATCCCCGACAGCGGGATAGTTTTCTCTTTTTATAGCTTTAAAGAGTTGTTTTCCTGTTATCTTGGCTAGATATTCTCCATCTGCATTTTTAATTCTATACGCTTCTTTATACTCGGCGATAACCCTAGCCACTGGATATTCTGTTAGCCCTAAATGTGAGCGGTTAATTTCAAAATAATCATCGTATCCTAGTTCTTCAAGCTTAATCGTTTTAATTTCAGTAGTCATAAATGCTATTACCGTCTCACTTTGAAGGATAGAAAATTCTTACATGGCGGAGGGAGGGGGATTCGAACCCCCGTGCGAGTTGCCCCGCGCTTAGTTTTCGAGACTAGCCCCGTATGACCGCTTGGGTATCCCTCCGTGATCTGTCGATACACATTATACTTTAGATTTGGGATTATTGCGTATTTAGCTTTTCCAACTCTTTCATTAGGTCTTCGTACGGCATGTCTTGATATTTTTTGTAAATCTCATAGTAAGCGTCGTAGTCGGGTTGGATTTCTGAATCCGCATCTGTGTTTATGTCTTTAAGCTGGTTCAAATATTCCTGTTCGTACTTATCCATTAAGTCGGTTGACGGGGTTTTTGGCGCAAGGTCTTTTGCAAAGTCCTGCTGGATTTGAGTAACCGTGGTTGCTATGTCGTACTGCAAAGTTTTAGCGTTAATAAAGTTTTGGACGGATTTGTAAGTAAGTCCACCGATAATTGCCAAAAATAATATGAGCGACATTAACCCGGCGAAAAAGCCGTTGTGTTTTCTAAGTACATAAGTGCCAGCCAAGCCGTCGTGCCAGCCTTGTTTTTGCGGAGTTTTAAAAATCCAGTAGTAGCCAAGTCCTAAAAGCGCGTTGGAGGCAATTTTTGCAATGTATTCTCTAAACAAAGCGTTTTTAAAGGTAAGACGGGAGGTATTTTGGTTGACGATCTCCAGTCCGCAGGTAAGTTTGCCAAGTCCTGCGCCCATGTTGGCAATTAGCCACGGGTGAACAAAAAGTTTAACTAACGGTGCCACAAAAAGAGCATAAAGTAAAAACCACAATAAACCCGGGACAAACTTTTCTAAACTGAAAGTAGCAAAGGCGCTTAGTAAATATAGCGGGACAAAAAAGTTAAGCGACCAGATTGCAGAGTCCACCATTTGGGCAAAGTAGCGGATCCAAAAACCGGCGTAGTTATTATTTTGTTCCATTTGCCTCCTGTGTAAGTTGTTTGTAGAGCAAAACCCATGTTGACTGCTTAAAGACGGCGGAAACCGCTCCCAAAAGTCCCATAACCATTATTAAAGCCAAGACTGCTAAAAAGATAATTGGTCCGGCAGCTACCAAAAATGGTGGAAAGGCTACCACTCCGGCTACTGTGGCAACGCCAATTATGCCTAGTACAGCAACAACTAAAAGTCCAACAATGCCAAGGATGCAACCTGCAAAGCAGTTAATAATGGACATGATTGCCACATCAAAAAAGTAGCTTTTAAAAATTTTAAAGCCTCTGGCAAAGGCAGGTTTCCATGCGAGGGACTCCAAATTGATTGCTAAAATGCCCAAATGGATGGACCCGCCTAGGATTATACTGGCAACAATTACCGCAATTGCGTACAAAATACCCAAAAATATAAGTACCACTTTGCCCGCGTCGCCTAAAAGTACGCCTGGAATGATTAAAATAAGCGTGGCAACTCCAACTGCAAGACCAAAAAGTAAAGCGGGAAAAACTCTAATTTTTATAACTTGCATAGCGTGTATCTTGCCTTGGTCTGACATTTGGTACAGTGACAATGTTTCGCCGGCGCTTTGTCGGGTAATACCGGCAATTAGCCCAGACTGTGCCCAACCTTGCCCGTACAAGGAAATTGCTATACCCAGCAAGATTGATGCCATAACTAAAAGTCCAAAGGCAAAGAAAAAGGACAGGGGGATAAGTTTTACCAGACCCAAAAGGCTGGTGGCTGATGCGCCTAAAACTTGGGGCAATTGGCTGGCGGATGTTAGCAGGTTTGTGTTAAGTAAATTTTGACTTGGGATTTGCGGATTTTTTAAGTCGTCCAGGTTGTCTAAATTATAAAGTGAGTCCAGTTTGACGGAATTATTTTGGTCCGTTTTGTCAAACTGTTTTGCTATGTCGCCAAAATTACCCCCGCCACCCATGCCAGAGCCCGCTCCCAAAGTCGCCAAAACCAGGCCCAAAACCCACAGCCGTTTGTTTGATTTAGTAATTTGAATGGACTCTCTAATGATTTTTGAAAAGTCTGCCTTCATGTTGTTCCTGCAATTATATTTTCACACGACTGCTTTAATGTCAATTGTGTTAATCTTCCAGCTTTAGGATTTTTGCCAGCGCCTTGCCAAGTTTTTGGGGATCGTGGCGGATTAGGCTTCTTTGAATGCGGTCGGAGATAGTTTTGCCGTAAATGCCTTTACTAACAATGTTGGCAGTAATAACTTTGGTGCGATTCGTTTGCGAACCTACTTTACCTGTGGCCTTTAAGTCGTTTTTAACAGGTTCAACTTCTGCCGTTTTAGCGTACCAATCTGCCACATGTTTTTGAATTTTGCCGTTGTTTACTAACACATAGTCCAACGACAATCCTTTAATGTACTTTTTAAGCTCGTCCACAAAAGTTTTTGCGGTAAAGTTATCCGTTTGACCTCGTTTAGTCATTAAATTGACAATAAAGATTTTTTGCGCCCGGCTTTTTACTACGCATTGCGACATTTCCGTTACGAGAAAATTGGGTAAAAGACTTGTATATAAATCTCCCGGACCTAAAATAATGTAGTCGGCTTTTTGGAAGACTTGGCAGACTTGCGGATTTATTTTTGCCTTTGGTGTCGACCAAATTTTAACTATTCTGTTTACGGGAAATTCCCAATTTTTGCCAATTTCATCGATTTGGTGTTGACCGTAAATAACCTGCCCATTTTCAAGTTCTGCTTGCAAAGAGGTATTTTTTAGTGTAACAGGAAGTACAGCGCCCTTAGTTTTTAGTAATTTTTGTGACAAAGTTATAGCTTTTGGTAATGACCCGCTTAATTTTTCTACGGTCGACAAGAAAATGTTGCCAAAGTTATGACCGTCTAAATCTCCACCGGCAAAACGGTAAGTAAAAAGCTCCCGCCAGATTTTGCTTTCTTCCGAAAGCGCCACTAACGCCTGACGAATGTCGCCCGGTGGCAAAACTCCGTACTGATCTCTAAGTCGTCCAGTTGATCCGCCGGAGTCCATCATGGAAACCACTGCGGTAAGGTTAACCGGGTAATTTTTAAGCGCGGAAAGTACGACAAAAGTTCCCGTACCCCCGCCGATGACGACAATATTTTTCATGTGTGGCTGATTTTAGCAGATTTGATGGTTTTGGTGGACCGTGCCGGAATCGAACCGGCGATCTCTGCAATGCGAATGCAGCGCTCTACCAACTGAGCTAACGGCCCATGTTATATCGCTAAGTCTTATGCGCTTTTCGTCACGGGTCCCGGTCCGCCTAAGGCGGACGCCCGACTCCTCAAATCGCATAAGGACTTGGCTAATTATATACTATGTGTCGTTTGAGGTATAATTCTCGTCATGACAATGGAACCTAGATACGACCACAAGTCCGTGGAGTCAAAAATATACAAAATGTGGGAAGACGGCGGTTATTTTAAATCCACCCGCGACCCCGCCAAAAAGCCTTACACTATAATTTTGCCTCCGCCCAACGCCAGCGGAAAAATGCATATGGGTAATGTTTTAATGATAGCCATTGAAGACATTTTAATTAGATGGAAACGCATGCAGGGGTACGACGCGTTGTGGGTGCCGGGAACCGATCACGCGGGCTTTGAAACTCAAACCACTTTTGAACGCGAATTAAAAAAGCAAGGTAAATCCCGGTTTGATTTTGACCGCGACACACTCTACAAGCAAATTTGGGATTTTGTTCAGAGCAACCGTCATTTAATAGAGGATCAAATCCGTCAAATGGGCGCAAGTGTGGACTGGACTAGATATCGCTTTACTTTGGATCCGCAGAGTCTTGCAGTCGTCCAGTCAACTTTTAAAAAAATGCATGAGGACGGGTTAATTTATAGGGACGACTATGTTGTCAACTATTCTTTTAAGTGGGGGACGACTTTTTCTGATGCAGAAGTTGTGTTTGTGGAAAAAACCGATCCTTTGTATTACATAAAATACGGTCCGTTAACTGTGGCTACTGTGCGACCGGAAACCAAGTGGGGCGACACGGCTTTGGCGGTAAATCCCAACGACGAGCGTTATAAAAAATATATTGGGCAGGAAATTGAGTTTGAAGATCCGTTGGGAAAGCAATCACTCAAGGTTATTGCCGACAGTTATGTGGATCCCGCGTTTGGAACCGGTGTTTTAAAAGTCACACCAGCGCATGATAAAAATGATTACGAAATAGGTTTGCGTCACGGGTTAAAAATTGTAAGCGTTATGGGTTTGGACGGGCGGATGAACGAGAACGCGGGCAAGTATAAAGGTCTAAAAATTGCGGAGGCTCGTAAACAGGGTGTTGACGATCTTACTGCCATGGGGCTAATAGAGAAAGTCGACCAGAATTATACACACACTGTGCCGGCGGACTACAGAAGTCAGGACTACATAGAGATGTTGCCGGTGCCAAATTGGTTTATAAAAGTGGACACGCTTAAAAAGAAGGCTTTGGAGGTGGTGCAAAACGGCGAGCTTAAAATTTACCCCAAATGGCGGGAACTAACTTACACTCGGTGGGTGGAAAATATGCACGATTGGGCGATTTCCCGGCAGGTGGTGTGGGGCATTAGGATTCCGGCTTGGTATAGTGCCAAGGAAAACCCCAATCTGGAAGTGGCGTTTATTAACAAAGAAGGTAAGTATTCTTTTGGTAAGCTTTGCGACTTTAAGTTTGACGAGGTGAAGAGCGGACTTCAGCGGGTAATTGCGTCAAAAGATGCTAAATATGTAATTGCGGAAACTTCTCCGGGTGACGACTATTTGCAGGAAACCGACACTTTTGACACCTGGTTTTCCAGCGGTCAGTGGCCGTTAATTACTTTAGGGTATCCGGGGTCGGACGACTTTAAATACTACTATCCTACGGATGTGTTGGAGACCGGTTGGGAAATTGTTACAAGGTGGGTTTCCAGAATGGTTATGTTTGGAATTTATGCTACCGGTAAGCCACCATTTAGGGATGTGTATTTACACGGCATGGTGCGCGCTATTGACGGTAAAAAGATGAGTAAAAGCCTTGGGAATAATATTGATCCTGATGAGTATTTTGATAAGTACGGAGTGGACGCTTTGCGGATGGGTTTAATTTCCGGCACGGCTAACGGCAAAGATTTTGCTTTTCCGCAGGATAAAGTTATTGCCTACCGTAATTTTGCCAATAAAATTTGGAACATGGCAAGGTTTTTCCTACTGGAGGTTGACAAGTATAAAGAGCAGACCGGTAAAGATTTGGATTTTAGTTCTAGCGTCACATTTAACATAGACGGTCTTTTAGGTTTGGAAGACCAACGGGTTGTTAAGAACAATCAGCACGACAAAAGCAGTCAAACCAGTCAGCTTACCGAGTCAGACAGAAAAATGCTGGACGATTTAAACGCACTTATAAAATCAGTCGACCAAGATTTAGCCAAATATCGCTTTGCCGACGCCTCGGAAGCCATTTACCATTTTATGTGGGACGAGCTGGCTAGCAAGTACCTTGAGGATTTAAAATTGCGCGACGATAAGGAAGTTGCCCTTAAAGTTTTCCGCCATGTTTTTATGACTTGTCTAAAACTCCTCCATCCCTTTATGCCTTTTATTACAGAGGAGGTTTGGAGCTACTTACCTAATAAAACTAGCGTACACCTGATCTTATCACCGTGGCCTAGAGTATAATATTTTCCAATATGGAAAAGACACCAAAACCAATAAAAACCGTTACTGATCCTGCTAAGTTGATATCTGGTTTGCGTAGATTAGTTGGCGATGCTTATAAAATCAAGCCGTCCGAACGAGATGAAATATACAGGAAACATATTGAGGAAAAATACGGTAAGAGAGCGATCTTACGATGTTCTAAATAATATCCCATTCCAACCAAACTTTGTTGCCACATCGATGTTGTCCTGATTGTCGTCAATAAGTGTAATTTTTGATTTTTCAAACCCGCAGGCTTTTTCTGCAATCTCAAAAACAACGCCCCCTAAGTCAAAGTACACAAAACCATCAAAGCCTTTTGACAAAAGGGGCGTTGCCCAGTCGTACATGTTAATTAATAACCTCGCCCTCAACCGGTCCTGAACCCGACTGTCCACCAGCATTACCGGAAGGATTTTGAGATCCACCCGATCCGTCTTGTGACCCGCCACCTTGTGGATTTCCACCAGGAGTTCCTTGGGGTCCGCCAGCGCCGCCAAAAGGTCCGTTAGGTCCAAATGGGTTTTCCGGCTGTGGACCACCGCCCGCAGAACCCGCATTTCCGGCGTCGCCCGAACCAGGTTGACCTGTTTGACCGTACATAAGCTGACCGATTTTTTGAATCTCTAGGGAAACTTCCTGCGTTTTACCCTTAATTTCTTCCGCACTGCCGTTTGGCAAAACATCTTTTAGAGCTTTAATCTTTGCCTCAACGGAGGTTTTTAATTCGGCAGTAACTTTGTCGCCCGCGTCACGCAAACTTTTTTCCGCGGTGTAAACCATTGCGTCGGCGGTATTTTTAACATCCACCAACTCCTTTTTCTTTTTGTCCTCCTCCGCGTGCGCTTGCGCGTCCTTAACCATTTTTTCCACCTCGTCCTTAGCCAAACCGGTTCCGCCCTGAATGGTGATTTTTTGCTCTTTGTTGCTGGCTTTATCTTTAGCGGTAACATTTAGAATGCCGTTAGCGTCAATATCAAACTTGACTTCTACTTGCGGGACGCCTCTGGGCGCGGGTGGAAGACCGTCCAAAATAAACCTCCCCAGCGATTTATTGTCGCCCGCCATTTCCCGTTCACCCTGCAAAATATTTATCTCAACGCTGGTTTGACTGTCTGCCGCCGTAGAAAACACCTGTTGCGCGGAAGTTGGAATAGTAGTGTTGCGCTTAATAATGGGCGTACTCACTCCGCCTAAAGTTTCTATGCCCAGAGTTAGGGGAGTAACATCCAACAGCAAAACATCCTTAACATCTCCGCCCAGTACTCCGCCCTGAATAGCTGCGCCCACTGCAACAACTTCGTCCGGGTTTACGCCCTGGTGGGGTTCTTTGCCAAAAAATTCCTTTACTAGTTGGACGACTTTAGGCATTCTGGTCATGCCACCAACCATTACCACTTCGTTTAAGTCGGATTTAGACAGCTTAGCGTCCGACAATGCGTTCTCCATCGGTTTAATACTGCGCTGCAAAAGTTCATCAAATAATTGCTCCATTTTTGGTCGTGACAACTTAATGTTTAAGTGCTTGGGTCCGCTTGCGTCCGCGGTAACAAATGGAATATTAATTTCCGTGTCCGTAGTGCTAGAAAGTTCTATTTTTGCTTTTTCTGCGGAGTCTTTAAGCCGTTGCATAGCCTGACGGTCTGTTGAAAGATCCACACCCTGTTCCTTTTTGAACTCATCAATTAACCAGTGAATTAGCACCGTATCAAAGTCGTCACCACCAAGCCGGGTATCACCGTTGGTAGCTTTAACTTCAAAAACGCCGTCGCCAATCTCCAAAATAGAGACATCGTAGGTTCCTCCTCCCAAGTCGTACACCGCAATTTTTTCATTCTTCTGCTTGTCCAAACCATACGCCAAAGACGCCGCTGTGGGTTCATTTATAATTCTCTTGACATCAAAGCCTGCAATTTGTCCTGCTTCTTTGGTGGCGTTTCTTTGAGAATCGTCAAAATAAGCTGGTACCGTAATTACCGCTTCCTTAATTTGCTGACCCAAAAACTTTTCCGCGTCAATTTTTAACTTAAGCAGTATTTTGGCGGAAATTTCCTGCGGGGTGTAAATTCTGCCGTCAATTTCCACGCACGCCAGTCCGTTTTTGCCCTCAACAATAGCGTACGGGTAATCCTTTTTAAGCTTTTGGACTTCCGGATCGGTAAATCGTTTGCCCATCAGTCGCTTAATAGAAAATACCGTATTTTTTGGGTTGACGACCTGCTGTCGTTTTGCCGTTACGCCTACTAACTCCTGCGAGCCGGTAAACGCTACAATAGAGGGTGTAGTATTCATGCCCTCCGCGTTTGGAATAACTTTTGCCGTGCCGGCCTCCATTACCGCCATGCAACTATTTGTAGTACCTAAATCTATACCTAATATTTTTGCCATAATAGCCTCCTTTAGCTTTTAGCCTTTCCCACCCGAACTTTTGCCGGGCGTAGAATTTTATCTTTAAATTTATAGCCACGGGTTACGGTTTCCACCACTTTGTCGTGGTCTTTTTCCTCGCACTCCGCGGTTTCTACGCAATCCATTGTTTCACTGTCAAACTGTTTTCCGGTTGTATCAATTGTGGTTACTCCATTGTCGCCCAAAACCTGGTGAATCTCCTTTATAATCATTTTTAAGCCCGTGTCTTCAATATGTTTTTCCAGCATTTCCAGGTTGTCGACAACGGGAAGCAGGCGCTGAATTAAAATCATGTTGGCAAATTGGGCAAATTCCGCTTTTTCTTCCACCGTCCGTCGTTCCAGATTTTTATAATCTGCCAACGCTCGTTTCCAGTTATTTTCCAATTCTTCGCACCTTTCTTGTAACTTTTTTATTTGGTCGACAACTTGGTTGGCGTTTTGATTAGCCTGATTGGCGTTAATATCGCTGGTGTTTGCGTTAACACTATCGACACCGTTGTGGTCACCATTCGTAACGGACGCGCCGATACCGTTGATGTCGCCTTGTGCCATATTCATCTGATTTTCTTTTTTATCTTTTATATCGTCAGTCATAACATCCTTTCATGTTTCGATAAAATACCTTTCCTCGTAAATTTACTTGCCGTTGCTCGGTCTTCCCCCGTTAGGGCGGTGTATGGTGATCGCTCTGCCAACAAACTTACTCTGCAAAGCTAGTAACCGATTTTACCAGCCGGAAGTTAACTCCTCCACCAAATTTTTTACATATCTTACGGTAGGAATTACATTGCCGTACTTCATGCGCGATGGACCCAAGACGCCAACAAAACCGCCCTTGCCTCGCGTATCGTATTTACTAAACACAAACGCTGATTCTTCTAATCCTTCTGTTTCTGTTTCGTCGCCCATTAAAATACTAACTTCTTTTTCTCCTCGTGAGGCCTTGCTTAAAATGTCGTTCATAATTTCAAACCTGTCTAGAATAGAAAGCGCGTTTTTAGCAATGTTAATATCCCAAAATTCCGCGTAGTCCAGCATATTGGCAACGCCTGTGTAAAGGGAAAAACCGTCGTTGGTAGTGGCAAAAGCCAGCTCGTGCGTGGTGTCAGAAAGTGCCAATGACGCTTGCTTAAGCAGTTTTTCTGTTTCAAATCGTACCGGCCACATGCGCTGTTTTATGGCGACTTCTTGCAGAACCGGAATGTCGTCCTCTTCTAAAAGCTCCTGAATAAAAAAGCGGTAGGCTAGGGGTGTGGGCTTTCTGCCGGACGAAGTGTGCGACATTAACAGGAAACCCCGTTCCATAAGGTCTGCCATCTCGTTGCGGACAGTGGCGGCCGAGCAGGGGATATGGTAGCGCTCCACAATAGTTTGCGAACCCACTGCCTCCGAGCTTTCCAGGTATTCATTAATAATGGCTTCCAGCAATTTTATTTGTCTGTCTGTTAAGTCAAATGGCATATTATCACTAATACCACACAAGTGCTAACGGTGTCAAGAGTCAGGTTAACACTTGTCTAAAGGCTTCTTGGGGAATGTCTACTTTGCCGATGCGTTTCATCCGTGCTTTACCCTTTTTTTGAATATCCAAAAGCTTGTCCTTGCGCTCCCTATGCCCGCCAGACATTTTAGCCAACACATTTTTGCGCATCGCTGGGATGTCTTCACGGGCTAGGATTTTTCCACCAATTGCTGCTTGCAGGGCGACTTCAAATTGCTGGCGTGGAATCACTTCTTTAAGTCGTACCAACATTTTTTGACCAATTTCTACCGCGCTTGCTTTTAAGACAATCTGCGCAAGTGGAGCAACGGGTGTCCCATGGACTAAAATGTCCATTTTTACCGCGTCAACCGGTTTGTAGTCCAAAAATTCGTAGTCCACGCTGGCAAAACCGGAAGAAACCGTTTTAAGTTCGTCAAAAAAGTTATGAATCAGCTCTGCCAGGGGAAGTTGATATTCAAAAACTACCCTAGTTTCTGTTGGATAATCCATTTTTTGCAATATTGCGCGACGGTTTTGGCACAGGGTAATAACTCCGCCTGTGTAATCGGCAGGGCAGACGATGGTGACCAGGATCCAAGGCTCCTCCACGCGGTCTATGGTAGAAGTTTGGGGAAAATCGTCGGCAGCTTTTATGGACAAGACTTCTCCGGAGGTTAAATAGACTTTGTATTCTACCGTTGGTGTGGTGGAAATAAGACCCAAGTTATATTCACGCTCTAATCTTTCTTGGACAATGTCGGCATGCAGAAGCCCTAAAAACCCGCATCTAAACCCGAAACCCAGCGCAGAAGAGCTTTCCGGTTCAAAGGTTAACGACGAGTCTGACAGGGAGAGTTTTTCCAAAGCGTCGCGCAGGGCAGGGAATTTATCGTTTTCTACAGGATAAATTGATACAAACACAAACGGTTTAACTTCTTTATAGCCAGGTAGGGGATCCGCGTGTTCGTCCGCCCAGCAAACCGTGTCGCCCACTTTAACTTTATGAATATCTTTTAGCCCCGTTGCAATATAGCCCACCTCGCCGGTTTCCAGGGCGTTGGCTTTTATCCGTTGCGGTTTTAAAATGCCAAGTTCTTCCGGCTGGGGTTGCATGCCGGTGGCTAAAAATAGAATTTTTCTTTTTTGACCAAAATCGGCGGATTTAAAAGACCCGTCCACCACTTTAATAAGCGCTACTACGCCCAAGTGTTCGTTATAATAATTGTCAAACACTAAAGCCCGCGTAGGTTTATTTGGTTGACCTTTGGGGGGCGGGATTCGGTCGATAACCTGTTGCAAAAGTTCCGTAACGCCCGCGCCGGTTTTGGCTGACACGGTTAAAATGTCGTCCCGCTTAAACCCAAACGATTTTTGTAAGTCCTGGGAGATTTTTTCTACCTCCGCATTTATCAGGTCGACTTTATTTAGGACAGGAATAATGGTTAATCCCGCTTCCATAGCTTTATAAACATTGCTGACGGTTTGGGCTTGGATGCCTTGAGTTGCGTCTACCACCAAAATTGCTCCTTCACACGCGGCAAGCGAGCGGGAGACTTCGTAAGAAAAGTCCACATGCCCGGGCGTGTCAATAAGGTTTAGTTGGTAGTCGTTGTAGTCCATGCGTACGGCTTTTAGCTTTATAGTTATGCCTTTTTCGCGTTCCAACTCCATGCTGTCTAGCGTTTGTGCCATTAGGTGGCGTTTATCCACGGTCTTAGTAATTTCTAAAAACCTATCTGCTAAGGTGGATTTCCCGTGGTCTATATGGGCGATTACTGAGAAGTTTCTGATTTTCTCTTGTGACATGGGGCTATTCTACCACCCAACAGGAAGGGTAGCGTAGCACTGCCATTATAAAAAGTGAGTACTAGATAATATACATTTTTGTATATTATCTGGTAATGACCCTAAAAAAGTCAGTGACAGAAATCGTACAAAAATGTACTGTTTCTGTTAACGATACTAACAGGGGATATATAAAGCGAGGTTGGGAGGACAAATTACGATCCTTTTTATTTAACGATGTCGGTACCCAAAAGCTCTCTATGTTTGGGGAAGTTTTAAGCCATTTTTAGTAATTCAGAGATCTTTTGAGCGAAAAGTACGGAAGCCTTCGGCGCGTTTCCAGTTACAATATTGCCATCAACGGTTACTCCAGGTCCTGTGTACCTCGCGCCCAGAGCTTCTATTGTGCTTGATTCGGTTCCTGCCACAGTAGCATTCCTGTTTTTAAGTACGCCGGCTAATGCTAAAGTGACTGGAGCTAAACAGATGGCGGCAACAACCTTTTTACTTTTGTTAAAGGTATTAACAATCCGATGAACCTCTGAATTTACCCATAGTAGTTTTGATCCACCACCACCGATAAGAACAACAGCACTGTAATTTTCCGATTTTACTCTTTCCAGTGTGATTTCGGAGGTAATAGTCTGCCCGCGTGACCCAGTAATAACACCCGATTTAGTACTCGCAATAGTTATTTTATGTCCGTCTTTCTCAAGTACTTCTTTTGTGAGAAATAATTCTTCGTCGCGAAACCTTTCCGGTGGAATTATGAAGAGTAGGTTCGGCATTGTGCCATTATAGTTGCTTTGATCCCGTCTGGATAGTCCTAAAAAGCCCCGAGGGTTAGCTCGGGGCTTGTTTTAGATTGCTTCACTGCGTTCGCAATGACAATTCATATTATTACTTAATAGTCGTCCATGCCTCCGCCCATACCTCCCATTCCACCCATACCTCCCATGCCTCCGCCCATTCCGCCGGCAGGCATAGGCTCTTCTTTTTTAGGAGCTTCGGCTACTAAACACTCGGTAGTAAGGACCATGATGGCTACGGAAACTGCGTTTTGAAGCGCACTTCTCACTACCTTGGCCGGGTCAATAATTCCGTCTTTGACCATATCACCGTACTCCATTTTCACCACATTGTAGCCCATGTTAAGATCGCTCTTTTCTTTTTGGAGTCGCTCAAGTTCTCCCATTACCATTCCCGCGTCTGCTCCGGCATTTTGGACAATCATTCTAATCGGTTTTTCCAGCGCAGAGTGCAAAATCTTAAACGCCGTACCTTCTTCGCCGTCAAGCTTAGTGCTTTCCAAAATTTTTCTAGCTCGCAATAAAGCCACGCCTCCGCCCGGGACAATGCCTTCTTCCACGGCCGCTTTGGTGGCGTTAACCGCGTCTTCTACTCTAAGCTTTTTCTCCTTAAGTTCGGTTTCGGTAGCGGCACCCACCTGCAACACGGCAACTCCACCGGAAAGCTTGGCTAATCTTTCCTGGAATTTTTCCTTATCGTAATTGGAGTCGGTTTTACCCATTTGGGTTTGGATTTGGGCAATTCTATCGTCAATCTTTTTCTTGTCGCCCTTACCGCCCACAATAGTGGTGTTATCTTTGTCGGCAATTACTCTGTCCGCCCGACCCAAGTCCTCCACTTTTGTAGAGTCCAATTTGCGACCCAATTCTTCGGAAATTACCGTTGCGCCAGTTAAAGCCGCAATGTCGCCCAAAAGCTCTTTTCTCCTGTCGCCAAAACCTGGTGCTTTTACTGCCAAAGCATTAAAAGTCCCGCGAATTTTGTTGACCACAAGAGTTGCCAAAGCCTCGCCTTCAATGTCGTCCGCAATAATTACCAAATTTTTGGACACTTTAACAAAGCCTTCCAGTAAGGGCAAAAGATCCTGAATGCTGGTAATTTTTGTGTCGGTTACCAAAATGTAGGGCGACTCAATTTCTGCCTCCATTTTGTCCGGATTGGTTACAAAGTAGGGTGACGCAAAGCCTTTGTCAAACTGCATACCCTCCTTGTATTCCAGTTCCATTTGCAGGCCTTTGGATTCTTCTACGGTGATAACGCCGTCTTTACCCACTTTTTCCATGGCTTCTGCAATGAGTTCGCCAATTTCTTTATTTTGAGCGGAAATTGTTGCTACTTGGGCTTTTTCCTCTTTGGTAGTAATTTTTTTGGACAATTTGGCAACTTCTGCCACCACCATGTCCAAACCTTTTTCCAGCCCGCCTCGTAACATCATAGGATTAGCTCCCGCGGAAATATTGCGTAAACCTTCCTCCACTATCGCTTGGGCAAGCACTGTGGCGGTTGTTGTCCCGTCGCCCGCAATATCATTAGTTTTTTCTGCCGCTTGTCGTACTAACTGCGCGCCCATGTTCTCAAATTTGTCAGTAAGCTCAATTTCTTTTGCTACGGTAACACCGTCGTGCACCACTTGCGCGGCTCCCCACGATTTATCTAGCGCCACATTTCTTCCTTTAGGACCAAGTGTTGTGGCTACAGCTTTGGAAAGCTTGTTAATGCCATCCATCAGCTTTTTTCTTGCCTGGTCGCCATATACTATTTGTTTTGCTGCCATATTTCTCCTTTCTTAAAATTATTTACGACTCGATTACGGCCAAAATATCCTCTTCTTTAACTAGCAGATATTCTTTGCCGTCAACTTTAACTTCTGTTCCGCCCCATTTTTTGTAAATGACTTTGGCGCCAACCTCTATGGCAATTTCCATAGGTTTGCCGTCTTCGTCCTTTTTACCGGGACCTTTTGCTAAAACTTTACCCTCTTGGGGTTTTTCCTTGGATGTGTCCGGAAGCACTATTCCGGAAGGGAGTGTGGTTTCCTTTTCCGCAGGCTCAATTAACAGGTAATCGGCAAGCGGTTTAAGTTTTGATACTGTTGACATATAAACCTCCTTTTAAATTTATTAATTAGACAATTTTGTACGACTCATTTTTGGCGACTTTTTTGTCTGACAGTTTAAATAAGCTAACTGCGCGACAAATTATTTAATCGCGTTAAGTTTTTAGCACACTAAGGGTGAGAGTGTCAATAGGGGTAACTCATGTTTTAACCCAAAAGATCAGGGAGAGTTTTTAGAGCCTCGTCCATGGGAATAACATCGATGTTTCCGTCATACATCCGAATATTTCCTCCGTAAATAAGATAGCCTTTAGCCGTAGGGTAATCGCCAATGAAAGTCTTTAAAGCTCGTGTATGGCTATTGGTAAAGACTTTGTTACTTTTTATTTCAAAGGCTTTTAGCCCCCTTTCACCATAGGCAATAAAATCCACTTCGGTGCCATCTTTAGTACGGTAGTAATAAATTTTGTAGCCTAGATCTAAGTAATCGTTGACAGCCATAAGATTCTGGAGAAACAATGTCTCAAAATCAATTCCACGATTGTTTTCTGGTCTGTCGAGAGGTCCTGATGGTTTGACGGCGTTATAAACTCCCGTGTCAAAAAAGTAAAACTTGGGATGGGTTATTAGCCTTCGTTTGGCTTTTTTGGTAAAAACGGGAAGCCTGTAAGCGATTAGCAAATCCTCTAGAATTTTAAAATAACTCTCGCCCAACTTCCTGTCTATTAGAGCTTCTCTTGATATTTCTGCGGTGTTTAGTACAGAACCTTGTGAAAAGCTAGCCGTCTCTAAAAAACGCGAAAACCCGGATAAGTTTCTAGTTAAACCCTCCTGGAAAACCTCCTCTTCCAAATAAGTACTAACATAGCTATTTAAAAATTTTAGGGGATCTGGTTCAAGGTATGCTAAAGGTAAATGCCCGTAGGAAAGAGATTTTTCCAGATCAAAGTCTGCTCCAAGTTCAATTGCAGTTAGAGGGTACATTTTAAGAGTTAACGCCCGTCCTGCTAAGAGGTTTACCCCCTTTCGTCTCAACTTTCTTGCACTAGAACCAGTGAGTACGAATTTGATCTTTTTGTTTTCGATTAATCTGTGAACTTCGTGTAATAAATCTGGAATGCGCTGAACCTCGTCTATTATTACAAAGTCGTAAGGAGCTTTTGAGACCAGATTATCTAATCTTTGAGGGTTAGCTAAAAGGTCGTTAAATATAGTTGATTCCAACAAATCAAGATATAGTGCATTTGGGTATGCTTCTCTGACCCAAGTGGTTTTGCCTGTTCCCCTTGGTCCAAAAAGAAAAAAACTCTTATAATTTGGTGCTTTTAACAACCTGGTGTACATAACTCCATTTTACCCCTTTTTTTGGAGTTTTCAACTCCATTTAGCCGATGTATTGTAGTGACGGGGTAAGAATGATGCATCTAATTTTGACTGCTACCAAATTTAAGGATTTTCTGGGTTTTTGGAGGCCTGAGTCGGAATCGAACCGGCGCGTAGAGGTTTTGCAGACCCCCGCCTTACCACTTGGCTATCAGGCCTTATTAGGTTGCCCCATGCCTTATTGGCATACAAACCTTAAATCACAAACTTTATTTCAGCACAGCGCAGTTGATATTTTAGCATTAAAGTGATAAATTTTGGATATGGCAGACAAGGTTTCCACCATTTTTACTTCCACCAACCAAAAATATTACGCCCCGTCGCCCACGCCCCCCGGCAATTCTAAAACAAGAAACATCGTAGCGTTTTTTGTAACAGTTTTTGGTGTGGTGTTGACGGCATATTTTGGCTACCTCTTAGTAAGTCGCACCAAAAACCCGGCAAGCAAGCCCTATTTATTTGCGGATGTTTATTATGGCAAAGCTAGTGTGTTAGTGGATGGAGCGTCAGCCGGGGAAACGCCTTTAGAAAATTTTGTAGTCAAAAAAGGTTTGCGCAAAGTTAAGCTTGAGTCGGCCGGAACTTCTTACGAAAGTAGTTTAAATTTTTCTGCGGGCATGCCGGTTTTGGTAAAGCGGGATTTAGGTGTGGATCAGGTTTTTTCTGCCGGACTTGATTTGTGGGCGGAAAAATCGTCGGCAAACGCCGTGTTAAGTATAATTTCCGAGCCTGCTGACGCGGTAGTTTTTGTTGACGGGACGGAATCGGGCAAAACGCCTTATTCAACCGACAAACTTACGGAAGGCGCTTACGATGTTCGCCTAGAGAAAGAAGGCTATGAACCTATTAGCGAGCGACTTAACATTGTAAAAGGTCAAAAATTAAACGCGTCTTTTAAACTTTTTCCTTTGCCGGCGCCGGCTAGTGTAAAATTTATGGACGGTTCTACAGTTTTGTACGACATAGTTTCCGGCAACAGTTTTGTTACTACAAATCCGCAGGCATGGGCAAAAGCGCTTATTTATTGGAACAAAACTCGCGGTATTAACATAATGGGTTATGGGATCAATCGTGAGTTGGTTTTTAAATATATTTTGGACTTTAACGGGGTTTTTTACGACACTGATGGGGCGGTTGTGGAGGCTGACAAAGTTTTACTGGGCGACGGGAAGGTTGCTTATCTACGGAAAGAATCGGATGGGGAGGGAGTAAGCGCACAGGCTAAAGAAAGTTTGGCAAAGATTGGTACTGGTATTATCGGCGGTAAAACTGCCAAAGTAAAAGACACGCCCACAGGTTGGTTGCGGGTTAGAAGCGAACCAAGTTTAAACGGCGCGGAAGTTGGTAAGTTAAATATTGGCGACACCGTTACGATTTTGGAAGAAAAAACCGGTTGGTTAAAGGTAAAAACCGGTGCTGGATTAGAGGGTTGGGCATCGGCGGACTACCTCCAGTTACAATAAGTACCATTCTAGTAGATCAGGTCTAAGGTTTTTGATCATGGAAACAGTCGAATCCAAGTCGTCCTGCAAACCTAGCATTTTTTGATATTTGGCAACTTGCGTCTGAACTCCAACATCGTTAGAGTAATTTTGCGACAACTTGAGATAATAGTTCCTTGCTAATTTCATATAGATCTGGTCGAACTGGTCACCTTCTTTTGAGTTTATGTCACCACGATCTGTTGAAGCCAAGTCCCCGTTTTGATTGTTAGCCGTTTTAGCAATATCCTTAAGTGCTAAAAAGTAGTAGAGCGGAATTTCTCCTCGCAAGGTGGCAAGGTTTTGGGGGTTTAGGTTCTGCGCCGTTATTACATCTTGGTAAGCCCGTGTTTTAATATAAGCGGGTTGATCTTCTGTTTGTCCTACTGTAGTTAACATATAAGTTTTAGCCCGCTGACGGTAATAGAAAGGTTCGTTTGGGTTTAGGTGGACTGCTTTGTTGGAAAAATCTAAGGCTTTTTGAATTTCTCCCGCGTCAAAATACTGGGTGGACGCCTTGCTAAATATGTCCGCCAAAACATGTCGTCCAAAATAAACATTTGCATATAAATACAATGCGACGAGTAATAAGGGGAGAAGAGCCGTTGTGACGAATAGAAACGAGTTTGAGGGTGGAGTTGTTGTTTTATCATCGGCTAGGTTGATAAGTGGGATAGTTGTTTCAAGATCGGTTGGGTTTGTTAGTGAGATGGTTGTTTTTACATCGCTTGGGTTTTGTTTTGTACCGACACTTTTATTTTCAATGTAATCACCCCTTGATTTTTCGTTTCTTTCGTCACCCAGCTTTTCCAAAGTCAATAATCCTAAAAATAACCAAAATAGTAATGTGGTGGAAACTGTTGGCCAGCCAAAAATATTAGTAATAAAAAGTCCTACTAATGCTGGAGTAAGCACGGGATGTTTTGCAAATAAAACTTTTATGACGATCGTCAAGTAAATTAAAAGCCCGACAACGCCGTTTTGTGCTAAAAGCTCCAAATAATAATTGTGTGGTTTGTTTAAAATAAAATTCCATTCTGATGAGTAATTTAGCGACGCAGGTCGGAATTGTTGAAATTGATACGGAAAGGTTTCCGGTCCTGTTCCTATAAAAAAGTTTTTGGGCGACGCCAGCCATAAGTCAACCGCGCCCTGCCAAATACCTTTTCTAATAAATCCGCTGTCGGTTAGGTTATAGTTGGGCGACTTGGTTTGGGATACTTGTTCTGACGCATCGGAATTTTCTGCGTTTTGATAATCTGTTGAACCTCTTGGATTCGAATCATCGGCGTTCTGTGGTTTCTGGAAATTTTCTATATTAGCGTTGTTAGTTATTTGGATAGTAGTGGTTGGTGGGTTAGTAAAAATGTCTGTTAATGCATCGGTCAACTTTTGTTTAAAGATGCCTTGGTTCAAAAAAGCGATCACTAAACACAGTCCCGCCAGAACGACGAGTGGTAGCCAGATTTTTTTTGTCGTCCTAAAATTTAAAATTAACAGTGCGACAAGTGATGCCATCAATCCGATGATGCCGGAAACCGAATAAGAAAACCAAAAGCCGGTAAATCCCAACACAAATAGTGCAAACCAGCCGAGCGAATTTACTGCAGAGTTTTTTTCATTTTCTCCACCGGCAGTTAGTCCCAAATATAAGACAATCGGTAAAACCATAGCGCAATAAGCTCCGTACCAATTAGGTTGACCAAAAGTGGAAAAAGCTCGGATGGTGGTATCGGTTGCCCAACTCCCGCCAAGCCCAAAATGTTGCATGATGGAGTATATAGAAATTGGCAGGGCGGTAAAGGAGACGGTTTTTAATAGACTTGTGGTTGACGGTTTTAGTTGAAGCGTCGCCCAATAAATGCTAAAAAATATTAACACGGAAACGAATCCGCCGTTAAATCTGGAAAAATAGCCCCAAAGAGAAGTGTACTGGTGGGTAGAAAACAAGGTGGAAACAACAAAGCTAGCCACAAAAAGTCCCAGCAGGTGAGTAAAACCGTCAGTCCTGTTAAGTCGTCCGCCTGATCCCCATAGTCGTCCTAAAGCCGTAATTACAAAAAGCAAAGACCCCGCAAAATATACAAAGTACATTTTAGGAAATTCAAACAGCTCATTAGTGGCTTGCACAAAAATAAACGGGGTTAAAAAGACCAGCGCGTGCAGTAAAATTGTTGACACTTGTTTTCTCATTTACTATTATAATAATAGATTCCTGCCTATGTTTTCAAAGCTGTTAATAAAACTTATAGACGAAGCCATTGTACCAGCAATTTTTTTAATTACGGTACGCATTGTTTCTTTGGTGTTCATTTCCCGATTTTTTGACATTTCGATTTCTTTTGGCAATAGCGGGTTTATGTACGACTCCCAGTCGGACTACATGCTGGTAAATTCTTATTCTATGCTCTACATGGTTTTAGCGCTGTGTTTGGGGCTTTTGCGGACGGTAGTAAAGTCGGTAGTGTTTCACGACACCCATGTTACGCCCATAATGGCGGCAAAACTTCACAGTTATAAGGCGCAACATTTAATTCAGGACTCGTTTCATTTATACACCCAGGGCTTGGTTTGGTTGGCATACCTATACTTTTTGACGATTGGGGCAGGACTTATGAGCCTTTTTGTCATGTTGCACGCCTGGATCGCTTGGGTTTCTTTGGGACTTGCGGTGCTGTTTACTTACATTTTTATTTTGGACGCGGAGCGGGAGATTTTGGCTAATTTACCTAAAAAGAAATGAAATTTATAAAGTCAGAATATTTTGAAATAAAATTGGCGACTGATTTGCTGTTGATGATTTTGCTGTTGGCGCTTTTGGCTCTGCCGGTTGCTTCTTTAGGACTTTCTGGGGTAAAGGCTGGGACTAAACCTCAAGTAGCCGGTACTGCAACTTATCAACGCTAGTTATTCGCGGATCACTGCCTCTGGATTATTTTCTGTCCTTGTCATTGCGAGGAGTCCCGCCAAGGCGGGATAGACTCTACGACGAAGCAATCTCTAAAACAAAGTCGACAACTTAGGAAGTCCGTAAAGAATAGTTAAGACCAAACCCAGCCAAAGAACCACTGTGGTAAGTAAAGGCTTGTCGGAGAGTAAAACTCTTTCCGGTGACTCCGCGTCGCCCTTTTCATACATAACATACAAATACCTTGCCACTCCGTAAATTACCACCGGAATTGTTACCATAAGCCACTTAGGATTGCCTAAAATTGACGGAAGGTACCGTACAAAATCGCCTTTGGCATATTCGGGCGAGGTTTGAAAGGCAAATAGCGAGTAAGTTATTAAACAAAAACTGGCGGAGGTAGAAATCATGGAATCTAGCAGACTATCCGGATAGTGACGGAGCGTAGCGCGGGTTTCCGCTTGACTTTGGAGACCTTGGCGTTGGGCTAAAATGGTCTTCTCCGACCTGCGCTTGCCAAAAGCCAAAAGCAAAGAAAGTCCAATGGTAGTAAGTAATAACCAACTGGAAACGGAGCTGTACGACGCTACCCCGCCGGCAAACACTCGGATAATAAAGCCGGAAGCTACAATTAACGAGTCCAAAATAATAACATGTCTAAAATAAAAAGAGTAGCAAATCTGCATGACTAAATACACCATACAGATTGCGGTAAAATATGATCCCACTTGCCCGTAGGCGTAAGTTAATCCAATTGTGGCTAATATAATTGCAGTCGCCATTGCCAGCTTTTTGCTTAACTTTCCGCTTGGTATTGGGCGATTCTTTTTAATAGGATGAAGTTTGTCTTTTTCTGCGTCTACTATGTCGTTCATAAAATAGGTGGCGGACGACAGGGCGCAAAATACCAAAAAGGCTTTTGTGGCAAGTTCAAAGTTTTTAGGTTCCAGCAAAAGTCCGGCAAAGGTAATGGGCGCAAAGACGGCAAAATTTTTAAGCCACTGCCGTGGGCGCGCCGTACGGATTAGTTGATATAAAGTATTGAACATCGAGATTATTATACACAGAAAGATCTAATAAAGCAGGGCTTCTTCATGTGCCTCTCGCTGTTCGCTAAAAGAAAGACTTTTACTGCCTACAGGCTCTTCTGATAAGTTGGTCTGCAAAAATTCCGCTATTTCTTGAACCCTTATTATATAGGATGTGGCGTAATCGTCGTATGGAGGTAAGGTATCTCTAGCTGATTCTATCGCCGTTTGGAAGTTTCCGTCCAAGATGTATTTTTTAACAGTTTGCCAATATTTAGATTCTAACGCTGTGGTAATAATACCCGTTGCGTGTTGTTCTCGTTCCTCTTGTTGTGCTTTCATCTTGAGTTGTTCGTCTCTGGGTGTCGTCCTGTCGCTGGTAGGGGCTTCCTGCGTCACCGCCAAACCGAACGCCCTACTTCTCATGAGTCTGCCATCCATAAATGGATTGACATACACTTTTCTAAAACCTAAATCATAAAGACATGAGGTTGCCAAATTAGTACAGCTTTGTCCGTTACCGTTTTCGAGAGGGTGAATAAGTATAGCGGTGGTATATAGAAATCCGGCTAACCTTATAGCTTGGGCGTAAGTGGGATTGTCCGGTAAAGTCTCCAGCAGTTCAAGGTATCTGCTGTCAAGTTTAGCCATAAAATTTGGTACTTTCTCAAATGCAGGTGCAAAATACTCACCAACTTTAACATCTCTTTCTCTGATACCAAGGTTAAAGTCTGGATCTGTACCATCAAAGGCGGCCATTTGGAGATTAAGCAATTTTTGTGTCGGCGAAGGATTATTAAACAAAAACAAATTTTCTTCTATTAGGAATTGGTTTCGTCTTCGGGATGCGTAAACTAAAGTATCTTGATATTCCTCTGCAAACAGGCTTCCGTCTGGACTGTAATACCTATCTGCCACGCCCATCTGTTTGGCTTTTAATTTGGATTGATAGTTTCCTTGGGTTATGTAAACGCCTGATTCCGGAATTATCTCAAGCGCTGCATCGAGGTTTGTTCGTGTAGATCCAAGTTGATGCTTTACTGCGTAGCCAAGAGATGTTGCAAAATCTAAAACCTCGCTGGTAGTGTAAGCTGGATTGTGTAAACCTATTCAAATTGAAAGAATAGGTTATGA
>CAZBAJ010000011.1:0-18779 GCA_964490125.1 uncultured Candidatus Saccharibacteria bacterium
TCATAACCTATTCTTTCAATTTGAATAGGTTTACACAATCCAGCTTACACTACCGCGTTACACGCGTCTCCTTCTCAAAGGGGCTAGATAAGAAATTCAGGAGGGTTAGCCCCAGATCGTCATATCCCGCAACAAGGTTTCGATGCTCTTTGTGCAGAGGGCACCGATCTTGACTATCGCGATATAACGGTCGGCTTGTAGATTCGGCAAGTCCAACGACAGAGTCTGCCACTCGGTGTCGAGCAAATCGGCATTGATAGGTGTGGGGACATCCCCTTCTGCCACCCAAGCGCTCTCCTCGATGAAGCCGATTTGTAGCCAATTGTCGCTGGAGCTCGACGACGAAGCCGTAACTCTGGCTTTCAGCCGTAGCTGAAAATTTCCGTCGTACGGAATGTCCATGACAACACCCAGCCAGGCATTCCCGCAGCCGTTGGTCACCCACTGAGTTTCCGTTCCGTCGATGTTCAGATAGTCAGCGTGGAAATTCGTGGGGTTACCCCAGCCCATGGATTGACCGACATGTTTGGAGAGACCCGACGCAACCGTGAGTGTTACTCCCGATGGCGCGAGAACATCGACCCACGGTCCTCGCAGGTCGTCTCCTACAATAGGGAACAACATTGGCGTTGGAGTTGCCGTCGGGGTAGCCGTCGAGGTTGCCGTAGCGGTGGGTGTGGGTGTCGCCACCGGTTGTGCGGGTTTGAGTACCAGTGGCAAGTACACCTTACCGCCACCAGGCATCCGGAACACTCCCGAATTGATGACCTTTAGAGGTAGACCTAGCCAGGTCACCCTGACTTCGACCCTGAAGGACCTCCCAGGATTTGCCACAATTTGGAGATTTGTGCGACCTGCTCGTTTGGGAATTTCGACTTCCAGCTCCGAGTCAAGCATGGCAACCAGTACGGCATCCTCCCACGGCTTGTTAAGCGAAGAGGTTCCTACATAGTAGGAGACTGTACCCGTGCCTGGCGTTCCTGGGATGAATGACAGATCGCCTAGCTTTGGAATCTTCGGCTCGCAGACCGCTAAGATCGTTGGTGATTCCAAATACGAGACGGTAACCGTCTCGATGTACATAGCGTCATGAGCACGATATTGCTGGTTCGTAGTTACATCGAGAAAGTCCCACCCTTCGCCGGGGGCGAGGGGGTTGTCGAAGCTGATGATCGGCGTCCCACCCATCAGATCATCAGCCGTCAGCTTGATGGTTGCGTTAATCATCGTGTAATCACTGTTGTAGCTACACGACAATTCCGTTGTTGGGGGCGGGTCTGCCGGCCTGCTCCCAAAGCTCGGGCTGAATGACGACAGTATAACGAGCAGAATCGTCATCAGTGTGGACAGGAATTGCATAGTCATGTTACCTCCATAGGGTTTGTGAAAGGATGTATTTTATCGACCGAAGCTGCCTCCCCATACTCTACTTAACCTCCTTTTCTGCAGAATCCAGCTTTAACAAGAAAACATTCTAACCAAAGCAGGACTCTACAGATTTCTAGCCCTTATATTAAGTTTTTAAGGATCAAAAAACTAAGGTCAATATTATAACTTATAATGGTGTAAAACACTAAAGTAGTGGTTTTTAATGGTCGGGGTGCGCGGACTCGAACCGCGGGCCTCATCGTCCCAAACGATGCGCGCTAGCCAACTGCGCCACACCCCGTTACTTGATATTCAATATCTTCTTCAAGAACGCTCTTCCCATGCCACTTTTTAAAAAACGCTCCCGGCTTAAGGCATCGGATCTTGTAGCACAGCGTTCTGTATAAACAAGCCTCCAAGGACATCTTTGATTCGTCCAACCACTTCCAGCTGTATTGTGTTCAGCTAACCTCTTAGCTAAATCCTGTGTAGATCCCTTATATAAAAGACCGCTTTTGTTTTTAATAACATACGCATAATACATAAAGGACTTTAACCGCGGGCCTTCCGCCCAAGGCGGACGCGCTAGCCAACTGCGCCACACCCCGTTTCTCCTTCGTCGGAATGACAATTAATGCCGATACGATGAATTGATAGGATTTTATCAGTTTTTAGGTGTTAAAGGAAACGCTAAATAAAAAGTAGTGCCAATGTTTTCTGTACTTTCAAACCAAATCCTGCCACCGTGTTCTTCTACCACCCACTTTACAAAGTACAAGCCCAAACCGTTGCCATAAGTTAAAGTATGGTTAGCGTTTGACGCTCTAAAGAATTTTTCAAAAATCCGCCGTTGGTCGTTAAGCGGGATACCAATTCCGTTGTCTGTAACACTAACAACAAATTCCTTTTCCGTCTTCTTGCCCTTTAACCACAGTCGCCCGCCGGAAGCGGTATATTTGCTGGCGTTAGACAAAACATTAGTTAACGCCTCACCGTAAAGTTTTTGGTCGACCAGGACTTGAACATCGGTTGGAGGAAAGTCCAGCTCCAGCGTCTGACTCCTGTCGTCCAACTGCTTCTTAAAGTCACAAACAAGTTCCTTTGTCAAACTAACAATATCCGTTGGCACCTTGTTTATACTTAGCTTTTTTGCTTCAATTCGGGAAATATTAAGTAGCGAGTTTACCAGCTGAATCAAGCGCTCGTTCTCCGTTTGGACTTTAGTAACAATTTCTTTTTGATCCACAGAAAGTCCAGAAACATCCTCCTGCCAAAAAAGCTCGCACAACCATTTTATGGACGACAGCGGGGTTCGCAGTTGGTGCGACGCCAAAGAAATAAAGTCGTTTTTTACCTTGTCAATCTCCTTTAAATAAGTAATGTCCCGCTCAATGCCTACAAAAAACTCCACATTGCCCTTAGCGTCAAGCACGGGAGTAACATTTATTTCCGCATAGTAAATTTCCCCGGTTTTCTTTTTATTTATAACCTCGCCACTAAAGGCAGTTTTTTCCACCGTCAGCTGGTGCCACATTTTTTGGTAGTAATCCTTGTCCATGAGCCCGCCCCAAAGTTTACCTGCTTTAGTCCCAATAACCTCTGCTGGAGCAAAGCCCGTGGTTTTTTCTACGCCGTCATTAACATAAGAAACTAAACCGGTTGGGTCGGTAAAAACTATTTGGCTTTCCGTCTTTTCCACCGCTTTTTTAAACCGCTCTAAGACTTGGTTAAACATAACTTGGTTGGTAACATCGGTGAGGGTGCCGGCAAGTTGAATGTCGCCCGTGTATTCCAAATACGGGTTGGCTTTAATTTCCGCCCAAATAGTATTGCCGTTATTTTTAGTTAGTCGACAAGTAAGGTGGACGGGTTTTCTGGTTTTTATAGATTGTTGACAGGCAGCAAGCGTTAAAGTTTTGTCTTCTTCTGCCAAGAATTCCCGCCAATTTGCGCGCTGGTCCACAAAAGCGTCCAAGCCTAAAGTCTCCAGGTACTTTTTGTTGCAAGAAATGAGTTTGCCACTAGCGTCCTCGTAAAAAATGCCGATGGGTAAATTGTTGGTGTTAGTTAAGCTGGCTGACATGGTTGGGCAGAAGTTGGTCGACAAAATTTTTGAGTTCTTTAAGGCTGGTATCCGACTTTACTAAATATCCGGAAACATTGTACTTACGGGCGTTGGCTTTATAATCGTCGCCGGAAAGATTGCTAAAAACTACTACTTTGGCGGTTTTACCCCAGGTGTCTGCCCGCAGTTCCGGTAAAATGTCCAGTCCGTTTGAGCTTGGCATTAAGACATCTAGAATCATAACATCGGGGTGACTTTCTAGGGCGGTTTTTAGACCTTCCTGGGCGGAGAATGCGGTTAATACTTTATAACCTGCGTTAGTAAAATACTTTTGTATAGCAAAAACCGCTGGTGACTCGTCCTCTATTAACAGTACAGTCGGTTCAGTGAGCATAAGTTAATCCTGGTTTGATTTTACAACTCGGGGATTAGCTCCGCAAGATTAGCGTCAAACGGGTTAGATTGGTACACCAGCCTGGAATTTTTATTCAAGTCAACCAGATGTAGTTTGACGGTGTAAGTACATATTTGATTTACCGTGCAGGGTGGAATTTCCGTGGCATGTTTGTCTAAATTGCGGGAAATTTCAGAAATTACAAACACATCATTATCTAAAAAGTACGCACGGTCAAAGTAACAATTAAGGTCTGTAGAGCAATCCAAAAGTCTCGCGTCCAGTAACTTGTCGTCCCGCAGACCGTAATAATGTAGTTGATTTGCCCCGTAACCATCGCGCGGTTCATTTCTGTAGTCAATAAACTGGCGCTTGCTTGGGGAATACACCACTTTTTTAGTGTCAATATATCTGGCAATATTTGCGTCAAACTGCTCTTTTATCCCCGCGTCGTCAATGTTATAAACCGACATCCACTTGGTATTGTAAATCTCATTTTCTTCTATAAGCGTAAAGTCGTCCGCAGAAATATTAAGATCCTTGTTTTTTAAATTAGTAATCCATTTGGCAAAGTTTTTATTAAGCTCCACTTTTTCCGGCAGTTTGGTGCGGTCAACATCTTTATCTTGGCGGTAATTTATGTATGTTGCCCCTGCGATTGTAGCGATTAAAAATATTGTGCTGACGGCAAAAAGTATGTTTTTAGAGATTTTCACAGGTTAAGTTTATCAAAGTTTGGTATGCTTTGTCGTTATGAGGGACTTCTTTAAGATTTTTGAAGGACAACGGGAGATGGTTGACTTGATGCTAGCACCTAAAGGCTCGTTTAAGGATCGACTAAAGTTAAGAATCGGGGAGTTATCCGGAATGTCCGTCAATAATTCCTCTCCATACTACCGAAAAAAGTCTAGGAAAAGAGTTGCTAGAAGAATTATCACAAGAAGCGTCAAGCAGTATTTAGACAGTAAAGAGCACGCTCGGAAATTAGTACTAGAGCGACTTGAGTATTTTAACCAGTTTTACGGTTTTAAGTGGGGTCGCGTGGCTATTAAAAATACCAAAAGGCGTTGGGGTAGTTGCTCTAAAAAGGGCAATTTAAATTTTAATTACAGGGTTGGATTAATTGATTCTGATTTGGCGGACTACATTATTGTTCATGAGCTGTGTCATTTGGGACAGTTTAATCATTCTAGAGATTTTTGGTCACTTATAGCCAAAACGCTCCCAAACTATCAAGTCGCCCGAAAAAAGCTAAAAAATGTTAAACTATAAACATGAATTATTTGTGGGATTTTGACAGAAAAGAGCTGGAGAAAACCGAGGGCGGTAAGGCGCTAATTTTAGAACGCATGATTAATTACGGTCGGAATAAGGGCGACATCATAAGAAAAGACGATGTTATAAAGTACTGGGATCGTATGAATTTATTTCCGCAACAAAAGCGACTGTTTGAAATGATTATATGGAACAAATAGATAAATCGCTACTCACGCCAGAGCAACAACAAATCCTGGCCGAATTTAAGAGCGAGCCTTTTTTCTCTGGATTCTATTTTACGGGAGGTACCGCTTTAAGCGAGTTTTATCTAAAACACCGTTATTCCGATGATTTAGATTTTTTTAGTCTAGCTGATTTCGATAGTTTTGCTCTTAACCAGGTAATATCCAGGTGGTCGAAGAAATTGGGTTTTTCTTACAGTTCAAGACAGATCGAAAAAGTATTTTCCTATGACTTAAAGTTTACCGAGGATTATAGTTTAAAAGTTGATTTTGCTATGTATCCTTACATCCAGGTTGAACCGCTGGTAAGTTTTAATGGGCTTAAAGTCGACAGTTTACAGGATATTGCAGTTAATAAGACTGTTACATTGGGTCAAAGAACTAATGTTAAAGATTTTGTGGACTTTTATTATTTGAGTCAAAAGTTTGGACTTTTTGAGCTGGTGGAGCTTTCTAACCTTAAGTTTAAGCGTGACTATGATCCGGTTTTGCTAGCATGCGACTTCATCAAGGTTGAGAAGTTTAGCTTTTTACCCAAAATGATAACGAACCTTACGGTCGATGAACTAAAAAGATATTTTTTACATCTTGCCAAAGAGATGGGTGGAATCTCGGTTGATCGTGCCAGATAAAGGTCGATACGAGGTTTTCCAAAGCTAAGATGGCGGTTATAGTAAAACTATTAAAAAAGTTTATAAAAATATCAACATTTGTAGGATTGTTTTGCGTTTACTTACTGTTATCTGTTTGGGATTTGGATAAAGATGTTATTAACCCCGACGGAATAAACTGGCATACCAGAACCCAAGCCTTTAATAAAGCGCTAGCAGAAGGTGACTACTCAAAAACCTACCAAGTGTATCACCCGGGAATTACGCTAATGTGGCTTTCTGGTCCGGTAGCCAAAATGTCATCAGACACTACTAAAGAAACCTTTTTATCTAGGGACTATAACGCGAAGTTGAGTTTAGTAATCTTTGGAACACTAATTTTTGCAAGCTGTTTGGTGGTACTTTGGAAAATGACTAATTTTACTTTTATGCTCGGCTTTGGGCTACTTCTAGCATTAGAACCTTTTGTTATTGGCATGCGCAGGCTTTACCATCTGGATTATCTAATGACGCTTCCGCTCTTTCTGTCCTTTTTATTGCTAGCGTATTTTAACTACAAGTCGTCAAAATGGTATTTAATTACCTTAGCAGGTTTGTGTTTTGCCCTCTCTTTGTTAACTAAATCAGTCGCCATTATCTTTTTGCCGGTAGTTCCTTTTATGTTTCTGCTAGGAAATCCTAAACTTCTTACAAAATTCTTGGGGTTTGTAGGCTTTATACTTTTTAGCGCCTTATTTATTTTCGCCTTATTTCCGCCCGTCTGGCAAAATCCTATTAAGTCCGCCCCAAAATACTTTCAAAGAATCGCTTTTGGGGTTACTGACATTGGCATGGAGGGAAAAAAAGAGATGGGAACATCCGGCAGGTCAGAAAATATTACCTTAGACGACACAGAAGACGATCGCGACCCCAACTTTTATATAGCCTCACTATTTACGCGACTCTCCCCCGCCGGTGCGGTTCTTTTAGTGGTTTCAATGGGTTTTTATATCTATATAATCCTAAAGGGTTTTGTTATATTCTTGTGGCGACTTGGTAAATCCATTTTTGCTAAAAAAGTCCAAAAAACCTTTAACTACTCCCCTGCCTCATGGTTATGCTTTTGGTCGTTGGGATTTTCCGTGGCAAGTCTTGTCGCCCTGACTTTGTCAACCAAAAAGTCCGACAGATACGAGATTTTAGTTTTTCCTTTTTTATTTATGTTAGTTGGCTATCTATTTTCCCGCGTCAAATATTATTTTGTTATACCGCTTGCCGTTGCCTACATAGCCTTAATGTATTACCCACTAAAGCCTTGGCATCCGTATTATTTAGCTTACTCTAATCCATATTTAGGTGGACTGGAAACTCGACTTAGGACTTTAGATGGCGCACCGTTTGGCATTGGTGTGTACGAGGCTTTTAATATTGTAAAGCGCGACTTGGCAGAAAACGGCAATTTTGGTTACTACACTGTTGCCGGTTCAAAGTCCATTAAAGCAATTTCCGTTGGTTCCAGATTTTCCCGCGTACCCAGTTGCGTCACCGATTACATAGTTCTTTTTTCCTTTGACGACAAGCCTACTCTAGTGTGTAAAAATAAATATGCGTTGGTGGACACGGTTAAAATCGGCGGTTTTGACTACTGGTACATTTATAAGCGACTAAATCAGAAGCACGAAAGCAATTACGAACCGAGTGAGAATAAGGTTTATTGACTTTTTGGTTTGTGGTATTTGTCTATGAGCAGGTAGATGATTGGTAAAATGCCTACGGAATTAATTACCAAAAGCGCTATAAACCAATATTTTTGTTTTTTTCCAGCCGATTTCCAAAGTGCCAGCCCTTTCCAAACCGCTTCCCAAACCGAAACGGCTAATAACAATGTTGGATTTTGTGTAAGCGCTGTAACTAAATTCATAAGTATTGGTGGGCGAGGAGGGACTCGAACCCTCATGACCGCGAGGTCACGACATTTTAAGTGTCGCGCGTATGCCATTCCGCCACTCGCCCGGAACCGATTTTGTAATTATAAACTATTGCGCTTATTTTTTCCTCTGTGGTTGGGTCTTAGACTGTGGCAGTTTGGACAAAGTATTTGTAGATTTTCCAATCTATTATCCCTATGATCACCGTTTATATGGTCAAGTTCAAGTGGCACTCTTCCGTCAATTGATTTCTCTGCCCAACCACACATTTCGCACCGTTCCGCTTTTATTCCTGACTTGAATAACCTTAACTTTAATTTGTAGCTTTGTACATCGCAATTTTTCACGAGAAGCTCGGGTAAACTTTTTAGCGGGACTCCTTTATATTTTAATCCCTTATTCCAGGCGTATCCTTTAAAATGTTTAAATTCAAGGTGATTTTCTCTTATGTATATTTTAAGTTGTTTATAGTTACCGCCTGTAGGTTTTAGAGCTAACTTTTCTAACACTTGCCTGTAGCTTGTTGAATTAGTTACAGCTTCTATAAGTTGATGCTTTTCCCATGTTCTTTTTCTCATAAAACACTACCACATCTTTAGCAATTTGTTTTCCAATTTCCTCTCCCAGCGAGGCTTTAGTGACCAAATCCACCTTTTTGTTAAAGAGCTTTTCCAAGTCGTAAATAGTGTCTAAATGTGTAAAGAAAGACTTGGGTTTGGCGTATTCTACCAGAAAATCTATGTCACTTAATTCTCCCGACTGTCCCCTAGCATAAGAACCAAAAAGTCCAAGATATTTTACATGGTTTTTGCGACAAATATTATGTAGTTTTCCTTTAGAATACTTTAGTGTCATTTGCCAATTATACCTTAAAGTGGTGCCCCCGGCATGATTCGAACATGCGACCTTTTCCTTAGAAGGGAACTGCTCTATCCCCTGAGCTACGAGGGCTTATTACATTTTGGAGCGGGAGACGGGATTCGAACCCGCGACTTTCTCCTTGGAAGGGAGACACTCTACCACTGAGTTACTCCCGCTCACAAGAGGGGGAGCAAGCTATGCTTACTCCCGACATAGATCGGAGCAAGCTTTGCTTATTCCCACTCATAAACATCAATCAGCGCGCTTATTATACACAAAGTAAAGCCCCATGTCAGTTGCAAAACCGCGTCATAAAACTATAATACACCCCATGCTTGAAGTTACGGGTTTAACAATTGACGAGGTGCGCAAACGGGTAGATCCCGCATCATTTTTTAAGGGCAAGGATTATTTTACCCAAGGTCGTGTTAGTAATGTCGACTTTGACGGAGAGATTCTTACTGGACAGGTTGAAGGCACCAGGCTTTACGATACTTCCCTTACGATTGAAAACAGGAAAATTATTGACACATGTTGTAGTTGCCCAATCGGAGGTGATTGCAAGCACGCCGTTGCCTTGGGACTTACAGCCATTTTAAAAGACTCGGAACACGAGGAAAAATTTCAAGAAATTAAGTCAAAAAAAGTCCAAAAAGCAGAAAATGCACAAGACCCTAAACCCAAAAAATCATGGGCTAAGGAGCTTGCCGATTTGGAAAGAACCAGCTTTACAGTAGATTACGGCGAAAGCGCTATTCAATTGCAGATAGTTATGATGATCGAAGAGGATCGGAATAGTTTTTTGTACGACTATCGGCGTTTTTCTCAATCGTCCGCTAGAGAGAGAAAATATGTTTTAAAACTAAGACCACGAATATACGACCCCATAACAGGTGCTTATTCCGTTACCGAAGTTACTTGGCGATATGTTTACATAGGTTATGAGTTAGTTAAGCTAAACAACAAATATCACAGGATGTCATCAAAGGCAACCCACTATTTAGAGCTTCTTTCCGGCGCTATGAATGGTAAAAATTATCCTGCCTGGGCGGAGATTCCTAACGAGAAGACCCAGTTTGTTTGGGAGTTACTTAAGGACCACCAAAGGTACGGTGTGGAGTTAGTGGCAGGCAAAAAAGACACCGTACCCGTAACAATAGCCCAAGACCTCGTTGAGGCGTTTATTGCTGTTGACGCTAGTTCTGGTGGCAACATTATTGTTACGCCAAAAGTAACCTACAAAGAAAGAGATGTTTCCCAAGCCAGTCTACTTATAGGAAATCCCGCCAGATTTGCCGTAATCTTTGATCATTTTCCTATTGAACGATGGTATTTGGAAGGTGAATTTTTGTTGGCGCAGGTGGAGGGAAATGTTAGGTCAGAGGAGCCATTAGGTAAAAAAATTGTCGTTCCCAAAGAAGAGCTGGAGATCTTTAAAGAAAAATACTTACTAAATATTGCTCGTCGTAACACAGTTAAAAGCTCTACTCCCCTAGTTGTCGTACCAAAATTTGTAAAACCCATGGTTAAGTTGGTGGTGGAAAAAGCAGGTAAAAACAAAATTAAGCCTGTTTTAATGATGGACAACGGTGAGAAAGGTGAAAATGTATTTTACGACAATATCGAGGCAAGAGATTTGCTGGAAACTACTAAGCAGGACTTACTTACCAACTACCGTATTTGGCCGGATTCCGTGTTGGAGGGTTTGGGGGCAGCAACCTTTATTACCAGAACCCTAAAGGAATTAGAGAACACAAGGAAGTTAAAGGTGGAAGTCCAGCCAGGCATGCCAAACTTTTTTTACGACGAATCTAAACCGCAAATTGAAATTGGCATTTCCCAAAGTGAAAGCAACGATTGGTTTGATCTAGATGTTAAAGTTAAAATTGGTAATCAGGAAGCGCCGTTAGCGGACATAATTTCTGCCATATCCCGTGGCGAAGAGTTTGTTTTATTGGACAGCGGTACTTATTTTTCTATTACCGACCCCAGTTTTGATAAATTACGCCAATTATTAAAAGAGGCTAAGGATTTGCAGGACAAGGATCCGGATAAGCCGGGCAAATTAAAAATTAGTCGATTTCAAGTGGGTTTATGGGACGAGCTCCAACGGTTAGGTGTAGTTTCCAAGCAGGCTAAGGAGTGGGAAGAAACCGTTAAAAAGCTTAACGATATTAAAGAGATTACGCCCCAAACACCCCCCAAAAACTTTTTGGGTGACTTGCGGGCGTACCAGCAAGAAGGTTTGTCGTGGCTACACTTTTTGCGGACATACAAGCTTGGCGGTATTTTGGCGGACGACATGGGTTTGGGAAAAACAGTCCAAACCATAAGTTTTTTTACCTGCATGACTAAAAAACACCGCCAGGGAAATCCATTTTTGGTTGTAGCACCAACTACCGTAATAGAAAACTGGGATAGCGAGCTAGAACGGTTTGCTCCTAGCCTAAAAAAAGCGGTTTTTAGACGGGGCGACAGAAGTCAAACTCACAGTCAAATCCAAAAGTCGGATGTAGTGTTAATTTCCTACGCGCTTCTTGTGCGGGACTTTGACAAATTAAAAACCCAACAATTTGACACAATCTTTCTTGACGAGGCGCAAATGGCAAAAAACTATCAATCCAAGGCTTATGGATTAATTAAGCAGTTAAAAAGTCGTTCTAAGATTGCGCTAACAGGAACCCCCATGGAAAACAATCTACTGGAACTTTGGACGCTGTTTTCTTTGGTAGCACCGGGTCTTTTTCCGCATTTGGAGTCGTTTAAAGAGAATTTTAGAAACCCGATAGAAAAAAACCAAAGTAGCGAAGTGCTAGAAAAACTACGGAGGCGCATTCGCCCCTTTATTCTCCGACGCAAAAAGGACTTGGTGGAGAAAGAATTGCCATTAAAAACTATCCAAACCATGTTTTTAGAAATGCCGCCCGAGCATAAAAGAATTTACGATCTGCATCTAAATAAAGAACGACAGCGTGTTTTGGGTCTTATGGCAGGCGACGGTTTAAACAAGAATAGATTTGATATTTTAAAATCGCTTACCATTATGCGTCAGTTGTGTTTGCACCCCGTGTTAATAGACCAAAAGCACAAACATATTCCTGCCGCAAAAATAGAGGCGCTAGCAGAGCACATCGAGCTTTTATTGGCAGAAAAGCACAAGGTCTTAGTTTTTAGTCAATTTACAGGCTTTTTAGCTCTTGCTAAGGGTGTATTAGATAGAGCCGGCATTAATTATTTGTATTTGGACGGCACTACAAAAGATAGAAAAACCTTAATTAATCAGTTTCAAAACGGCGGTCCGTCCGTATTTTTAATAAGTCTTAAGGCTGGCGGTTTCGGCTTAAATTTAACGGAAGCGGATTTTTGCATTATGCTGGATCCGTGGTGGAATCCGCAGGTGGAGAATCAAGCAATCGACAGGATGCACCGAATTGGTCAAACTAAACCGGTTTTTGTGTACAAGTTTATTGTTAAAGATACGGTGGAAGAAAAGGTTTTGCGACTGCAGGAGAAAAAGGCTAAATTGTTTGCCGGCGTATTAGAAGAAGGCAATATTTTTGGAGGACAGGTTACCGCGGAAGATATTAAACACATTTTTTCTTAACTTTTTAGCTGTTTTTGCAGTAAGCGGGTATATTCTTTGGTCGAAATTCTCCCTTGGTTTAGTAGGTCTTTATACCTAATTAGCGCTTTTTCATCGATCAATTGATCCTGGTTTAGTTGACCGAGATTTTGATCGATGTGACCGACTTGATGATAATCGTCCTGCCCGTGTTTGGGCGCGTACGCCCCGTGCGTAACATGAATTTTAGCGTCAATAATATTTTTGGCTTCTTTGCCCTTCTTCTTTCCCACATACCTTATTAAAATATTTTCCACCCCACCGGTATTTATAATTTCTAAATGCGCAAAAAATAAGTCCTTAATTAAATTTACCTGCGACACATGACTATAAGAAATAGTAGTTTCTTCTTTGTGAAAAGGCAGACGCCTGCGTTCCATAACCATATTATTGTCGTACACTTTTAAATGGTGGACAAAAAAAGTTTTGTTCATAATTCTGTTGGCTTTTAAGTCGTACAACAAGGTGGACATAATAATAAGTTTTAGTACAAAATACTTTCTTCTTCCGGTCGCTCTAATTCTGCAATATATTCTTTAGGATCCGGCGCAATGGTAGTTTTTGCTGACGGACTTGGTGCGGGTTGCGTTGGTTTTCTGCCAGCTTTACTTTTTGGTTTGCTGGACGCGCCGTCTTCATCGTCGTCCGATTGATTTGAGTCGTCCAAATACGGATTTACCGGCGGAAGTCCTGCTCCAACGCTTATTAGAGTATTAATTTGTTCTTTGTCGCCCATATGTCTATATGTTATATAATACTCTGGTGAATAAGCAAGTGGCAGATGTTTTAATACTTGGTGGCGGACCTTCCGGCTTGACGGCGGGCATTTATTGCGCCAGAGCGGGCTTAAGTGTGACTTTACTTGCGGGAAATCCCCCCGGTGGACAGCTTATGTGGACTAGTGAGGTGGAAAATTTCCCCGGTTTTCCTAAGGGAATTACCGGTCCAGAGCTTATTTTGGCTATGCGACAACAAGTAGAGCGGTTTGGGGTTAAAATTTTTGATGTTAATGCTGTAAAAGTAACCGGTAGTTTTAAGGAAGGTTTTGAGATTGAGGTTGACGGGGAGATCGCGGGTTTAGAAGCCATTGGACAAGACAAGGGCGAAGCGAGGATGTCCAGGTTCCTTAAATGTCGTACTGTAATTGTTGCCACAGGCGCCAGCGCCAAGTGGCTTGGACTCCCCAGCGAACAGAATTTGCGAGGAAAAGGGGTTTCCGCCTGCGCCACCTGCGACGGCTTTTTCTTTAAAAACAAGGTGGTGGCGGTGGTTGGCGCGGGGGACGCCGCCATGGAGGAGGCAATTTACCTAACTAAATTTGCGGAAAAAGTCTATATTTTAGCTCGTAAGTGTGAAGATGAGATAAGAGCCAGTAAGGTTATGTACGAACGGGCAATCTCCAATCCAAAAATTGAGTTGGTGTGTAATGTAGAGGTGGTGGAGGTTTTAGGCGACCAGTTTGTTACTGGTTTACGGGTTAAAAACAATGTTTCTGGTCAAGAATTTGTCATGGACGACATAAAAGGTTTGTTTGTAGCTATTGGTCATAAGCCCAATACCGCATTTTTGCTTAGCGAGGGTGGTTCTTTGATCGAGCTTGGTAAATTTGGCTATGCGGTACCAAAAGAAGGTACTCACACCCACACCGTGCAGGATGGTATTTTTGTAGCGGGCGATGTTTCCGACCACGAGTATCGTCAGGCGGTTACCGCGGCGGGTTTTGGTTGTATGGCAGCCATTGATTGCATAAAATTCCTGTCCCAGAAAGTCTAATTTAATATGGACGACGCACAGCTTACGGGTTTAAAAACACAGTGGGACCTTTCGCCCCTGCTTGCGGGTGATGATGACCCTAAAATAGATGCGCTTATCGATGAGGTAAAAAAGGCTTATCAAAACTTTGTCGACAAGTGGGAAGCCCGCACAGATTACCTAAATGATCCGGTTGTTTTAAAAGAAGCCTTGGATGAGTACGAGGCTTTGGCAAGAGAGAACGACTGTTCTGGGTCTGTGGGATATTATTTTTGGCTTAGATACCAGCAGGAACAAACCAATCCAACAGTTAAGGCATGGAATAGTAAGATAAACGATATAGAGACAAAAGTCGCTAACAGCATTGAGTTTTTTACCAACAGACTTGCAAAAATACCTCAAGAAAAACAAAAAATCATGTTAGAAGCAGAAAATTTATTGACCTACAAGCACTTTTTAGAAAAGCTTTTCGAGTCAGCAAAATATCTTTTATCGGAACCGGAAGAAAAGATCCTTAATTTAAAAAGTGTTACTTCCTTTGGAAATTGGAAGCGCATGACTAAAGAGTTTATTAGTAAAGAAGAGCGACAAATTGTAGGTGAGGACGGAAAAGTTACGACAAAAAGTTTTTCGGAGCTACTGGATTTAGTAGATTGTCAAAATAAACAAGTCCGGGACGACGCTGCAAAGGCCTTAAACGAGATATTTGAAAAGCATGTGGATGTGGCGGAGCACGAGATAAATTCCATCCTGCGCGATAAACAAATCGACGACGAATTAAGAGGTTTAGACCGTCCTGACAAGCTTAGACATATTGGAGATGATATAGATACCGAGGTAGTTGACGCACTTCTTGACGCAATTTCTGCAAGAAACAACTTGTCGCACAGATTTTACTCCCTTAAAGCAAAAATTATGGGTGTCGATAAACTTGCCTACCACGAGCGAAATGTTCCTTTAGGAAAACTAGACCACGACTACCCTTATTTAAAAACAGTCAGTGTAGTAAAAGAGACCTTTGCCAATCTGGACTACGAGTTTGAAACAATTTTTACTGACATGGTTACAAAGGGACAGGTGGATGTTTATCCTGCAAAAGGTAAGTATTCTGGAGCATTTTGTACTCACAAGCGTCTTAAGGATCCCAGCTATATCTTGCTTAACCACAACAACAAATTAGGTGATGTAACAACTCTTGCACATGAGATGGGACACGCAATAAATAATACTTTAATTGCTAAAACCCAAAATGCTCTGGATAATGATACGCCTCTTTCTACTGCAGAAGTCGCTAGTACCTTTATGGAAGATTTTGTTTTTGACAGATTATCTAGGGAATACGATGATGGCGAGAAGTTAAGTCTTTATATGCAAAAGCTTGGCGATGATGTGTCGTCAATTTTCCGACAAGTCGCATGTTACAAATTTGAGCAAGAACTTCACAAGTCGTATCGAGAGAAAAACTACCTAACTAAAGATGACATTGGCGCGCTATTTTTAAAACATATGAGTGGGTATATGGGTGACGCGGTAGAGCAGTCTTCCGGGTCGCAAAATTGGTGGGTGTATTGGAGTCATATTAGAAGTTATTTTTATGTTTATTCTTACGCCAGCGGTCAATTAATTTCTAAGGCTTTGCAAAATATGGTGCGACGCGATAAGTCGGAAATTTCTAAAGTCAAAAAGTTTTTATCTGCGGGACTTTCCGAGTCACCCAAGAAATTGTTTTTAGACATGGGTATTGATATAACCGATGCGGGATTTTGGAACAAAGGTTTAGACCAGGTGGAGGACTTACTTAACCAAGCGGAGTCTCTAGCCTTACAGCAACAACCTTCCAATTAACTATATTCCACCAATTGGCAATGTAATCCGCTCGCCTATTTTGGTATTGCAGGTAATAGGCATGCTCCCAAACGTCCAAAGTCAATAAGGGTTTTAGCCCCATACTTAAAGGACACTCTTGATTTGGCGTATTAACGATTTTTAGCGCGCCTTCTTTGGTTTGTACCAGCCAAGTCCAACCACTTCCAAAAAGTTTGGTGGCGCTTTCCGTAAAAAGCTTCTCAAAGTCGGCAAAAGTGACAAAAGCCTTAGTGATTTCTTCTAACAAATAGCCTTCCGGTTCTTTTTTGGCGTTGGGCGTCATATTTTCCCAATACAAACTGTGGTTATAAAAACCTCCGCCGTTATTTATTACCGCTTGCCTAATTTCTGCCGGTACGGACTCTACATTTCTGATAATCGTTTCTATGGGCGTGCCGTTATACTCCGGATGGTTCTCCAGCGCCTTGTTTAAGTTGTTACAGTAAGTCTGGTGATGCTTAGTGTAGTGGACATTAATAACATCCGTAGTTAAATACGGCTCCAGTGCATCCTGGTCGTACGGTAGTGCAGGTAATTGAAACATGTGGACATTTTAACTGATATAATGTTTTTATGCAAAAAAAGTGGGCTTTAGTGGTTTTATTTGTAGTGGCGGGCTTTTTGCGACTTTGGAATTTGGGTTACTCGGACTATCAGGGCGACGAAATTAAGGCGCTGTACAATCCTAAAGAGGCTACTTCTGCTAAATTCTTTTTGGAGCAACGCAAAGGTCCCATGCAGTTTTTAGTGACTGCGGGGCTTAAAACTCTAACGCCCGATTACAGAAACAGATTTTTAGTCCGTCTGCCGTTTGCGTTGTCGGGATTTGGTGCAGTTGTGGTGTTTTATCTTGTAGCAAAGTCACTCTTTTACGAAAAAATAGCTTTTTACGCTACTATCTTTTTTGCTACTAATGGGTTTTTAATAGCGTTTTCCAGAATTGTTCAATATCAGTCGTTGGTAATATTTTTTGGACTATTAGCTATTTATCTTACTAAAAAGTATGTCGACACAGGAAAACCGCGCTTTCTTATTTATGCGTCCGTAAGCCTTGCCCTGTCGATTTTATCTCATTATGACGGCGTATTTTTTATCCCGATGATTTTTGGTTTATTATTGCACAAAAATACTAATATAGTTTTAAAGCATCTGGTCCTACCTACTCTCCTATTTATAACTTTGACCGGCGCGTTCTACATCCCGTTTGCCTTAAATGTCGCCCAAAGTACCACTGCTTACTGGGCAGGTCGCATTTCCGGCGATGTATCCAACAAAATTTCCAGCTCGCGCTACTTGTTTTCCGTCTACCAACCCATTTATGTCCTACACATTTATACTATTTTGGGCATTATGGGTTTTTGTCTATCCGGACTAGTCGCCCTTTACAAACTTTTTCCGCAAGTGTTAAGTAAATTTTTAGCCCATGTGTACAAAATGGAGGTTTTCAAGGGCGCCCACTCCCCTTTCTCTTTGTCGATTTTGTTGTCGCTACTTGCCTGGTTTCTACTGCCTTTTATAGCTTTGGAAGCGGTCATTTCAATCCCCGGAACGCATATTTATACTTACTTAATTCCACTTTTTTTACTTGTGGGTTTTGCTATTTTCCACATGGATCTCATGGTTGCTAAATTTACGCTTATAGCTAAAAAAGCGCTTTTTACCAGCTCGCCCCTTTTTGTCAAACTTGGGCACTTTATTAAGTTGGACTTTATTTTTAATTCTGTCCGTCCAGTTTTTACCGTATGTGTTTGGCTGCTTTTTCTTTTTCTCTCTCTCCAGTCGTATTTTGTTTTTGTCGACCATACTTACGAATATCCTTGGGAGAATAAGCAGTTTTTAATTTGGACGCTCCCCAAACCCACGCCTATTTTTCATTTGAGCATGTTTGGGTTTCCTTATTATAGACATTGGGATGAGATCGGCGACTTTATTAAGTCGGACAAAAAAGCGCTGTATTACACTACAAATGAGAGGGTTAGTATTGCCAGGTACCATGTCGACTTAGAAAAAGACGGCGAAAAAGCCGGATATTATATTTACATTAAAAATCCGCAAACCTTTACTAATGAGATAACTAATAAAAGGGTTGACGTTTGGATAAAGACCAATCCGCCTGTCGTGCAATACTCAAACAGCGGTCGAACGGTATCCGGTGTTTATTTTATCTTGTAGACTTTGGAAAGTGTATCGCCGTTTTTGATGAATTTGTACACCAGTTTGGACCTTTTTGCATCAGCGTAAATTACATCTTGAGTTTTTGTATAAAAGGGGCGTTTAATTAATACAACATAGAGACAGTTATCATCGGCGCCGTACTGTGCCTTAACATAAACCTGACTTATACCCTTACTTTCGTTTGTGATGTATCTACAATTACGATCGATCACCTTGTCGATTTCCTTCCAACCTCTGTTATGCGGAAAACCAAAGGTAATAATTTCCTCATCCTTTAAGATAGGGTTTAGATGCCACAAAACTTTTTTTTCATCAAACGGGTATTCTTTCTCGTGGTCAACAAATATCTGAAAGGATTGGAGAAATAATAGCCCCACAGCAACCATCAGAACGCTAAGTAGCAGGTAAGATAAAGTCTTTTTTTTAGAATTAAGCCATGTATATAGATAATAAAGCCCAAGAGATGCGGTTATTAAAGCAGGAACTACATAATTGTAAATATGGGTTTTTGGCGTGATCATAAAGAATTTAATTATTGTTAGGTTGAGACCGAACCATATAATAAAAATATGAGTTTTCTTGATAAAGAAGAACGAGATTACTAAGGTAGTGTCAAGAGGTCTGTGTAAACCCCCTTTCTTCTTGTTTTGGGTAGCGCC
>CAZBAJ010000012.1:0-16470 GCA_964490125.1 uncultured Candidatus Saccharibacteria bacterium
AGGAGGTTGGCTTAGAAGCAGCCATCCTTTAAAGAAAGCGTAACAGCTCACTAGTTTAACGGTTTTGCGCCGACAATTTAACGGGGCTAAGCAGAAAACCGAATTCGTGGCTTTGTTTGCTATATGCAGGCAAGGGGTAGGGGAGCTTTGATGTCGTCCGCCTTAGGCGGACAAAGCTGTGAAGGTGTGTTGTAAAGCATGCTGGAGCGTCATCAAGTGAGTATGTTGGCTTGAGTAACGAGAGCAACCTGAAAACGGTTGCCGCCGTAAGTCTAAGGTTTCCTCCGCTATGTCAGTCATCGGAGGGTTAGTCGGTCCTAAGGTAAGGCCTAAAGGCGTAGCCGATGGACAGCAGGTTAATATTCCTGCACTGGTGTAGAACTGCTTGACCAATGGAGTAACGGCGCGCGGTAAGTTAAGCTGGTTAAAGATTCCAGTCCAAAAAGTAAGCTAGTTCCCGTAGGCAAATCCGCGGGGGCGTTGGAGAAGTCCTGAATGTGAGCTTATGGAAAGACTCTTAATTGGGTCAATTTAACCAAGTCGTGCGTCCAAGAAAATCTTCTAGGGAGGTTTTACACCACCCGTACCACAAACCGACACAGGTAGACGGGTAGAGAATACCAAGGCGATCGAGTGAACTGTGATTGAGGAACTAGGCAAATTACATCCGTAAGTTAGCAAAAAGGATGCCCGCTGGCGTGCAAACAAAGGCGGGGGCACAGAAATGGCTCAAGCGGCTGTTTAACAAAAACACAGATCTCTGCTTAACTCGTAAGAGGAGGTATAGGGGTCGACGCGTGCCCAGTGCCCGTAAGTCAAAGCCTGCGGTGAAGTCCTATTTATTTAGGATCAGCTTTGGGTCTAAGCTCGGGTGAACGGCGGTCTTAACTATAAGGATCCTATGGTAAGTTAACGCGCTGCCATAGTGAAGGCGTTGCCTTCCGTTTGCAACAAGTGCGTGTTGCAAAGTGAAAATTTGGCTATATGCTGGAAACTCCGTTCTTTAGGAAAACTAGAGTAAAGTATCTTGAATTACTAAACATATTCGGGTAAGATTCGTATATGGACAGTAAAAATATTTCAAGTGCGGACAATCAGCAGGAAAGACTAGGAATCGAGGGTTGGCTGGTTGGTTTTACCGATGGTGAGGGTGCTTTTACAGTAAGCATACTTAAAAATTCCACAAGTAAAACCGGTTGGCAGGTATTTCCAGAATTCATTATTACGCAAGGTGCTAAAAGCAAGGATGTTTTATACCTATTCAAAGACTACTTTAAATGTGGACAAGTTTACCTTAACAGAAGGTTTGATAATCACAACGAGGACTTATACAGGTATTGTGTAAGGTCGTTAGGTGACTTAAAGTCAAATATCATACCCTTCTTTAGGGCGAATCCATTAAAGTCACATAAAGCAGAAGACTTTAAACTCTTTTGTCAAATTATGGAAATGACTAGTGGTGGCGAGCATTTAAATGTCGATGGTATAGAGCGAATCGCTAAATTAGCGATGCAAATGAATCGGAAAGTCAAACCAAAGTTTCTAGAATCCTCACAGACTATACGCCAAATCCGCCTTAGGCGGAAAGATATAGTCGCATCTGCATGGCGACATGCAGGAGCTGATAACTAACAGCTCATAATCCGAGAAACACAATCGGACGAAGTAGAAGAGCGTAATCCCTTGTCGGGTAAGTTCCGACCCGCACGAAACGCGTAACGACTTGAGCACTCTCTTAATCACAGGCTCGGTGAAATAGAACTACCGGTGAAGATGCCGGTTACTTGCTGTTGGACAAAAAGACCCCATGGAGCTTTACTGTAACCTGACATTGGTAAGTTGTTTTAATTGTGTAGGGTAGGAGGGAGATTTCTCTGCGAAAGTTGAGAAGTCAACGATGAAACACCTCTCTGTTAAGGCGGCAAGCCTAACTATCCCGCATTACCTGCGGGGAGGACAATGTTTGGTGGGCAGTTTAACTGGGGCGGTTTCCTGCTAAAAGGTAACGCAGGAGCACAAAGGTTCCCTTATCCTGGATGGAAATCAGGATGTAAGCGTAAAGGTATATGGGAGCTTAACTGCAAGACATACAAGTCGCGCAGTTGCGAAAGCAGGTCTTAGTGATCTTCCGAGTGCCACATGGATGGCCCGGAACTTATCGGATAAAAGTTACCCTGGGGATAGACCCGCAGAAGGCGGGTTGTTGTCCTCCTCTATAGCAATATAGAGGTAATAAATATGGCTAATAACGGTGAAATCCGCCTTAGGCGGACAATACCGTGGGAAGTTGAGTCTGATAAAATTCTGCTATGACAGAAGTCCAAAAAGCAATTCTTGTTGGTATGACTTTGGGGGACGCTTTTCTTCAGCCAACCGGGCGCAATAACGCTCGAATTAGGTTGGAGCACAGTATCAAGCAGTACGACTATTTAATTTGGAAGAGTAGCTTTTTTCCTGAATGTTTTAGGGGGAAGCCTACTACAATGGATAGATTCAACCCAAAGTATGGAAAAACTTATTCCTATTGTCGACTTCAATCTATCACATCGCCAGAAATTGGTGATTTTAGAAAGATTTTTTATGACGATAGTGGAAAAAAAGTGATTCCGCGAAATATTGGCGACATTCTTGTAGACCCGTTGTCACTAGCTGTTTGGTTTATGGATGACGGTTACTATTACAAGAAAGACAAAATGTCGTACATATATTTAGCAAATCACACCAATAATGAATTTGGATTTTTGGTTGCATGTTTAGCACAGAATTTTGATTTATATCCCAAGCTTAAACACAAAAAGCTTGGATGGTGTTTTTTGTTTTCGGTGGAACAAACCCAAAGATTAGTAAATCTGATCAAAAAGTTTGTCCCCGATTGCATGAAATACAAAATTGGACTTTAACCCCGTATCGACTTTTCCTTAATTGGAAGAATATGGTTTCTAACCTGCCGTTGGTGGGTTAAATTCGCGACCATATTATATGCCGTATCCGCCTATGGCGGAAAGATATAGTCAGCTCTTTTGGTAACAAAAGACATATAGCGAACAGGCTGATCCTACCCGAGCGTTCACAGCGGCGGTAGGGTTTGGCACCTCGATGTCGTCTCGTCGTATCCTGAGGCTGGAGTAGGTCTCAAGGGTTGGGCTGTTCGCCCATTAAAACGGCGCGTTGATGGGTTCAGAGCGTTGTAAGACAGCTCGGTCTCTTTCCACAGCAAGCGTATGAGTTCTGAGGGGGGTTGGTCGTAGTAAGAAATTAATTGCTACTTTCCGCCTAAAGGCGGATTGAAAATTTGGCTAATAACGGTGAAGTCTTGTAGCTGGTTTGATGCTTACAGGTCTCAAAAGGTCAAACTGTGTCTTTTAGTATATTTACTTGAGGACCAAAGGTGTTTAAGATAATACCGTGGGAAGTCGATCTGAAGCCTTTTGACTTTAGGTTTGACCCCGTAACGACTTCTTCGCACTACGCGGAGGGACTTACTTTTTCATAAAGTAGGTAATACGCCAACACCGTAGCAGTCCATTACATGGAGCTGACGGTGAAGATATAGTCTATCCTTTTGGTGACAAAAGATTTGATGACGAGAGGACCCGACTGAACGAACCTCTGGTGTACCAGTTGTCGTGCTAACGGCATCGCTGGGTAGCTATGTTCGGTTGAGATAAGCGCTGAAAGCATCTAAGCACGAAGCTCGCCCCAAGATTAGAACTCTTCCGCCGTAAGGCGGACGCAGATCATAGGAGACTACTATGTTGATAGGTCGCGTGTGTAAGCACAGCAATGTGTTTAGCTAAGCGATACTAATTTTTGCGACTCTTTTTGTTGACGGTTTACACACAAATTTTTCTGGTCGACTAGATGATTTGTCATTTATGTTGACTGCCGACTTTGTCGGACTGTACTTCTATTTGGTTTTAAGGGTTTTTTGCGCTCAAAGTCTCGGTGATGATAGCGACAGGGACCCACCTCTTTCCATTCCGAACAGAGAAGTTAAACCTGTCAGCGCCGAAAATACTAGAGTATAATTTCCGGGAAGATAGGTCATCGCCGGGATTCCGGTGACCGACTGGTCTTGCTATTATGGCTCGACCTCGTCCGCCTTTGGCGGACATAATGGTCATCGCCGGGACTTTGGGTGTAAAAGTACATCAGGCTCGCAGACATGTGCAACGAAGTTACGAGCGAGCATACGCAAGTAACTTCTTATGCACATGTCTGGCTCGCCTTGTCGTGCTGTGTCCGCCCAACTAAATAAAAAAATGAAAGCCAAAAAAGTCCATAAAACTGAATCGTCAATGTCCAACCTAATGAGTGGCAACCTGTTGCTTAAAAAGTTCTCTTTGGGCGATGTAGTAGAGGGTTATGTGGTTGCTATTCGCGAGGAGGAGATATTGCTGGACATAGGAGCCAAGTCAGAGGGCATTATCCCGCGTGAAGAGTTTGGCGACTTTAAAGCCAATCTGGCAACCCTAAAAGTGGGCGACACCTTAATGGCGCAGGTAATTCAATCGGAAAGCGAGCAAGGTTATACGGTACTTTCCCTTAAACGCGCAGAAAAAGACCGCAAATGGCGTGACATTGAGCAAATGTATAACACAGGTATCAATTCCGAAGCCCGAGTAATAGAATACAACAAAGGTGGACTTTTGGTCGACTTTATGGGCATGCGTGGGTTCGTACCCTTGTCGCACCTAGACCGCGTTCATTTTACGGATGATGTCGCCAAATTTGCCCATGGGAGCGAGATGGAAATTAGAGCGTCGCTCCAGGTTTTGTCGGGCAAAGTTTTAAAAGTAAAAGTTATTGAGTTTGACAAAGAAAAAAACCGGCTGGTGTTGTCGGAGAAAAAAGCTTTGGAGCATTATTCCGAGGAAGCCCGCGCTAAAAGATTGGAGCAGGTTGTGTTGGGCGACACGGTAGAAGGCATAGTTACAGGCGTTATGCCGTTTGGTATTTTTGTCGACTTGGACGGCATAGAAGGCCTGGTTCACATTTCCGAAATTGCGTGGGAAAAGGTTTCTAACCCGTCAGTTTATTACAGCGTAGGTTCTAAGATTCAAGTTAAGATTATGGGTGTGGACGACGCTTCAAAAAAGCTGGCACTAAGCGTTAAACGGCTTACGGAAAATCCCTGGGAAGGTGTGGAGGGCAGGTTTAGGGTAGGCCAAAAAGTTAAGGGCGTGGTCAGCAAAATTGTGCCGTTTGGCGCTTTTATTAAGGTGGACAAGGGGCTAGACGGGCTTTTGCATGTAAGTCAGACTAATGGTCCGCTAAAGGTGGGCGACGAGGTTGAAGCGCATGTTTTAGCTATTGATTCGGAAAATCAAAAGCTGTCACTAAGCCTTAAAGAAGACAAACAAGCGGAAGGGGATAAGGATGAAAAGAAAGACAAAGATAAAGACAAAGATAAAGACAAAGATAAAGATAAAGACCACAAGGACCCCGACCAGAAGCACATGAGAAAAAATAAAGAGCAAGATGTACAAGAGCAGGACGGTCAAAAAGGATATGGAATACAGGAAGATGATCACACAGAACCAGAAACACAAAAAGAATCAGGGCAAGAATCATAGAAACATTGTAAGATCGGAGGGAAAAAGAGAGATGAACACCTTCCTTACTCGAATAGACTCAAGATCTCGAGATATTTTAAACTCTTTTAACGATGTAAGTCAGCCAACTTTGTCGGACTTTGTAACTAAAATAGTAAATAGTGGCGGAATGGGCGCCAAAATTGCTAAAGAATTTACCGATATTTTAAAAAAAGACCCTTTAAAACCAATAAATATTAATCAGGTGGTGGAGGAAGCTTTTTACCAAGCCATAAAAATGGGTCACAACTATGTTGGTACAGAGCATTTATTATTGGCCGCATTAGTTAAAGCGGAGTATAAAGGCAGTCCGTTGGTTGGTTTGGCGGTAGAAAAAGCCAATTCTTTACCCGTCCTCCTTAAAACTATAAAAGGCTCAAGTAAGGTGGTGTATTTAACTACTCACGGCACCGATTTAACTAGTAAGTACATGTTGTACCCAAAGGACAAGATTGTAGAAAGAAAAGAATTGGATAAAATGTTCACAATATTGCTCCAAAAACATAATCCCAATGTTCTGTTGGTGGGAGAAGAGGGCGTGGGTAAAGAGGCTTTAACAGAGGCGTTAGCTCAAAAAATAGCTCAACTTGATGCTCCAAGGGATTTTATGGGTGCGTATGTTATTGATTTTAGTTTTACGGGCTTTGTCGGCTCAGTTCCAACCACTGTGTTAGCTTATGAAAAGGCGCTAAAAGACCTAGCCAACGAGGTTCTACTGTTAAATAACTGCATCATAGTTATAAAGCATTTACCCAATTTAATTATGGTTTCGGCTTTTAAGCAGTTTGTTGAGTTTTTAAATTCCGCGGGGGCTAGATTTGTGGTTTGTACAGAAGGCGGACCGGAGGCGGACGATCTTTTTAGTGCCTTTAGCATAGTAGAGGTGGACGAGGCGCCTCAAGATGTCACACTAAATATTCTAAAACTGGAAGCAGAAAAGCTGGAACGCTTTTTTTTGACCAAGATTTCGCCCGCGGTTCTTGATTATGTCTATCAAAAGGCAAAAAGCGAGATAAAGGACCAAGTTTTTCCTCAAAAAGCCATTTTTCTTTTAGATAAAGCTTGTTCAACAGCGTCGTTTGAAGAAACCAAAATTCCTACGGCAATAAAAGAGTTAATGGCTGAACATGTCGACCTTGGGGTTAAGGTGCAAGAGGCGCTTATGTATCAAAATTACGACACTGCGGTGCAACTTTCCCAGCTTAACAGTCAGCTGGAAACTAAAATAAAAGGGGCGTTAAAAAAGACCGATGTTGAGATTAGACCGTTGACAAAGGGAGATGTGGATAAAGCTTTGATTCAATTTAAACCGCAGGAAGATAAAGACTATAAAGTGGGGACAAAAAAGCTGGTCGACTTGGAAAAGCGCCTAAACCAAAAGATTATCGGTCAAACCAAAGCGGTAGAAGTGGTAGCAAGGGCTTTAGTGCGGTCTCAAATGGGTTTGCGTCCCAAAAATAAACCGGTGGGTAATTTTTTGTTTTTAGGTCCAACCGGTGTGGGTAAAACGGAGCTTGCCAAAGTTTAGGCACAGGAGGCTTTTGGCGACGGGGCTTTAATACGGCTTGATATGAGCGATTTTTCGGAAAAACATACCGTGGCAAGGCTTGTGGGCGCGCCTCCGGGTTATGTTGGCTTTAATGAGGGCGGAGAGTTGACCTTAAAAATTGCCAGAAAGCCCCAAAGCGTAGTTTTGTTTGACGAGATAGAAAAAGCCCATCCGGAAGTTTTAAATATTTTGCTCCAGATTATGGAGGAAGGTCAGCTAACCGACATGCGTGGTGAGGTTTATAGCTTTTCTAAAGCCGTGGTAATACTTACCAGTAATTTGGGTACTGATATTATTCACAAACGCGACATTGGTTATGGGGGCGGTGTTAAATCCGGCAAAGAGGTGGAGGACCGTGTTATGCAAAGCGTCAAGTCGTTCTTAAAACCGGAGCTGTTAAATAGATTTGACGAGGTGGTAACTTTTAGACAGCTAGAAAAGTCCGACGCCGAAAAGATTTTGGATTTGTTGTTGGACGAGGTTACTGCGCGACTCAAAGAGAAAGACCTAAAGTTTGAGGCAAGTCCGCAGGTTAAGGAAATTTTGTTGGAAAAAGGTTTTTCTACGGAGTTTGGTGCCCGAGCGTTAAGACGGACGGTGGAAAAGGAGCTGTTGGATAGAATAGCTACTTTTTTGCTTGGGATGGGGGATAAGACGGACGGTGGAAAAGAGGGCGACAATAAGGAAATCGATACTGATGGCGATAAAATTACCGATGGCCCCCACAGGGGTAAAAATCCACACAAAACCCGTGATTCAAGTGGCGACAAAAGTGAGGCGAGTTTAATGACTATCCATGCCACCGTGGAAAAAGGAGGGATTGTTGTCAAAGGTTAAAAGTATCTATGTTTGCCAAAACTGCGCGTCCCAGGTTGCAAATTGGGCAGGGCAGTGTCCAAATTGCGGGCAATGGAACACTTTGGTAGAAACTTTAGACACCTCGTCCACAAAAAAGTCAGCTGGTAGAGGTTCGTCAGGCGCTTTTTCCAGTAGTTCCTCACTTTCATTAAATGTCGAATCATTAGCCACAGTAAAGACCTCACTGTCAGAGCGACAAAAAACGGGCATGGGAGAGTTTGATCGGGTTTTGGGTGGAGGATTTGTTCCAGGGCAAGTAGTGCTTCTAGCCGGTGAGCCCGGAATAGGTAAGAGTACTTTAATTACCCAAGTGTGTAAAAGTCTGCGTGATAGCAATATTTTGTATGTATGTGGGGAGGAAAGTCCTAGTCAAATAAAGCTAAGGGCAGAAAGGTTAGGTTATGACGGCGCCAATCTATACACCTTGCAAGAAACCGAGTCCGAAGTCATTGAGCAAGTTTTATACTCTAACTCCAAAAACGGTCAAAATGTTAAAAATGACAAGAATATAAAATGTCAGGCGTTCAAATTTCTGGTCGTCGATTCTATCCAAACTTTGTACACCAAAGATCTTATGTCGTCTGCAGGTTCCATTGCCCAAATAAAAGAGTGTTCTCAAAGACTCGTTAGGGTAGCAAAGAGTATGAATATCTGCGTCATACTGGTGGGGCATGTTACTAAGGACGGGGAAATAGCCGGTCCCAAGATTTTGGAGCATGTAGTAGATACTGTTTTGTATATGGAGGGTGACTCTCAACACCTTTACAGAATTTTGCGGACGACTAAAAACCGGTTTGGCGCTGTTTCCGAAGTCGGCATGTTTGAGATGGTGGAAAGCGGAATTAGAGAAGTTACCAACCCCAGCGAATTGTTTATTAGCAAGCAAGACCGAGGTATGATAGGTTCGTGTGTTGCAGTTGCTATGGAGGGATTTAGACCAATTCTGTATGAAATCCAGGCTTTAGCCGTAAAGACCTCCTTTGGTTATCCCAAACGCACTGCCAGCGGATTTAATGTCAACAGACTCCAAGTCCTCCTCGCTGTTTTAGAAAAGCGGTGTAAACTGCCTTGCTATCAGTACGACATTTATGTAAATATCGCCGGGGGTTTTAAGGTTACCGACACCGCCTCTGATCTTGCGGTATGTTTAGCTTTAGCCTCCGCCATACTAGAAAAACCCTTAAAACAAACTACCGCCCTTTTTGGGGAAGTTGGACTTTTAGGGGAGATTCGCACCGTTCCTCACGCCCAAAAGCGACTTCAGGAAGCTAAGAGGTTGGGTTACAAACCCGTTGATTCTTACAAGTGGGTAGTTGATTGCATAAAGCAACTTTTGTAGATTAACTCAAACCCATTGAATTACTCGGAAATATCATAAATAGGGACGGTAAAAGTCTTCACCAAGGGCAAAATACAGGGCAGGTAACTGATGTATTTTTATTCCGCCAATGTCGTGGGTTTTTAAATCCCCGTCTAGTGTCACCAAAAAGTTATTTTCCTTACCGCAGTAATTTGCAATAAGTGCAAAATTACCAAATTCTCTTGCAGAAGATGTTTGGTTTAGCGTTACGCTTACTTGGTACTTGTAAAATTCCGCACCCTGCTTGACAACAAAATCAATCTTTTTGCCATTCTCGTCTTGTCCATAAAAAATGTTGTCGTCTTCACATTCGTCCAGCACATTAAAAACAAAATTTTCTAATAGCTGACTTTCTAGACTTAGTTTATTGAGCGAGAATGCTGATATAAATGAATTATCAACGACATAAAGTTTGCGATTTTTTTCAAAGATTCTATTTAACTTCCAATTGAATTTTGAGACTTCTTTTAACGCGTAAGACTTGTGGTAAAGGTCTAAATACTTAGATATAGTAGGGGAGGTTATATTTTCCCCCGACCCGCTTAAAACTTTTTGAAGCGACCTTACACTGGTTATACTGCCGACATTAGTTACAGCGTACTTAAACAGATCCTGGAGCGTTTGTACCCTTCTAACGCTTGCCCTTTTAGCAACATCCTGTATAACGACTTTTTGAAACACGGCATCAAGGTAACTTTTTGCCATAGTTTCCTCCAAGCTTATGCTTTCTGGCATGCCTCCGTGAGATAAGAAGTAATTAAAGTGCTGACCCAACTCGACCCTATTTGCTATCAAATCGTTAAAATCCTTAATTTCCTTCCCTTTATAGCTAAGGTACTCTCTAAAATTAAAGGGTTTGATTTTTCTTTCAAGTACTCTGCCTCCCAGCGATGTAGCCAGTTCTCCGGAAAGTATGGAACTGTTGGATCCCGTAATGTAGATTCTGCAAATATCTTTTTGAGATTCGTGCATTGTTCTTACAAATCGTTCCCAACCTTTAATATTTTGAATTTCGTCCAAAAATAAGTACTTAGTCCCTGTTAGCGGAGAGTGTGCAACAAATAATTCGTACAGGGATCTAAGATCTTCTGCTGTTTTTACCCCTATTAAAGCGTCGTGTTCAAAGTTAATGTAAAAGATATTATCTGGGTCGGCATTTTGATTCTCCACTAAGTGTTCGACAAGTTTTTTTAGTAACATGCTTTTTCCAACTCGTCTAAATCCTGTAACAGCCTTTATCAAGCTGTTATCTAGGCTTTTATAAAGCCAATCAGTGTGATTTTTTCTGTAAATATACGGTTCATTCGGCAACGCCATGGAGTCGGTAATCACCTGTTTTAGTGCATTTATGGTGTACTGCATAATATAAAGTATATTTTACACTTTGGTGTCAAAATGTAAAGTATATTTTACACTTTGGCACTGGTGCGGTTTATGCCCCTGGTTACGGGGTTAAAACGATAGTAATTTTTAGGCTTTAGGACTTTGCAGGTTTCCAAAACAAATGCGTCATCTGTAATTATGCTCGGTTTGACATGTTAAACGGGTAAAAAACGCCCCCGCGTGGGGCGAATAACCGACACCTAGCAGGGGACAAAAGCCCTTACTTCTGAGCAGAAGGAAGAGGGCGATCTAAACTTAGATATTACAGATGCGAAAAACTAATGCAAGCTATGTGGATTGCTAAATCCACCCGATGTACTTGCTCTTAAGCCCTTTAATATTTCCCACCGCGCCTTTTTAGTTCCAACTAAAGTAAGCCAGTCCTTGCTGGGGTGCCGTCTTGTTCTGTCCACCAAAATTTCCACAATGTCACCGTCATTAATAACAGTATCCAGTTTGACTATGCGCCCATTGATTTTAGCTCCAGCGAAAGCATTACCGATGTCGGTATGGACATAGTAGGCAAAGTCTAACGCTTTGGCACCTGCCGGTAATTCTACGATGTCGCCCTTGGGGGTAAATGCGTACACATTGTTACTAAAATGCTTAATAACCGCCTTGTCGTAAGATTCAAAATAGTTTAAATCCTTTACCCAATTGGGATTTTTCTCCAGCTCGTTTTTAAACTTTTCACCGACTTTATAAAATAGGTGACTGCAAGCTCCGTATTCCGCCTCTTGATGCATTTCCTGCGTCCTAATTTGGACTTCTATATGCAGACCCGGTTCTACAATAAAAGTGTTATGTAGAGATTTATAACCGGTAGGACGGGGTTTTTGAATATAGTCGTCGCGCAAGTGGGGGATTTGGTCCCACAACGACTTTAATATATCCTCAACTGCGTAAACTTGTTCCACAGTTTTGGTTACAACCCTTACTGCTCCAATGTCATAAATTGAGTCAAAATCTTCTCCAACCTCCACGCCTCTGCCAATATATCTTTCTGACTTCCTGTAGATGCTGTATAGGTGTTTAATGCGGTGCGACATTTGGGCGTCGATATTATTTTCTTTAAGAAAGTCCCCAACCACAGGCAAAGCCTCAGCAAAAAACGCTTGCAGATCAGCGGATTTTTGTTCCACCGCCTTTTGAATTTTAGTGTACATGGCGGGGTTTAAAATCTTAAAAGACTCGTTTTCCAGAGTGTTAGTAAATTTTGAAAGCCCCAACATTTTGGCAATAGGAGCGTATAAAAATATGGTCTTTTCTGCCACTTCCTTGCGTTTTTGGGCTGGCAAAGCAAAGGCAGTTTCAATATTATGACATTGGTTGGCAAGTGCCAGGACCAGAACCCTCATGTCGTGCGCTAAATTTATATAAGTTTGTATGATGTAATGCTCGTTAAAGTTTTTTGGCGTCTCCCGCTTTATGTCTTTTTGCGTCAAGTTATGATAAAGCTCCACAATTTTGGCTACTTCTTCATCTACCTCGCGTTTAATATCCTCCAAAACCTGTGCTGTTTTACCGGGCAAATGGTGCAAAAGCGCGCTTGCCAAGATTTTTTCGTCCGTAATACCTGCGTCCAGCATATTTTTAACCACCGCCTCCAAATGGTCATACAGGTTTTCCCCCGACTCCCGCTTGTCGTCCTTATGGTGTTTTTGCGCCAACGCTTTGGCTTTTTCTAGGATGTTTGTTTCTGCCTGTTCCACGGTCTTATTATAGTATCTTTCGGTTGCCCGTCACAGTTGGTTATTAATAAACTTGTGTATGTTTGCCCACATCTAAAAACACTATTTTATTTTTCTCTTCAAAGTAGATAATCCTAATGTCGCCACTTATAGAAAAGGATCTGTATTTTCCCATCTCTCCCTTTAGTGAGTGGTCTTTTAGAAGCGGGTTGCTTCTATCGTTCAAGAACATATCGATTCTTTCCTTGATTTTATCTTCCACAGGGGTATTTTGGAACCGCTTTTGTAAATTCCTCTTGAAGTCGGGGTCAAACTCAATTTGTTTCATTGTCCAAAAACGGCAGAAACAAACTGGGTACCATTTGAAACCTTGTATATTTTTTTACTTGACCTATACTTGCGTTCCAGATTCGCAAGTCTGCTCCCAGATTTACCAGACCTAGTAGTGTTTTTGCGATACCCGTCCTTGTTGGGATTATCAAATATCACCTGATCAGCCAGATACTTAGTTAGTAAAAGATTTAGTAAATCGTTTAAATCAAAAATACCCTGTTTCTCGGCCTTTCTAAGACCTTCGGTCATTAGTCCAAAATCTACAGCTCGCTCCGTGTTTAGTTGTCTTTGTAGCCCGTTCATTCTAGGAAAATACCACTTATTTGTCGGGGAGTCAATCGACTCTTCTACCAAGCAGGGTTAGTTGCAGTCATTTGCAACAGGTGGTACTATCCTATTTATGACAGATGCAGACACACCCCAGGTTACCGAAAAGGATAAAAAGCAGGATATTTTGGATGCTTACTACAAATTGTTGGATCAAGTAAAAGATAACGATGACGACGAGCAGACAAAGAAATCTAGTGCCACAAAACTTAAACAAACCGCGGATTCTCTAAAAACAGTTTTCAAACACCAAATAGACGATTTAGCCTCTTCGGTGTATGACAATGTGGAGGAAGTTATGTCAAAGGTCGAAGAGATTTCTAACTCACTTACTAGGTTGTTTGAAACTAGAGAGGTTGAAAAACAAAAATGGGAAAGTGAAAAAGATCAAGAGAGAAAGAGTCGACAAAGAGAGCAGGAAGACTACGATTACAATGTAAAACGCAAGCGCCAGTTAGAAGAGGACGACTGGGTGGACAAAAAGCAAAAGCGGGAAGCCGATCTAGCGAGGCGGGAGCAGGAGCTCAAGCTTGCGGAAATGGAGTTAAAAGAGCTTAGGGAAAAGGACAAGACATTTGAAGATCGTTTGGTAAAAGGTATAGAAGAGGCGGTATCAAAAAATTCAAATCAGCTTAATGCGGAGTTTGGTCATAAAGAGGCTATTCAACAAGCGCAGGCGGAAGCTCAAATTAAACTTCTTGAATCTAAGCTGGAAAATTTAGTTGGAATTGTGGCGGGTCAAAAAGCAGAAATAGAGCGACTTAATAAGCAGATCGACTCGGCTAATCAGCGACTTACAGAGATTGCTAGTGGGGCAGTAAGAAACTTTAGATCCGACTCTATTCAACAAAGTCAGATAAAACAACCCAATCAATAAACATCGTAGCAAAGGTTATATCTAAAAAACCTCCGCCCCGTTAAAAACCGGCTTCAAAAGTCAAATAAAATCTTAACAATCTAAACCTTGGAACATCCAAGGACATTTACAACGCGATGGGGCAAATAATCTATACGGGTTGGAAGTTGGACTTTGGCAAGTTTCGCATTTAATTAAAAGCGGGAGACATGGCGTTTTACCACGCAGGTAGGCGGTCGTTTCTCCCTCATGATTGAGTGCATTTAATCAAACCCATAGTATTGACGAAAACCTCGGTGTATGGGTGCATTGAAGTATACATTTCTGTATACTATACTGTATCCATGCAGTCGAGCTTTGATACTTACAGAATAAGTCAAACTATGGGGAAGAAGGTGTTTTCTGCCCGTGAGTTAGCCTCTGTTGCGGGTTATGGAGGTGATATGAGGACAGTTAAGGTTTGGGCAAAGAGGCTTAAAGACAGAGGGCTTATTAGGCAAATCAAAAGGGACTGTTACACCCTGATGGGAGAAAATCTTAGTAATTTTGAATATTCTAATGCACTGTATGAACCAAGTTACATAAGTCTTGATTCTGCCCTTAATTACCACGGAATACTTATACAGGTCCCTTTAAGTGTTACCGCCATGACATTAAAAAGGGCAAAGGTCATTACTTATGAGAATGTTTCGTACGACTATTTTCACATGAGTCCCGGCTATTTTTGGGGTTATGAGGTTATTAACGGTGCACTAATTGCTGACCCGGAAAAGTCATTGGTTGATAAAATTTATTTGGAATCTTTTAGAGAAAGTCCGGGAGTAGGTTTTTTTGACGAGCTGGTTTTGGATAATATCTCAAAGGATAAGTTGGTAAGCTACGCCCAAAGAATAAGGAAGAAGTCATTTAGTAATTTACTAAAGGAAATAAATGCTAAGTTCCGAACAAATTAAGGAGTTGGTTAAGTCATACAAAATAGATGCTTTTACGGTGGGGAGGGAGTACGCCCAGATTATATTTTTGGAAGGCATTTACTCTCAATCCCAAAGTTTTGGAATGGTTTTTAAGGGTGGAACATGCCTTAGGTTAATATACGGTGGGAGAAGATTCAGTGAGGATTTGGATTTTACTTTGTGCGAGGATAAAGACATTGCAAAGGCAATAATCGATAACGCAGTCAAATATTTTGGTGAGCACTTTCCGGGAGCCTACTTAAAAGAGCGGACTATTGGTAAAAATGCTCCAGGTTATACCTACTTGCTTAAGTTTTCTCTACCAGATCTTCCGTTTGAAGCCAGCATGCATTTGGATTTTTCTTTGAGAAATGATGTTTTTGCTTCAACAGATAATCGGTTGGTTCAAGTTAAGGGTTACCCGCTAAGTCCCGCTAGACCTTTAATCAAGGTTCTAAGTAAGAAGGAATTGTTGGCAGAAAAGGTTAGGGCGTTTTTAAGCAGAGATAAGCTCCGCGATCTATATGATATAGCCTTTTTACTTAACGATACGGAACTCGATTTTGATCTTATTAGCAAAAAGACAGCTTATTACGAACTCACCTTCACCAACGAGGCTTTTATGTCCAAGCTAAATGCAGTCAAACCAGACGATATAAAAAGGGACTTGACTAAGTTTTTACCAATAAACGAGCGTGGAGACGGAACTTTTACCAATGTGGTAACTTTAGTTAAAGAAGGTTTTAGTAAATATCTAAGGTAAAATCCCCAAACTTGGGTTTTTTCCACCCGCGCCATGATTTCTTGGGAATTAAAACTTAGTGCTAATTATATCTTTCTAGAGTATATAAAAAACCAGATTACCAGATAAAAAAACCCCGCCTTGCGACGGAGTAGAGTTAAACTAAAGATATGTTAGCACCGCCCAACTTCAAAGTCAAGGCGACAAAGTATGACAAACACCCCTTGATTTTCCAACTCCAAATATGATAAATTAAATTTAGTTCTCGGAACCCGCCCACATTTTGCTTCAGTTCACAAAAGCAAGAAAAGGCGGGCTTTTTATTATTAATAAAGTTGTCATGACACAAAATAACAACACCAATATTAACATTAACGACAAACAATATTGGGAACCGTATGAAAGAGTGCGTATTTTTATTGATGCCGCAAATATTCTTTATTGCCAGCATGATATGGGCTGGACAATAGACTTTAAGAAATTCATGCGGTTTTTTACATCTACGCTAAAGGATTTCATAGAGAGGCGGATTTATTTATTTCGCTCGACAAGTTGGGTAGCGTTATTAGGTACACCAAAACCCCTTAAATCAGAAAGAGCCCCCTTGCGAGAGCTCCTTCGATGAATTAAGTATTCACATAATATCAAACCCCCACCCCCAAGTCAACCAAACCCATAGTAATATGCTAATCTGTATTCAGAATTAACACCGTAATGTGTTTAGTGTAAACACCTCTTTACAATAACATCATGCTAGTGCACAGCGAGACGGTAGTGTCAAGAGGTCTGTGTAAACCCCCTTTCTTCTTGTTTTGGGTAGCGCC